>JANPAZ010000505.1:0-38025 GCA_031430225.1 Rhodoferax sp. | reverse complement strand
GTTTGCCCCTCGGGCGTGATCACGGGATAAATGCCATCACCCACAATCGGCAGCCCCAGCGCGTTCATATGAACGCGCAACTGGTGGCGGTGGCCGGTGACGGGTTTCAGCTCGTAGCGTGCCAGCCCGCCATGCACTTCCTGTGGCGCGATGTGGGTGAGGGTGTTGGGGGGCCCATCGACTTCCACCTGCTGCATGAAGTGCGCAGCGGGCACCACACACGTCTCGCGACGCAAGGGCCATGGCAGACCCGGGTTCCACGGCGCAATTGCTTCGTAGGTCTTGCTCACGCGGTGCTCGCGAAACAGCGCGTGATACGCATCGCGCGTAGTGGGCTGGACGGAGAACAGCACCAGCCCGGCGGTGTCGCGGTCAATGCGGTGAATCGGCGTCAGGTGTTCCAGCCCCAGCCGCTTTTTCAGGCGGGTGAGCACCGTCTCGTGCAGGTATTTGCCGGAAGGCAACACGGGCAGAAAATGCGGTTTGTCCACCACCAGCAAATGCGCGTCCTGCATCAGCACCACTTCATCGAACGGAATGCGCGGCTCGTTGGGCACGGCGCGGTAGTAGTAGAGCCGCCGCCTGGGTGTGTAGGCGGTTTGCGGTGTGATGGCCTGGCACGCGTCGTCCAGCACATCGCCATTGGCCAGCCGCTGCAACCATTCGGCTTGCGGCACACCGGGAAATCGCTGGAACAAAAAATCGGCCACCGTGGCCCATGGCCCCTCTGGCAGGAACACGCAGCCCGGCCCGACGCCATTGCGGTTGGGAGGTACTTCAGACCCGTTCAAACACCACGTCCCACACGCCGTGGCCTAACTTGATGCCCCGGTTTTCAAACTTGGTCAGCGGCCGATAGTGGGGCTTGGGCGCGTAACCGGCCAGCTCGGGGTGCGTGGTGAGGGCGCGGTTGCGCAGCAGCGGCTCGGCGCTCAGCACTTCAAGAATCTGCTCGGCATAGGGTTGCCAGTCGGTGGCGCAATGCAGGTATCCGCCGGGCTTCAGGCGCGCGGCCAGCTTGGCAATCAGCGGCGGCTGGATCAGGCGGCGCTTGTTGTGCCGCTTCTTGTGCCAGGGGTCGGGGAAGAAGATGTGCACGCCGTCCAGCCCGTTGCCTTGTGCAGCAGTCCAAACCGGCAGCATGTTGTCGATCACTTCAACGGCATCGTGCGCAATGATGCGGATGTTGCTGATGTTCTGCTCGCCAATGCGCTTGAGTAGCGCCCCCACACCGGGCTCATGCACTTCGCAGCACAGGAAACGGGTGTCTGGCAGCGTCGCGGCAATCTGCGCGGTGGCTTCGCCCATGCCAAAGCCGATTTCCAGCACCACAGGATGACTTTGTTGGTCATTTTGGTCATTGGCCCACATAGAACCTGCATGGTTAGCTACAAAATCAATAGCGCCTGCCTTGTAGGGCAGCAATACCTTGGGCCCCTGAGTCTCAAATGCACGGGCTTGGCCTGCCGTGGTGCGGCCAGCGCGGCGCACAAAGCTCTTGATGTTTTTGGGGTAGGCCACATCCGCAGGGGCCTGGCCTGCGGATGCGGGAATTTCGGGGGAAGTTGTTGCGTTCATCACAAGGGGATTGTAAGGAGGGGCCTGCCAGAACCGGGCCGAACCTATAAAGCGAAAATCGCCGATTTCTCCATAGCGACTCAAACCGGATGTATCAACCCAGACTTGTGACTTTAAGCCAGCGTGATGCGAAAGCGAAGGCAGGGTTTGCTGCCGTATTGAGGAGGTTTGTTGAACCGCTCATGAAGCGTGCCACCGGCTGCGAGGATGACCTTCTGCGATGGTAAATTGTCAGGGTCTGTGGTGATGTCTATGTAGGGCATGTCCATCAGGCGTGCTTCGTCCAGCATGCGCAGGAGCGCTGCCGTTGCATAGCCCCGGCGTTGCTTCCAGGGAACGACAGAGTAGCCAATGTGGCCCAGGCAATAGGGTGGCAACTCTGCCGTCCCACGCTGCCATCTAAAGCCGATAGTGCCCGCGAATTCTCCGTCCCACATCCAGCGCCTGAAGCCGGGCAAACGCGGCACAAATGAGCCATCCGGGGTTTTGACAGGCGGGCCATTGCCCTCCCTGTCGTCCATCGATTCGATGAACGACTTCGAATCAAGCTCAATTTGCGCGAGCTCGTCGGCTGCGGCGGCCAGGCCCCGCTCATTGTTTGGCGACCATCCGCGCTTCAGCGCCGCCACGTAGCTCTCAAGATAGTGTTCCGCTGGTGTGACGAGTTGCATCATGGGTTCAAACTTCAAAGATAAAAACGCATTGCATTTGAGCAATCCATGGTCAAAAATCCGTCCTCTGCCAAACCATTGTCCACGCGGCCAGTGCCTGCGTGAGCTCACCCGTTTGTGCGGGCAACCCCAACACTTTAGCCGCCCGGTTCAATGCCGTCAGCGGATCATTCACATCCAACGCCTGCGCACCGTTTTGTTTGGACAGCTTTTCGCCGTTGGTGCCCAGCACCAGCGGCGTGTGAAGATAGCCCGGTGTGGGCAGCCCCAGCGTGCGCTGGAGCACAACTTGCCGCGCGGTGTTGTCGGCCAGGTCTGCGCCGCGCACCACGTGCGTGATGCCTTGCGCGGCGTCGTCCACCACCACAGCGAGTTGGTAGGCGAACAAGCCATCGGCGCGATACAGTACGAAATCACCCACCTGTTCGGCCACGTTTTGCTGCTGGTCGCCCAGACGCCGGTCATGCCACTGGATGATGCAGTCTGCTATTGAATGTGTTGCTGACTGTGATTGTTCTATGTGGGTCTGTGGCTTTTTTTGTTCATAAAGGCAAGCCAGGTCCGTGCGCAGGCGCCAGGCACGTGCTTCGCGGCCAGCGAGACCCGCGCGGCAGGTGCCCGGGTACACCAGCTCGCCGTGGCGTGTTCGGGTAAATCCACGGTGCCGCAGTTCTGTTTCGATATCTTTGCGGGAACAGGCACAAGGGTAGGCGATGCCGTTGTTGACCAATGCATCCAGCGCTCGCCGGTAGTGGTCAGTGCGATCTGATTGCCATAGCGGCGGCTCATCGGGCGTCAAACCACAGGCCTGCAGCTGCTGCAGGATGACTTCGTCAGCCCCTGGCACGCAGCGCGGTGTGTCAACGTCTTCAATGCGCACCAACCATGTGCCGTTGTGGGCCTTGGCATCCAGCCAGCTGGCCAGCGCAGCAACCAGCGAGCCGGCATGCAGCGGGCCGGTAGGAGAGGGGGCGAACCGACCCACGTAGGTCAAGTCGCCCCCACGTTTGTCGCTTCGGGTACTGCACTGCCCCCCGTGGGGGCTAATTTTTCTAGGGGCGGCCCGTCGAAAAATTGTTCAGTCGCCATTGCGGAAAAATCACGCCACCGTCAACGCAAGCTCCAGTCCGGAGACAAATGCGTCTTCAACGCGGTGGCCAATGCACCAGTCACCGCAGGCACCAATGCCCGCTTTGGCATCCCACAAATGGCTCTTGCCAAGCGGCTTGGTGGTTTGTGCGTAGTGCCAGCGATGGGTGTCGATATGGGAGGGCTCGGCGCGAATACCGGTGACTTCCGAAAAAGCCTTGAGCAGCTTGGCCTGCACGCGTGGCTCGTCGTCTTTCAGGTGCTCTTGCGACCACGTGGCACTGGCCTGCACGGTCCAGCGTTCTACGGCACCGCGCTTGGGTTTGCTGGACTCGCGCGCCAGCCAGGCGATGCGGTGATGGGTGCTGCGTGCTGCATTCCACTGCGGCCCCAGCGCAGACATGCCCGGCTGCATGGCTTGGGGGAATGCCAACATCAATGTCCAGCATGGAGCGACCTGCACTTTGGCAATTTGTTGCTTGATGCTTGCAGATTGCTGCGAATTTTGTAGCAGCTCATGCGCCTGGGTCGAGGGCAGGGCCAGCAAAACACTATCAAACCCCGAGAAGACATGCTGCGTGTCACCATCGCCCTGCGTGCGCAATTGCCAGCGCTTGGGGTGAAGGGCGTCGCGCTCTATGCGGGTGACCCGGGTTTGCAACTCCAGTCGGCCCGCGTCCATCAGCGGTTGCCCCCAGGCGCGGGCCAATGCGTTCATGCCAGGTGTGGGCACCCAGTGCTGCTCGCGGGCAGGCAGGCCGGCAGCGGCGACGCGGCCTAACTCGTCCAGTACACGCACGGTGTTGGCGCTCCACGGTTTGCAGAGCCCGGGCACGGTTTCCAGGGCTTTGGCAAAGCGTGCATCGCGCACTGTGAAATATTGGGCGCCATGGTCAAAGCCGCCAAATGCGCTGCTTCGCGTGGCCATGCGGCCGCCCGGGCTGTGACTCTTCTCGAAAACCGTCACGGCGTGGCCCGCCTGCACGAGCGTGCGCGCACAGGCAATGCCGGCCATGCCTGCGCCCACCACGGCGAAGTGCTGTTGCGGTGGCTTGGCCGTAGCTTCTCTTTTGACGGGTTTGGATCGGGTCATGAATTGAGTCTCCGCAGGTGATGTATGTCTTGCACTTTACACGCCTCTGCGCCCGCCGAGCAGGGCAGTGCGTGTTGCGGGGCTTTCAAGCCGCGACAGCCACCATTGCAAAGCGCGTCCCTGGTCCGATTTGGCGGCACCGCGCCAGGCGTAGCTCAGGCGCGCAACACGCTCCGGCCGCTCGACACGCTTGACCCGCAGGCGACCGGTTTCGATGTAGGGGCCAGCCAGGCATTCGGGCACAAAGCCGGCACCCAGGCCACGCAGTTGGGCATCCAGCTTGTCTTGCATGCTGGCTACGGTGAAGACATGCTGGCCGCTGAGCAGGTTGAATGTCAACCCGCGCTGTCCCGCAATGGAGTCGGCCACCGCCACGGCACGGTGCTGCTGGATGCGTTCGTCCTTCAGGGGCTCTGGCTCAGCTGCGAGCGGGTGATGCGGTGCCACGACAAAGACGAATTTCAAGGTGCCCAAAGGCTTGTGGTGGATACCCGCACTGGTGCCAGGCTCCAGTCCGACACCGATGGCCAGGTCTGCCAGGCCGCTGGTGAGCGCCTGCAGCGTCCCCGACAACGCTTCGTCGCGCAGCTTGATATGAGTGGGCGGGTTGAGTGCAAAGAAGGCTTCACACAGTTCCAACACGGTGCTCCTGGAGATGGCGCTGTCGAGCGCAATGGTGAGTTGAGACTCCCAGCCGGTGGCGACGCGCTTAACCCGGTTGGCGATGGAGTCGATTTCCGACAGCAGCCTTGCGCCTTCGCGTAGCAACTCGGCACCGGCTTCGGTCAACCGCGCCTGGCGCGAGCTGCGGTCGTACAGCAGCACATCGAGTGCGTCTTCAATCTGGCGCACGCGGTAGGTCAGGGCGCTGGGTACCAGGCCTAGTTCGCGTGCGGCGGCAGCAAAGCTGCCCGCCTGCGCAATGGTTTGTAGCATGGCGAGAGCATCAGGGGTTAAAACATCACGGGCAGTTTGCATGAGATGGGTAATTTCATTCAAATAATTCGAATGATGCCATCAAATGGTGTGGACTGTGAAACCTCTGGCATGGTCTAAAGTTCAGGGCATCAAGACATCACCCCTATGTCAGTGCATGTTTCACCTCAAACCAGGAGCCAGACGATGTTGACACTTCGCAAATCTCAGGACCGCGGCTATGCCGATCATGGCTGGTTGAAGTCGTTCCACAGCTTTTCGTTTGCCGGCTACCACGACCCCAAGCACATGGGCTTTGGCAACTTGCGCGTCATCAATGAAGACCGCATTGCTCCCGGCACCGGCTTTGGCACGCATGGCCACCGCGACATGGAAATCATCAGCTACGTGATGTCGGGTGAGCTGGCCCACAAAGACACACTGGGCAACATCAAGGGCATTCCTCCGGGCGACGTGCAGCGCATGAGTGCCGGCCGTGGCGTGCAGCACAGCGAGTTCAACCACGCGCCCAATGACACGACGCATTTTTTGCAGATATGGATTGAGCCCAATGTGGCCGGCATTGCGCCGAGCTACGAGCAGAAGACGTTCGCAGACAGCGAAAAGCGGGGTGCGTTGCGTCTGGTGGCTTCCAGTGATGGTGCCCAGGGCTCGGTACTCATTCATGCCGACGCCGCGTTGTACGCGGGTTTGTTTGACGGCGATGAAGCGGCACGCATTGCCCTGAACCCGGCGCGCAAAAGCTATGTGCACCTGGTGCGTGGCGAGTTGTCCGCCAACGGTACGCGGCTGGTGACAGGCGATGCGGCACTGATCACTGGCGAGAGCCAGCTTGAGCTCACCGACGGCAAAGACGCCGAGGTGCTGGTGTTTGACCTGGCCGCTTGAGTTTTCTTTCTTTACTTTTGCCTTCTTCTTTTTCCTTCCTCACTTCTCAAAAGGTTTCTTCTCAATGTTTGCTTCCCTTCAAAACCCGCTCACACTGGTTGGCCGTCTATTGCTGGCGTTTTTGTTTTTGCCAGCGGGCATTGCCAAGATTGGCGGCTTTGCCGGCACCGTGGGCTACATTGCCTCCAAGGGGCTGCCGCTGCCGTCAGTGGGCGCTGCAATTGCCATCTTCGTTGAAGTTGTGGGCGGCGCGGCATTGATCGCCGGTTTCGGCACGCGTTGGGCGGCCCTGGTACTGGCTGGTTTCACGCTGGTGGCAACGGTCATCTTTCACAATTTTTGGGGTATGCCGCCCGAACAGGTGATGGTTCAGCAACTGATGTTCTTCAAGAACATTGCCGTTGTCGGTGGTTTGTTGGTGCTCGCCGCACATGGCGCTGGCGCCTGGAGCCTGGACGCCAAGCGTAGTGCCTGATTCAACCCGCCCTCACATCGTTTATTTCGCAGGCCTGACGTCCAGGCCTGTTTCCCCAGCCTCATTCAAGGAGTTTTGAAATGGTAAAAGTAGCAGTCGTATATCACTCAGGTTATGGTCATACCCAGCGCGTGGCTGAATTTGTCGCCAAGGGTGCCGGTGCCGAACTGGTGACCCTTGACGCCAACGGCGATCTGACCGAATCCCAGTGGGCTTCGCTGGATGCGGCCGACGCGATCATTTTCGGCAGCCCCACCTACATGGGAATGGCCAGCTGGCAGTTCAAGAAATTTGCCGATGCCACCAGCAAAAAGTGGTTCACGAGTGCCTGGAAAGACAAAGTGGCCGGTGGCTTCACGTGTTCGGCCAGCCCCAGTGGAGACAAGCTGTCCACCATTCAATATTTCATCACCCTGGCGATGCAGCAGGGCATGATCTGGGTAGGCCAGCCCGCCCTGAATGACGGCACGATCAACCGCATTGGCTCCAACTCGGGCGTGATGGCACAGTGCGGCCCGCAAGACCCCGCCAGCGCCATTCCCCAGGGTGACCTGGATACGGCGGCTGCCTTCGGCAAGCGCGTGACCGAAGTCGCTACGAAGTTGCGCGGCTGATCCGCAGTTGCCTCAAAGAGAGCACCTGTAAAAATGGAAAGCCCCGGTTAACGGGGCTTTCTTATTTTTGTGCAACCTGAGGGAGCAGGCTGGGTGACTTGTTACTTCTTGGTCTTCATTGGCCGTTTGGCCGGGGCTTGTGCCACGACCTCGGCTTGCACCTCAGTCAGTCCCGAGCGGATGTAGCCAAGTCGCGCCGCTGCTGCACGCGACAGATCAAAAGCACGGCCTGGCGTTGTTGGGCCACGATCGTTCACGCGGACAACAACGCTGCGATTGTTCTTGGTGTTTGTAATCTTGAGGCGCGTGCCGAAAGGCAGCGTGTTGTGGGCGGCTGTCAGGGCTGAATTGTCAAAAAGCTGTCCGCTGGCGGTCTTGCGGCCGTTCAGGCGGTTGCTGTAGTAGGCGGCAACACCAGCCAGTTGGTGCTCACCAGACGAAGCAGCAGCAGGCTTGGATTCGGCTGATGGCGCGGCTGCAGCAGGGGCTGCAGGTGCTGGGGTTTGTGCCATCGCACCGGCGGCCCAGAGGGACGCAGCAGCAAAAAGGGCAAGGCGAAAGGTTTTGTTCATTGTGGGCAGTTCAGTGGAAAAAAATTAAGTTTAGTCCGGAGCCTGTCCCAATGGCCATGTTCAAACCGTAAATTTCTATCCATCAGCCTCATATTGGTCAACGCGAAAACGCGACCGGAAAGTCCGAAATGCCTTGAGGCACGATGGTCACCGGCGACTGGCTGCCGCGTGTCAGCGCTTTCACCCGTTCGGAGATGTAAAGGTCAAGCATTTTGTGCGTGACCCGCCCGGTGCGGCCCACGTCAGCCTTGCCGCTCATGCCTTCAATCACGGCCTTGGTGAAAGCACCGTTGCCCCACTCAGGCGATTCCTGGGCAAACTGGCGTCCGGTCGACGCAGCAAATACGATGACGCCGTTTTCCGCGCTGGAAAGCTCATTGACCACGGATGTCAAGTCGTTGGCGATGGCGCGCCGGCCTGTGCCCAGCACATTGCCCGAGTGGCAGGTATCCACAAAGAACAGGGCCTTGCCCGGCAGAGAGGACAGGGTGTTCTTGATCTCGGTAAAGATCACGCCGGTGCGTTTGAGCCGGTCAGGGTCTGTGTCTTGCGGCAGGTAGTAATACACACCGTCCGCGTCATTGACGCCGTGCCCGGCCATGAACACCACGCCCACATCGCGCGCGGTCATCTCGCGACGGATCCATTCGAGGCCGTCCAGAATATCGTCGCGTTTGGCGCCGCTGTCGGTTAGCAGCTTGACTTCCACTTTTCGATACAACTGGTTTTCCTGCAGCTTGAAAACCTTTGCAAAATCCGCGGCGTCTTTGGAGGCAAACTCAAGCTGTATGTTGGCATTCTGGTACTTGCTGACGCCCACCGCGAGCACATAAAGTGCGGGTCTGAGGTCATTGGCCGCAGATGGTGCTTTGTTGGCAACTGTTGGGCCAGCGCCCGCCGGTGGTGCGCTGGGATTGCCCGCCGTGCTGTCACGTACGCCCGTCCATTTCAGACGCACTACGGCCGGCGTGGAGTAGCCGTTGCGGTTGTCGGCAAACACCATCAATTCAGCATCTTCGGGGGGCAGGGTAACGCGCTGCTCGTACCGCACCGGTGGAGGCTCCTGACGGGCAGCCGCCTCAATCACCAGAATCCGCGAGGCTGGCCAGGCGCTGGATTGAGCCAGGGGCAGCTCGAATATCTGCCCATTGAGTCGCGCTTTCAGGCTCTGGGCCGGGGCACCCGCTGGCGCGCGGATCGAGATGCTTAACGTGACTTCGCGACTTGAGAAAGTGTCACCATCACGGGGCGACAACACGGTCACAACCGGCGGCGTTTTCTGCTCAATGCTCAAGGCCGGTGTCGGTACGGGTTGGGTTGTTGAGGTTGCTGCCTGTGGTGCGGGCTGAGGCGCGGGTTGAGGCGCCGGGCGTGCTGGCGAAGGCAATTCGGATGCCGGCGCGGGCGCGCTGACTTGTGCCACAAGGCGCAAAGCCGCATCAAAATCGGCTGTGGTCAAAACGGCGGCCACGATGTCAGGACGAAAGTAAGTGGCCCTGAACCGTGAAGCCGGAAAAAAATCAGCGGCGGCAGAGTTACCCCGGTTCAGTTGCCAGCCAAACAGGTCTTCGCCGCCGGGGCTGGCAGCGTAGTAGCCTTGCGGCGTCCAGGCCACCCAGCGCTTGCGGTCGGCGTGGGGCAACAGGGCCAGCATCTCCACGCCATCTTTGGCGCGATACCAGCGCAGGGTGCCATCGCTAAATCCCGCCACTACCCAGCGGCTATCGCCCGACACGTTGACCTGCCAGGTCGTTCCTGGCGCTTCGGTGCGCCAAAGCGCTGTGCCATCAGCCTTCACAAAGCGAAGATAGAAGCTGGTGCCCAGTGCTGCGCCGCTGGCGTCCGGCGAAACGGCGACCGAGATGGTGACTTCGTTATCGGTGAGTGCGATCTGGCGACCGTTCAGGCTGGGCCGAATGCCTTCGAACCAATCTGTGGCTGCAAGATTTCGGGTGTTGGATGACGGTGCGGTCCACTGCGGCTGGGGCGGCACCCAGGCGGCATTGCGCACATCAAACCCGATGTTTTCAGCCACGCCATTGACATCGCGTGAAGAAAACGAGATGGCAGTGGCGTCCCTGGCCAGGCGAAAACCGGTGCGCCCGTCGCGAAAATCCATGAGCCCGCTCGGAACCGCAAAGCGGGTGGAAACCGGGGATGTGCTGGACGCGATCCAGCCCCAAACCGGGTCTGCGGCCGCATACAGCATACGCCCGTCAGCCAGCGTGCGAAGGCCCATCACGCTATTGCTGGCCAGCGCACTGTCGGTTGCTGCGCCTCGCCCGCCGTCAGCCCAGCGCCGAAGGCCATGGCTGCCGTCGGCGCGCTTCCAGGTGCCTGCGGCCAGCAGTTCGCGTCCGTCGGCGGACCAGGTCAGCGCGCTCAGACTTCCATTGGTGACGCCTGCGATGCTGGGCGTATAGGCCGGTTGCAGCGTTGCGGCCTGCAACACGGTCACGACGGCGGTGTCCGAAAAACTCACAGCCAGCAGTTTTCCGTCTGGCGCGTAGGCCACATTAAAAGGTTGGCCGCCACCGGCTGGGCGGGCACGCTGCAAAAGCGTCAGCCGACGCTGGCTCACATCGTACAGACGTACGAATCCGTCGACGCTGGCAGTCGCAAGCTGCTTGCCATCAGGAGAGTAACGCGCGCGATAGACTTCCCCGTCGTACTGAGAGTCATTGCCGACCTCAATACTTGCACCGCGCCATTGAGTCGCCGAGGTGAAAAGCCGGATGCCATGTTTGCCCCACAGACCAATGGCGAGCGTCTGACCATCGGGCGCAAAGGCCAATTGGGTGATGGTGTTGGGCAGTCCGGTAATGCGTTGAATCATGGCGCCACTGGCGCGGTCAAACAGGTAAACGTCGTTGTCGGGCGACCAGCCGCCGACGGCAATCACGGCGCCGTTGGGAGTGATGGTTGACGCGAAAAGCTTGCCGTCATTACCCGGGCCAATGGGTGGCCTGAGGGTTTGAATCAGGCGTCCGCTGGAGAGATCCCAGACACGGGCGGTTTTGTCATCAGAGGCCGTAACGGCATAACGCCCGGCGCTGTCTACGTCCAGGGCCCGAATCGGTGCGTTATGGGCGCTGGTTTCAATACGCAGAATGGGTGCCGTTGGCGGTGCAACTGGCTGCGCCCCCAATAGCCCGTGCCACAAAGGCAGCAGCAACAGCCCGCAGATAGCCGCCAAAAATCGGGCTGTCATGCGGATGCCCTTGCTCAGGTGCACGGTGCCGGCTTGAACTCAATACGCCGGTCAAGCGCATCAGACACGTCGTCGCGGCCCGTCGCGACCAGGGCCTGGCTGGAGCCGTAGCCTTTGGCGCTGATGCGGGTGGTGAGGTCGCGCCGCTCGGCAATCAGGCGCTGGCGAACGTATTCGGCGCGCTGGATTGAAATGCGTTCATTCATGGCCTCGGAGCCACCGCGACCGGTATGGGCGCCCACTTCCAGGCAGGACCCCGCCGGGGCAGCGCGCGCTGATTGCACCGCCAGTTCTTTCAGCCAGCGGTCGTACGGGGTGGCATCTTTAGCCAGACCGGTGCCACCCTTCTGGAAATCGAATTTGACGGCCAAGCGCTTGGCGTTCATGCCCTGCTGCGCAATTTTGCCGAAGGCCTGCATGGCGGGTTCGCGCCGCCCCAGTTTCATGTTGGACAGGTAGACGCCCGTATGCACGCGCGGCTGGTCACCTGCCGGATTGCGCAATAAAGCGGTGAACAGGGCCAGCGACTCCTGGTAGCGTTTGCCGTTGTAAGCGCGGGTGGCTTCGTCAATGGACGCAATGGCCACAACCTTGTCGAGGTAGTCTGGGTTGATCGGGTCGCCGGCCTTGGTGCCCTGGCAGGTCTTAATGTAGCCTTCAACAATCTTGTCGTTCACCCAAAGCGGTGCGTCCTGAAAATACGGCAGCGGCGTGGGGTCGATGCCCGCAGTTTGCGAGCGGGCAAAGCCCTTGCTGACAATCTTGCCGGTTTTGAGGTCGGCCAGCGCAAAACAGACCCGGTAGGCGTCGCGTTCCCCAGTACCCCTGCCCTGGAGGTTAATAGGTGTGAATGTGCCGATAAAGACCAGTGGCAGGGCCGCGAGGTTGGCCGAGTTCAGGGGCTTGACCTGGTAACGCGGGAAGTCTGTGCCAACCAGGCTTACGAGCTGTTTTTCCATGGCGGCAGTGGCGACCGACTGCAGACCCGTTGAACCGTCAACCAACGGATCAATCACGACACTGAACTTCTGGTCGGCCGGGAGTTGCGCTTTGTCAAACAGGTCGCGCGCAGCCAGCAATATCGCTTCGTTATAGGGCAGCGCGACAGGCACGGGCGGGGCTGAGGGGGTGGGCGCGGGTGCTGCAACAACCGTAGTGGCTGCAGGAGGCGGAGCCACCACGACAGATGTCGGCTCATTCTTGACGGGCTCCGAAGTCATACAGCCGGCCAGGGCCGCCCCTGCAGCCAGGGTTAGCCACCATCTGGTGCGAGGGAGGCCGCTATTGAAAGCGGATGAGGGACACGTAGTTGGGCGGGTCATGGTTCACCTCCAGAAAAAAACCAGGCTGATGCACTGCACACCAGACCAATATGGCGCTGCAGAGCACGCATTTTTTCCACTTTAGCAGAGGGCTGTGCTCATGTGTCAGTTTTCTCAAAATCCTACAATGCACAGCATGTACGTTCACCTTCGCCTTCATACCGAGTTTTCCGTCGTCGACGGTACCACCCGCATCGACGAGCTTGCCAAAGCGGCGGCGGCCGACGGCCAGCCTGCCCTGGCCATCACGGACCTGAGCAACCTGTTTGGCGCGGTCAAGTTTTACAAGGAAACTCGCGGCAAGGGGGTCAAACCTGTCCTGGGCGCAGAAATTTATGTCGAGGGTTTTGGTGCAGATATTGGCAATTTGTCGCGCATCATTGTTTTGGTACAAAACAAGCAGGGTTACCTGAACCTATCAGAGCTTTTGGCGCGAGGATACACCCGCAATATCGTCAAGGCGCTGCCGGTTGCCAAGCTGGCCTGGCTGGGGGAGTTGGGCGAAGGGTTGATAGCACTGTCGGGCGCTCAGGCCGGGCCGGTCGGTCAGGCATTGGTTCAGGGTGATGAGGCGCGCGCGCATGAATCAGCTTTGCAGTTGGCGGGCATGTTTCCGCACCGCTTCTACATTGAGCTACAACGCGCAGGCCGTGTCGACGATGAAGCCCATGTGGCCGCGGCCGTTCAACTGGCTGCGCGCATGAAGCTGCCCGTGGTGGCCACCCACCCCATTCAATTTGCAGGGCCCGAAGACTACGAAGCCCATGAAGCGCGGGTGTGCATTTCTGAAGGGGAAATCCTGGGCAACCCCAAACGGGTGCGCAAGTTCACACGCGAGCAGTATTTCAAGTCTGCTGAGCAGATGCAGGCGCTGTTTGCCGATGTACCCTCCGCCCTGGCCAACACGTTGGAAATTGCCAGGCGCTGCAACCTGACGCTGGTGCTGGGCAAGCCGCAGCTGCCCGACTTCCCCACCCCCGAAGTGAATGGCGAGCGAATGTCACCCGAGGCCTATTTCCGCTACGCCTCGCATGAAGGACTGAAGGAGCGGCTGGTTCACCTGTTCCCCAATGAGACACAGCGCGAAAAGGAGCGGCCACGCTACGTGGAGCGGCTTGAGTTTGAGATCACCACCATCCTGAAGATGGGGTTCCCCGGCTACTTTTTGATTGTGGGCGACTTCATCAACTGGGCCAAAAACAATGGCTGCCCGGTCGGGCCCGGGCGGGGATCGGGTGCGGGCTCGCTGGTGGCCTATTCGCTCAAGATTACCGATCTGGATCCGCTGCAATACAACTTGCTGTTCGAGCGGTTTTTGAACCCCGAGCGGGTCTCCATGCCCGACTTCGACATTGACTTTTGCCAGGCCAACCGCGACCGCGTGATTGACTACGTGAAGCTCAAATACGGCAAAGAGGCGGTCAGCCAGATCGTGACCTTTGGCACCATGGCAGCGCGCGCGGCCATTCGTGATGTGGGCCGCGTGCTGGACATGAGCTACACCTTTTGCGACGGTATCAGCAAGTTGATTCCCAACAAGCCGGGCACCAATGTGACTTTGCAGTTGCCCCCAGCCGATGGGAAAAAGAGCGACAAATACATCTACGCGGTTGAGGCCGAGCCCATTCTGGCCGAACGCGAAGCCAAAGAAGACGATGTCAAAACCCTGCTTGAGCTGGCCCGCAAATTGGAGGGCATGACGCGCAACGTGGGCATGCATGCCGGGGGCGTTTTGATCGCGCCTGGCAAGCTCACCGACTTTTGTCCGCTGTACCAGCAGCCCGGCAGCGAGTCTGCGGTGAGCCAGTTCGACAAGGACGACGTAGAGGCCATTGGCCTGGTGAAGTTCGACTTTTTGGGCCTTGCCACTTTGACGATCCTTGAGATTGCCAAGGACTTCATCGTGGCACGTCACAAGGGACAGGAAAACTTTGCATTCGAGAACATTGCGCTCGACGACAAGCCCACCTACCGGCTATTTCAGGAGGGCAAGACCGAAGCCGTGTTCCAGTTTGAAAGCCGTGGCATGCAGGGCATGCTGAAGGATGCCAAACCCACGCGACTGGAAGACCTGATTGCGCTCAACGCACTCTACCGCCCCGGCCCCATGGACCTGATCCCCAGCTTTGTGGCGCGTAAACACGGGCGCGAGCCCGTGGAGTACCCGCACCCGTTGGTGGCCGAGATGTTGTCCGAGACCTACGGCATCATGGTCTACCAGGAGCAGGTGATGCAGACCGCGCAGATTCTGGGCGGCTACTCACTGGGTGGTGCCGACATGTTGCGCCGGGCCATGGGCAAGAAAAAGGCCGAAGAGATGGCCGAACACCGCCAGATTTTCCGCGACGGCGCTGCCAAGAACGACATCAATGAAGCCAAGGCCGATGAGGTATTTGACTTGATGGAGAAGTTTGCAGGCTATGGCTTCAATAAGTCTCACGCCGCCGCTTACTCCTTGTTGGCATATCACACCGGCTGGCTCAAGGTGCATTACACAGCCGAGTTTTTTTGCGCCAACATGACGGTGGAAATGGACGACACCGACAAGCTCAAGGTGTTGTATGAAGACGCTGTGAAGATGGGCCTGACGTTTGAAGCGCCCAACATCAACCGGGGTCGCCACCGGTTTGAGCCCATTTCAGACAAGCAGATCCGCTATGGTCTTGGCGCCATCAAGGGCACGGGGCAGCAGGCCATTGAGGCCATTGTGGATGCGCGTGAGGGCAAAGGCCCCACCCGGGTAGAAGGGCCCTTCAGCAGTCTGTTTGATTTTTGCGTGCGGGTCGACCGCAGCAAGCTCAACAAGCGCTGTGTGGATGCGCTCATCAAGGCCGGTGCGTTTGACACCCTGCAACTCAACCGCGCGTCACTCATCGAGTCGGTGGAGCGCGCATTTGACTTTGCTGCCGCCACAGCAGCCAATGCCAACCAGACTGGCCTGTTTGACATGGGCGGAGAAGATGACCATGGCTCCAGCACGCAGGAGCCCGACCTGGTCCAGGCCACACCCTGGGGCGTGAAAGAACGCCTGACGTTTGAAAAAACAGCCGTGGGCTTTTACCTGTCAGGCCATTTGTTTGATGAGGTGGCGCTGGAAGTGCGCCGCTTTGCCAAGCGCCAGATTGAAGACTTGGTCGACACACGCGAGCCCCAGTTGCTGGCGGGCATCGTCACCGATTTCCGCGTGATCAACGGCCAGCGCGGCAAGCTGGCCCTGTTCAAACTCGATGACAAGTCCGGGATGATCGAAGCGCGGGCCGATGAAGCCCTGATCAATGCCCACAAAAACCTGCTGAAGGAAGATGAACTCATCATTGTGATGGGCAAGCAGCAGCCAGACCGCTTCTCGGGTGGCATGCAACTCACGGTGACGCAAATCTGGGACTTGGATCAGGCACGCTGCCGCTTTGGCAAGTATTTGCGCGTGGCTGTGAATGGCAAGGCGCCTGATGTCGAGAGACTGGTAAGGGAGTTTCCGGCCAAAATCGAAACGACAGAGCAGGGTGATTTGATTCGTGGCCTGGCGGTGCGCCTGGCGGTGCACCGCCCCAAGGTGAATGCGGGTAGTGGTAACGATGCCGTTAGTGATTCAGTCGGGGCAGTGGCCGAACTGCAATTGGGCGAAGCCGCCAAGTTCTTCCCGACCGATGCTGCCCTGGCGGGCTGGCGCGCCCAAGCCGATCAAGGGCGTTCAGTCATTGTTTATGAGTGAAATAGATAATAGGCCCTCATGGAATATAGATAGTTTGCTATATAAACTATAGTAAACTGACCAGTTCACTGGCGGTCAATGCGCTGTATGCTGACCGCTTGTCGGCACGGGCACCATGGTGATATACGGCATCGATCGCGGCCTGAAAAGCTAACAGGCCAGCCGCCAGCCGTGCCCCGACCATGCCTGCCAGCACGTCGCCCGTGCCCGCAGTTGCCAGGGCGGCATTGCCGGTGGGGTTGATCACCGGGATCTGACCCGGTGCCGCGACCACGGTGCCCGAGCCCTTAAGTACTACGGTACAACCAAAGCGCTCGGCCATCTGTTGGCAAGCGCTCAGGCGGTCATGCTGCACATCCGCAGCGCTTTTGCCGGAAAGGCGCGCCGCTTCCAGAGGATGGGGCGTCAGCACGGTTTGCAGGCCACGAACACCACGGCTTCGCAACAAGGTCTTGAGCTGGCTGTTATTAGCTATTGAGTTGATAGCGTCTGCATCAATCACCATGGGGGCCTGACTCGATAAAAGCCGCGGAAGATGGTGGCGCACCAAGTCACCGCCGCCGCAGCCGCAGACGACGCTGACAGACTTCAGGTTCAGGCCGTCAACGGCGCGAAACATCAACTCGGGTTGCTGGGGTGCCACCCGCATCAAGCCGCCATCGAGCAGGCCCACGAACACGCGCCCGGCACCAAAGTTCAGCGCGGCAGAGGCGGCCAGCAGGGCGGCGCCTGTCATGCCTGGTGCGCCACCGACGATGGCGACATCGCCATAGGTGCCCTTGTGTGAGGCATGCAGTCGGGTCGGCATGGCCGGCATACCCGCCAGCCAGGCGGTGGGCTCAAAAGTTTTGGTTTTGGCCGCCACGCCCAGGGAATCCAGCCAAATTTGGCCACAGGCATCGCGTCCGTGCGCGGTGTACAAGCCGGGTTTTAGCGTGAGCAGGCTCAACGTGAATTGCGCACGGACGCTCAAGGGGGCGGCATGGCCTGTGTCCGCGCTCAGACCGGTGGGTAAGTCTGCTGCCAGCACGGGTGCATCGCCTCGGTTGAGGATGCCTATCCATTGAGCCATTTGCCCTTCGGGGGCGCGCCCGCCAGACGCACCAATGCCGAGAAGGGCGTCAATGCAAAAGTCGAAAATGGCGGGTGGCTGATCAGTGAATGAGACGCCTGCCTCAATCGCACGTTGATGCGATGCAGCCGTGTCAGGGGACACCTTGCCTGGCGTGCCGAGCCAGGTCACAACCGGGTTCTTGCCCCATTGCTTCAGATGCATGGCTGCCTCCAGCCCATCCCCGCCGTTATCGCCAGGACCGCAGGCAAGCCAGATCGTGCGTGCGTGTGGTGCCAGGGCCAAAGTCAGTCTGGCGACCGCCAGACCCGCACGCTGCATCAGGACATGCGGCGTAAGCCCCACCATGCAAGCGTGTTCGATGTCGCGGGTGGCTCCGACACTGTAAAGTGCCGTGGCCGCTGTAGGCAGCCCGACCGGTGCCAGGTCAGATGGCGCGCCCAGATCAGAATTCGTACGCAACCCCTTCCTGCGCCAAGTGGATGCAAAGTGAGTCTGTCGTGCCGGCGTGCTTGACCATGACCTGGGCAAACACCTCTTCCAGCGCATCGTCGCTTCGCGTCGGTTCGTGGTGCGTGCAAAAAAGAACCCGCGCATGTGCGTCCAGCGCCATCTTGATGCTGGTGTCAAAGGTGCCGTGGCCCCAGCCCTTTTTGGCAGGGTATTCGGCTTCGGTGTACGAGCTGTCGGCAATCAACACATCGACCCCTTCCATGGCGCTGCGGATGACCTCGTTCTTCTCGTCAATGAAGCCCTGGTATTCGGCAAACTCGTCATCGGACGGCTCGTAAATGTTGTAGGGCGGCTCGTGGTCGCCTGTGAAAAACACCGACTTTCCGTGGCTCTCAATGCGGTAACCAAAGTTGACAACCGGATGGTTGAGCAGGAAGGGCGTTACCTTGGCAGAGCCCACTGAAATAGTCTCACCGGGAGTGAGCGTGACGTATTCAATGCGGGCTTTCATCTCAGCCTCACGCACGGGGAAGTAGCTGTACTGCAGTTGCACAGACATCACTTGCTCGACACCTTGCCCTGACACCGGATCAAATGCACCATGCAGTCGCAGGGTGTTGCCGGGAATAAAGTTGGGAATAAAAAACGGCAAGCCCTGAATGTGATCCCAGTGCGAGTGGGTGATCAGAACGTTGGCGGTCACCGGAAGCTCCGCTAGCAGGGTCTGGGACAAGGGAAAAATGCCGGTACCTGCATCAATGATGATCAACTCGTTGTTGTCGGTGCGAATCTCAATGCAGGTCGTGTTACCGCCGTACCGCACTGTTTTCGGCCCCGGCGACGCGATAGAACCCCGAACGCCCCAGAATTTGATTTTCATAATTTTGAAAACAGCTTGGCTTCTTCAAACAGGGGCTTCAGGTCGCCCAGGGAGATGATCTTCTCGTCCAGCGTGCCACCCAGGCGCTTGACGATGGCTGGCGAAAAAGCTTCGATGAATGGATTGCCGCCAAAACCGAAATCCAGTTTTTTGGCAATCTGGTTGGCCCCGAAAACACACGCGATCATGTCGGTGTCTGGCAACTGGTCGCCGTGCTGGTTGCGAATGGTTTCAATCAGCGCGGGTGCAAAACGCCATTTTTCAACCAGCATGGCACCAACCACAGCGTGGTCAACCCCAATTTGCTGTTGAAGCGCCAGGTGCAATGAGGTGCCGTCTTGCTTGCTGGTCTGCAGCGCCCGGCTGAATTCCTGAGGCATGAACTGGGCAAAAACAACCTTGCCGAAGTCATGCAGCAGCCCTGCAATGAAGCAGTCCATCGGGTCGGCGTCGTCCAGTTTGAGGGCAAGTTGTTTGGCAATGGCCGCCGTAGCCAGTGAGTGCAAAAGGTACTGTTGACCATTAAAGCCCGCCGCGTTTTCCTTGGGCAGCATGCCTATCGCGGCAATGCTCAATGCCAGATTCTTGATGGTGTTGAATCCGAGGTAAACCACGGCATGTCCGATCGAGGTGATCTGCTTGGGCAGGCTGTAATAAGCCGAGTTGACAACCTTCAGAATTTTGACCGTGACGACCGGGTCTTTGTCAATGACCTGCACAAGGTCTTTCGGTGTGGAATTGACATCGCGCGTCAGCTCAAGAATACGCTGGACACTTTTGGGGAATGCCGGCATGCCGTCAACCGCAGCGGCGAGTTTTTGGGTCAGTTCGGGGCTCATCGATTTCGGGCGTTTCAATACCGTATTGTGTATCGAAATGACTCGTCAATGACATGTCTTTGGCTCGAAAACTTCTTAGGTACGAGCCAGACTTTCAACTCATGGTTTACCGGGTCAGACGGCTTGCATCCATGCCGCTCATGCTGACTGACGGCTCTTTGCCGCCCATCAGGTCGGCCAGGGCTCGGGCAGATCCACAGCTCAAGGCCCAACCACTGGATCCGTGCCCCAGATTCAGCCAGACGCCAGGAACACCACTGGCACCAACCAGCGGTGGGCCGTCCGGCAGCATGGGTCGCGCGCCCTTCCAGACCTGCACGCCGCTGGATTGGGAGGCAGCACCAGGAAACCAATCGTGCAGAACTTTGTAAAGTGTCTGGATGGACGAAGCCCGGTGGGCGCCGGGACTGCCCCCAATTTCAGCGCTGCCGGCAACGCGTACTCTGCTGCCAAGGCGCGAAATGGCGACCTTGTACCGCTCATCCATGATGGCGCTGCGCGGCGCATTGAGCGGCTCCCTGATGGATGCGCTGACGGAATAGCCATAGATAGCGGCCAAAGGTACGTTGACGCCCACGGGACGCAACAATGGCGCGGAGCTGACTCCTGCGCAGATGACGACCGCATCAAATTCCCTTGGAGTTGCTTCACCGTCCAGCTTCAGGCGAGACGGCAAGGCGCGCTCAAGCGGTTGGACGGTGGTATTGAAGCAAAACTTGACGCCCAGGCGCAGGCATTCGTTTTTCAGCATGAGTGCAAACTGACGACAGTTACCGACTTCATCAGTCGGCAAATGGATGGCGCCGGCAAAGTCGGTATCGGGGTTAAGGGCCGGTTCGATTTTGCGTGCACCGGCGCAATCAAGCTCGGTAAACGAAATTCCGGCATCGCGCAGAACCTGCAGGCTCACCTGCACCATTTTCCGGTCGGCTTCAGTGCGCAATAAAACCATGTAACCCTCACTGCGGTCATAGTCGAGTTGCAGGTCGGCTGTAATCTGGTGCAGGCGCTCGCGGCTGTAGAAGGCAAGGCGCTGCAATTGCGAGCGGTTGGCCAGATAAGTGTCGGCCTTGCAGGCGCGAAACCAGCGCCACATCCAGGCCAGCTCGCTGCTTGAAAGGGGAAGTGCGACCTTGATGGCTGCATGACGGCTGAAGAACTGTCTGGCGACCTTCAACGGCATGCCCGGTGCCGCCCACGGGGTGACATAGCCGGGTGCAACGATGCCTGCATTGGCAAAACTGGTCTCTTCCGCGGCGGCGCCGCGCCGTTCGAACACCGTGATGTCGTGATTGCTACAAGCCAGTTCGTAGGCCGTGGTGACGCCGATGATGCCGGCACCAATGATTGCAATTCTCATGACTTCCCTGAATATTCTTTAAAACACCGATATGTCTAAGTGGCATATGGTTAATTAGCTATTATTATTGTAGCAACATTTCGATTTGCGCGGCGATATTGAGGATATTGTCATCTTGCAAAGCGCCTGCCCAGATCATCAAGCCTACCGGGAGCTCGCCCTGCACGTGGCACGGAATCGAAATTGCGCAGCCATCCAGCATATTGACCACACTGGTGTTTCGCAGAAGAAGGCCGTTTACCCTGAAAAATACCTCGTCGCGCTCAATCCCCGGTGCTACGTCCGCGATCGGCGGGGCCACGACGGGAACGGTGGGGGACAGAACGGCGTCGAAAGCTGCAAGCGCCTTCTCCATGCGGGCAATCCAGCGACGGCGCGCGCCCAGCAGGTCGATGTACTCCCTGGCGCTCATGGCGGCCCCGCGCTGAATGCGTGCCAAAACGCGGGGGTCATACGCCTGCGCCTTTTTTTGCAGCAAGTCAAAGTGCCATGCGTGGCTTTCCGCCGCGGAGAACCCGCCAGTTGCCTGAATACCTGGCAACTCATCGAGCTCAGGCAGGGCGATTTCTTCAACAGTTGCGCCCGCGGCTCGCAAGGTAGCCAGCGTGCGATGCCAGGCCGTCGATACCGTCGCGTCCATTGTGTCTTGCATCAACGGCGTGACAACAGCCAGGTGGTAAGCGGAAAGCGGGGCCGAGCTTCGCGTGACTGTTCGCGCTGCGAGTATTTCGTGGGCCACAATCGCATCGCGAACTGAACGGGTTAACGCACAAACCGTGTCCATGGTGGTTGACAGGGGCAGAGCACCTTCCGTAGGCACCAGCCGCGCTGTGCTCTTGAAACCTACAATGCCGTTCAACGCCGCGGGTATCCGGATAGAACCACCTGTGTCCGAGCCGAGCCCAATGAAGGCCGCGCCTGTTGCCACCGACACAGCAGCGCCTGAGGACGAGCCGCCAGGAACACGGGGTACATCGGTGGCCGCAGCATTAAAGGGCGTGCCGAAATGCGGGTTGGTTCCGACCCCTGAGAATGCAAATTCAACCATGTTCGTGCGACCAATCAAGACGCCGCCAGCCGCCTTCAGGCGAGCGACTGCGGGGCAATCCTGCAGGGCGGGCGGAGCATCAGCGAGCGCGGTAGAGCCGGCCGCCGTTGTCTGTCCGGCAACGTCGAACAGGTCTTTGACAGAAACCGCCAGGCCTGCCAGCGGCAGTTTCTGAGCGCCTTGGGCGGCAGCGGTGATCCGGGCTGATTCGAAGCTGGTTTGAAGGAATACGCTGGCGCAGCGAATATGTTCTGAAATGGCGATGCTGGCATCCATCTCCGCTGACGCTGTGGTCTGACCACAGCGCAGTGCGGCGCGCGTACCAACGAGGTCTTTAATGGGTGGGTGATAGTAGGTGTTGTTCATAGCGGGTGTGTCGGGCTGTGCTATACTCTTTGGGCTTTGCTGAGTGGGTGTTTGGCTTGATTGTCAAATGAGTGCCAAACTAATGGCCAGTGTCCACCAAAGTGTCCACCAAGCAGACAAATCGCAAACTGGTCCCATCAAGGTGTTGCGGCTTTGATCGCTGATTCTCAACCTTTTGAATCATCTGTCAGGGTTATCAATAGCGGACCGGATTTTAGACCCAACCTTTGGAGTTACATATGTCAGTCACCATGCGCGAAATGCTGGAAGCCGGTGTCCACTTTGGTCACCAAACCCGTTTCTGGAACCCCAAGATGGCTCCGTACATCTTCGGTCACCGCAACAAGATCCACATCATCAACCTTGAAAAGTCGCTGCCACTTTTCCAGGAGGCTTCCAAGTTTGTGAAGCAGCTCACCGCCCGTCGTGGCACCGTTCTAATGGTGGGTACCAAGCGTCAAGCCCGCGAAACAGTGGCTGCTGAGGCGCAACGCGCCGGTGTGCCTTATGTTGACCAGCGCTGGCTGGGCGGCATGCTCACCAATTTCAAAACGGTGAAAACCTCGATCAAGCGTCTCAAAGAGATGAAGGTACAGCAGGAAGCTGGCCTTGATGCCATGAGCAAAAAAGAGCAGTTGATGTTCGCCCGTGAAATCGCCAAGCTCGAAAAAGACATTGGTGGCATTCAGGATATGGCCGCTTTGCCAGATGCCATCTTCGTGATTGACGTGGGTTTCCACAAAATTGCTGTGCTTGAAGCCCGCAAATTGGGTATTCCATTGATCGGCGTGGTGGACTCCAACCACTCCCCGGAAGGCATCGACTACGTCATTCCTGGTAATGACGACTCATCCAAGGCCGTCACTTTGTACGCACGTGGTATTGCCGACGCGATCCTCGAAGGCCGTGCAAACGCAGTTGACGACGTGGTCAAAGCTGTTGCCGCTGAAACCAGCGACGAATTTGTGGAAGTGAACGAGGCAGCTGCCTGAGTTCTACCCCAAGCAAAAAAAGGGGCTCGTTGCCCCTTTTTTTTAGCCCCTGTTTGAATTGAACAGAACACAACCGAATTGAATAAGGAGAATCAAAATGGCTGCAATTACCGCAAGCATGGTCGCCGAACTGCGTGGCAAGACCGATGCGCCCATGATGGAATGCAAACGTGCGCTCACCGAAGCTGAAGGCGACATGGCCAAAGCCGAAGAGCTTTTGCGCGTCAAGCTCGGCAGCAAGGCCGGCAAGGCGGCAGGCCGTGTGACCGCCGAAGGCGTTGTGACCAGCTACATGAATGGCACCGTGGGTGCGTTGCTTGAAGTCAACTGCGAAACCGATTTCGTTACCAAAAATGACAGCTTCCTGGCGCTGGCCAATGCCGCAGCCGAGTTGATCGCCAAGAACAACCCAGCCGACATCGCGGCACTGGGTGCCCTGACTTACGCCCAGGACGGCTTTGGCCCCACCCTGGAAGACGTCCGCAAGGGTTTGATCGGCAAGATCGGCGAGAACATGAGCTTTCGCCGTTTCAAGCAGTTTTCAACCGGAACCAAGCTGGCCTCGTACTTGCACGGCACGCGCATTGGCGTGGTGGTCGAATTTGAGGGTGACGATGCTGCGGCGAAAGATGTTGCCATGCACGTAGCCGCCATGAAACCTGTTGCGTTGTCCAGCGACGACGTACCTGCTGCCCTGATCGCAACTGAGCGCTCGGTGGCGACTGCCAAGGCGGCGGAAGCCGCTGTGCAGGCGACGGCCGAGGGCAAGCCGGTTCAGTCGGCAGAGATCGTTGCCAAGCGTATCGAAGGCGGCGTGCAGAAATACCTCAAAGAAGTGTCACTGTTCAATCAGTCTTTCGTGAAAAATGACAAGCTTACTGTAGAGCAGATGCTCAAAGCCTCCGGCACCACGGTAAAGGCGTTCACGCTGTACGTGGTGGGCGAAGGCATCGAGAAGAAGGTCGATGACTTTGCGGCCGAAGTTGCGGCTCAAGTTGCCGCAGCCAAGCAAGCGGCTTGAAGCGTCGTTTAGCATTCGCTTTACTGACGAAATATTTGCAGACCCCATGCGCTAGAGTCGGGCTCAAGTTCACGATCAATTCATCACCCCAAGGAGTTCCCCATGTCCATTGCCAAACCAGCTTACAAGCGAATTTTGCTCAAGCTGTCCGGCGAGGCCCTGATGGGGGACGACCAATTCGGCATTAACCGCGACACCATTGTCCGCATGGTTGACGAGGTGGCTGAAGTCACCCGCCTGGGGGTTGAGGTGGCGGTTGTGATTGGTGGTGGCAATATATTTCGCGGTGTGGCGGGCGGCTCGGTCGGAATGGATCGCGCCACGGCCGACTACATGGGCATGCTCGCCACGGTGATGAATGCGCTGGCTCTGGGCGACACCATGAACAAAGCCGGGCTGACCGCCCGTGTCATGTCCGCCATTGCTATCGAGCAAGTCGTTGAGCCTTACGTTCGGCCTAAAGCTTTGCAGTACCTCGAAGAAGGCAAGGTCGTGATCTTCGCCGCTGGTACCGGCAACCCATTTTTCACCACGGATACGGCGGCGGCTCTGCGAGGGGCCGAAATTGGGGCGCAAATCGTACTTAAGGCCACCAAGGTGGACGGTGTTTACAGCGCCGACCCCAAATTGGATCCAACGGCCACCCGCTACTCCAAGATCTCATTTGATAATGCGATATCACAAAACTTGGGCATCATGGATGCAACCGCGTTTGCCTTGTGCCGTGACCAGAAGCTGCCGATCAAGGTGTTTTCCATCTTCAAGCACGGTGCTCTCAAGCGGGTGGTCATGGGCGAGGATGAAGGTACATTGGTGTACGCCTGATTTTTATTGATGTTGGTTGGCATCGGGTTTAAGCATGAGAGGAGAGAGACATGACAATTGATGAAATAAAAAGCACTGTTGAGTCCAAAATGGATCAGTCGATAGCAGCGTTTAAAAACAACCTCACCAAGATTCGCACCGGGCGTGCCAACCCTGCATTGCTTGATTCTGTGCAGGTGGACTACTATGGGTCTCTCATGCCCATCAGCCAAGTCGCCAATGTGTCGCTGATTGACTCGCGCACCATCAGCATCCAGCCCTGGGAAAAAGGCATGGGTGCGAAGATTGAAAAAGCCATCCGTGACAGTGACCTGGGGCTGAACCCCGCGTCCATGGGTGATTTGATTCGCGTACCCATGCCAGCCATGAGCGAGGAACGCCGAAAAGAGTTGACCAAAGTAGTGCGTGGTGAGGGTGAAAACGCAAAGATTGCCGTTCGTAATTTGCGTCGTGATGCCAATGAGTCGGTGAAGAAAGCCGTTAAGGACAAGCTGGCTTCCGAAGATGACCAGAAACGATCAGAAGCCGATATTCAAAAAGTGACAGACCGGCACATTGCCGAAATTGATCATCTGGTGGCATCTAAAGAGCAGGAAATCATGGCGGTGTGATGACCCCCACGCTCTTCACTTTGTGTCATTCGCTGCCCCCGGAGAGGGCTGATTTTTGGCTTCGCCGCGCTCCAAAAACTATGGACTGCCCGTCGAAGAATCGCTGCGCTCCCGTACTCCTATCATGACAACTCCCGGCGTGGTACCTCACCACATCGCCATCGTGATGGACGGCAACGGTCGCTGGGCCTCCAAACGGTTTCTTCCCCGCATTGCTGGGCACAAGCAGGGCGTTGATTCGCTCAGGCGCTGCGTCAAGGCCTGTGCTGCCCGCGGCGTGGCGGCACTAACTGTGTTTGCGTTTTCGTCTGAGAACTGGAATCGTCCCGCCGACGAAGTCTCGGGGCTGATGGACTTGCTGGCCATGGCAATTTCGCGGGAAGTGCCCCAGCTTAAGGCTGACGGTGTGCAAATCCATTTTGTGGGCGAGCGCTCAGGATTGTCAGACAAGGTCAAGGCTGGTTTAATCCAGGCTGAAAGCGCAACCGCATCCAACTCGCGGTTGGTGTTGAACGTGTGCTTTAACTATGGTGGCCGGTGGGACATTGCCCAGGCCGCAGCCAAACTCGCTCAGCAGGGCTTGCCCATTACAGAATCCAGCCTGGATAAGGCCATGGCAATGGCGCACGTTAGTGACCCTGACTTGTTGATTCGCACTGGCGACGAGCAGCGCATCAGCAATTTCCTGCTGTGGCAGGCGGCGTATTCAGAGCTCTATTTCAGCAGCAAGCTGTGGCCTGATTTTGACGAAGCAGCGCTGGATGAAGCAATTGCTGCGTTTTCCCGGCGTGAGCGTCGTTTTGGTAAGACGTCCAGTCAGCTGGCCGCGAAGTCTGAAAACAGCCCTCCAATACCGCACCCGGCCTGAGGGACAAAAAATGCTCAAGCAGCGTGTGATCACCGCCATCGTCTTGCTGCTAGTCTTGCTGCCAGCCCTGTTTTATCCGTCGCCAGCACCCTTTTGCGCGGTTGCGCTTGTGCTCATTGCGGCAGGCGGCTGGGAATGGGCGCGACTCAACGGCTATGGCGGGCAGTCGTCCTATCTTGCGGGGAGTGTCTGCTTTTGTCTGTGCACCGCGGCCTGGTGGGCGGGCCTGTTGCGTCAGCCGTTTGCCTACCCGGCCTTGTGGACTCTGTGTGGTGCCTTCTGGGTATTGGCCGGTGCCTGGCTGCTGCGCGGAGGCGTGCCGGCCTGGTCGACCATACCGCGGGTTCTGCGCCTTTTGGGTGGCCTGGTCGCGCTCTGCATGGCGTGGTTGGCAGTAGCGCAGGCTCGCGTTATTGGGATCAATTTTTTGCTGTCCATTCTGGTGCTGGTTTGGGTGGCTGACGTTTTTGCTTACTTTGCCGGTCGGGCATTTGGTGGACGCATCGCAAAAGGAAAGCTGGCGCCGTCCATCAGTCCTGGGAAAAGCTGGGAAGGCGTGTGGGGTGGCATGTTGGGTGTTGTGGTGATGGCTTTTGTTTGGCGCTGGGCTGACGTGTCGCAGCAGGCCAGCGTGCCCAGCTTGTACAGCCATTTGTTTGCCAAAGGGTGGTGGCTTATGTTGATTGCCGTTTTATTTCTTGCGGCTATGAGCGTCGTGGGCGACCTGGTGGAGTCGCTGGTCAAGCGCAGCGCGGGTGCCAAAGACAGCAG
Organism: Rhodoferax sp.; assembly: GCA_031430225.1. Taxonomy (GTDB): domain Bacteria; phylum Pseudomonadota; class Gammaproteobacteria; order Burkholderiales; family Burkholderiaceae_C; genus JANYCG01. The sequence goes on along the minus strand of JANPAZ010000505.1, from coordinate 10,758 downwards.
TGGTTTGTTGCCTGGCCACGGTGGCGTGCTGGACCGTGTCGATGCCCTGCTGCCTGCGGTGCCTTTGGCCATGATGCTTTATTTCATTTGACGCACTGCATGCCTGCTACCAAAAAACGCGTTGCCATACTGGGTTCTACGGGCTCCATTGGACGCAACACGCTTGATGTGCTGGCCCGCCACTCCGACCGGTTTGACGTGTTCGCACTGACTGCCGCTACTCAAGTTGATTTGATGCTGGCGCAGTGCGCGCAGTACAAGCCAATTTATGCCGTGATGGCCAGTGACGAGCATGGCATGGCGCTTGAAGAAAAATGCCGCGCGCAGGGCTTGCAAACGCGCGTGCTATGGGGTACCGCCGCCATTTGCAGCGTGGCGGCGCATGAGCAGGTTGACGTGGTGATGGCCGCTATTGTGGGTGCTGCCGGTCTGGCCTCCTGCCTGGATGCGGCGCGTGCTGGCAAACGCCTTTTGCTTGCTAATAAAGAGGCGCTGGTGGTGGGTGGCGAGGTGTTTTTGCAAGCGGTAAATCAGGGCGGCGCCACGCTGCTGCCGATCGACAGTGAACATTCGGCCATTTTCCAATCATTGCCTGAAGACCCTGCCACGTGGGTTGCGCGCATCGACAAAATTATCCTGACAGCGTCGGGGGGGCCGTTTCGAACTCTCGACCCGCGCATTCTGCGTGATGTCACACCTGAACAGGCTTGCGCTCATCCCAATTGGGTGATGGGGCGAAAAATCTCAGTCGATTCCGCCACCATGATGAACAAGGCGCTGGAAGTCATAGAAGCCCGGTTTTTATTTGGTGTGAAGCCCGAGCAACTGGAGGTGGTGATTCACCCGCAAAGCGTCATTCACTCCATGGTGCAGTACAAAGACAACTCCGTACTGGCGCAATTGGGCTCACCCGATATGCGGGGCCCCATTGCGTATGGGCTGTCATGGCCAGAGCGAATGGTGTCGGGCTCTGCCGCGCTTGACTTTGCGGCGATGGCTGACATGACATTTGAGTCGTTTGACTCACACGATCATCATCAGAGGTTTCCTGGGCTTAAACTGGCTTGGTCAGCCTTGCGCGCACCTTCAGGCACCACGGCCGTGCTGAATGCTGCTAACGAAATAGCAGTGGCCGCCTTCCTGGACAAACGAATTCGTTTCGACCAGATTCATCAGGTCAATATTGAAACGCTGGAAGCTGTCTCCATCTCTGCGCCACAATCGCTGGAGGATTTGCTGGCACTGGATGTGCGGTCACGCCAGTCCGCTGCGCAGGTCGCTGGCCGCATTGGCGTTTAAATTGATGAAGGCCTGACTGGAGAGATCATGTTGACCGTTATTGCTTTCATTGTTGCGCTCGGCTTGCTGGTCGCCATCCACGAATACGGTCACTATCGCATGGCGGTGGCCTGTGGGGTCCGTGTGCTGCGCTTTTCTGTGGGTTTTGGAAAAACGCTGGTGCACTGGACGCCCAAAGGCTCCCACACCGAATTTGTCATTGCTGCGTTTCCTCTTGGCGGTTACGTCAAGATGCTGGATGAGCGCGAGGCCCCAGTCGCCCCCGAAGAGCGCCACCTGGCTTTCAATACCCAGCCCCTGCGATCACGCGCCGCTATTGTTGCTGCGGGGCCTGCCGCAAATCTGCTCCTGGCGGTGCTTCTCTACGCCATCGTGAACTGGAGCGGCGTTGAACAGCCCAAAGCAATACTGGCGAGTCCCGTGGCGGGATCTGTCGCCGAGCGTGCCGGGCTGATTGGCGGTGAGCAAGTAAAGAGCGCCGGGTTTGAGGGGGCCGAGCCACAGGAAGTGGCGTCTTTCGAAGACTTGCGTTGGCTTCTGACCCGAGGCGCACTCGAAGGCCGTGATGTGAGGCTTGTCGTCCAAAAAAATGTGGCGGTATCGAGTGGTAAGTCAGATCGAAAATCGTCTGAAAATCTCTCGTCTGAATTCGTTCTGAAACTCAGCAATATGGGCGCAGTGGAGGCTGATGCGCAGCTATTTCGCGCCATTGGGCTCGTGTCCCCGTTGACCCAACCGATTATTGGGGAAGTCATGCCTGACGGCGCCGCGGCCAAAGCGGGTTTGCGCGAGGGCGATCTTGTGCGCAGGTTTGGGGCTATACCGGTAGTAGACGGACAGCAGTTACGAGAATTGATACGCGCATCGGTGTCGGGAAGTGAATCCGTGGCCAATCTGTGGATCATTGAGCGTGGCGGACAAAGACTTGAAATCAACCTGCGGCCCGATGTCAAAATGGACGGCAGTGTGCGGATCGGACGCATCGGAGCCTTTGTCGGCGCGCCTCCAGAATTCGTTACGGTTCGTTACGGCGTTTTCACCGGGCTTTGGAACGGTGTTGTTCGCACGGGAGAAGTCTCTTTATTGACCCTTCGCATGATGGGCAAGATGGTGATGGGCGAAGCATCGCTTAAAAACCTTAGCGGACCACTCACCATTGCGGAATATGCCGGGAAGTCCGCCAGCCTGGGCATGACCCAGTATCTGATCTTTCTGGCGTTGATCAGTGTAAGTCTGGGTGTGCTGAACCTGCTTCCTTTGCCGGTTCTCGACGGTGGGCACCTGATGTATTATCTTTGGGAAGGCTTGACCGGTAAAACCGTGTCTGAAGCCTGGATGGAGCATTTACAGCGGGGCGGAGTCGCCGTGCTGTTACTGATGATGTCAATCGCCTTTTTCAACGACATTACCCGACTTCTTGGTTGAATCCCCGGTGCCAGCGGGTAGTGTTGGCCTGATCTGTATCAAAAAATGAAATTTAATCGTTTTCGCCTGCACGCTGTCTCTACAGTGGTTGCTCTCGCCTTTATGGCCAATTCGGCCTGGGCCGTCGAACCTTTCCAGGTTCGTGACATTCGCGTCGAAGGCTTGCAGCGGGTCGAGGCCGGAACCATCTTCGCGTCCATCCAGGTGCGCGTGGGTGACACCTACAACGACGACAAGGGCTCTTCGGCGATCCGTGCACTTTTTGCGCTGGGCCTGTTTAAAGACGTTCGCCTTGAGGTCAACGGTGATGTGTTGGTCGTTATCGTGGAAGAACGGCCCACGGTAGCTGATGTTGAGTTTGCCGGCATCAAGGAGTTCGACAAAGAAGTACTCACCAAAGCGCTGCGCGATGTGGGTCTGACTGATGGCCGTCCTTTTGACAAGGCGCTGGTGGACCGGGCTGAGCAGGAGCTGAAACGCCAGTACATCAACCGCAGTCTCTACGGTGCCGAAGTCGTCACCACGGTGACACCCATTGAGCGCAATCGGGTCAACCTCGTCTTCAGCGTGACTGAAGGCGAAGCTGCAAAAATCAATGAGATCAGGATCGTTGGCAACAGCGCGTTTTCCGAATCGACGTTGCGAAACCTGTTTGATCTGGATACCGGTGGCTGGCTTAGCTGGTATACCAAGGCTGACCGCTATTCGCGGGCAAAGCTCAACGCTGATCTTGAGTCGCTTCGGTCTTACTATTTGACCCGTGGCTACCTTGAGTTCAAAGTTGACTCGACTCAGGTGGCCATTTCGCCCAACAAGAAAGATATTGCGATCACCATCAATGTGAGCGAGGGCGAGCGCTACGTTGTCTCCAGCATCAAACTGGACGGAAACTATTTGGGCAAAGACGAGGAATTCAAATCGCTGGTGACTATTCGCCCCGGCGAAGCCTACAACGCTGATCAGGTCGCCCAAACCGCAAAAGCTTTTACTGACTATTACGGAAACTTTGGATACGCCTTTGCCCGTGTCGAAGCGCGCCCGGAAATTGATCGCACAAACAATCGCGTCGCACTGGTTTTGCAGGGCGAGCCGTCCCGTCGGGCCTATGTGAGGCAAATTAACGTGGCAGGCAACAGCCGCACCCGGGACGAAGTCGTGCGGCGTGAGTTTCGCCAGTTTGAGGCTTCATGGTACGACGCTGACAAAATAAAACTGTCGCGCGACCGTGTTGACCGTCTGGGTTACTTCAAGGACGTCAACATCGAGACGCGCGAAGTTCCGGGCACTCCCGACCAAGTGGACTTGACTATCAATGTCGCCGAAAAGCCAACGGGTAGCCTCAGCCTGGGTGCCGGATTCTCCAGCAGCGATGGACTCGGCCTGTCTTTCGGTCTCAAGCAGGAAAACGCGTTCGGCTCCGGCAATTCACTGGGCATCCAGATCAACACGAGCAAAATAAATCGCACAGTGGTGTTTAGTACGACCGACCCCTACTTCACCACAGATGGTGTGTCCCGCACGGTTGACGTGTACCACCGTACTTCCAGCCCTTATCAAGATCAAAGTTATTACCAGCTCATCACCTCGGGTGGCAGTTTGCGGTTTGGCGTGCCTTTCACTGAAAGTGACACGGTGTATTTCGGTTTGGGCGTGGAAAAAACCGAGATTGTTCCCGGATCGCTCTTGCCAAACGCGTACCAGATCTATGCCAATCAGTTCGGCTATTCAAGTGTGGCCGTACCACTGACCATTGGCTGGGCCAGGGACCGGCGCGACAGCTCTCTGGTGCCGAGTTCCGGTGTATACCAGCGGGCCACCGGTGAATGGGGCATTGGTGGCGATGTGCGTTATTTGCGGGCTACCTATCAGTACCAGCAGTTCTACCCCTTTACAAAGCAGGTGACGGGTGCCGTGAACTTTGAACTGGGTTGGGGTAGTTCGATTGGCGACCGTGCGTTTCCGCTTTTCAAGAACTTTTACGGCGGCGGACTGGGTTCTGTACGCGGTTTTGAGCAGGGAAGTTTGGGTCCTCGCGATGCCGCCACTGATATCAACTTGGGGGGCACAAAAAAGGTCAATATCAACACTGAAGTGCTGATTCCGTTTCCAGGCGCAGGCAACGACCGTACATTGCGGCTTTACGGATTTGTTGATATCGGAAATGTCTACGGTGCGGATCAAGGATTCAGCGCAGCAGATTTGCGTGCCTCAACTGGCGTAGGTATCAGTTGGATATCTCCGGTGGGCCCGTTGCGTCTGGCTCTTTCCCGGCCAATTCGCACGTTTGATGGCGATAGAATTCAGACATTGCAATTTCAGATTGGAACCTCTTTCTAATGACGAATTTTTTACGTCAGAGCGCGACCGGGCTTCTGCTTGGCTTGATGGCTTTGACCTCACAGGTTCACGCTCAGGAATTTCGAATTGGTTTTGTCAACACCGATCGAATTTTCAAGGAAGCCAATACGGCGAAGGCTGCGCAAGCCAAGCTCGAGCAGGAGTTCGCAAAGCGCGAAAAGGATTTGCAGGATCTCGGTGCGACGCTTAAGACTTCTGCTGACAAACTGGAGCGCGAAGCCCCCACTTTGTCCGAGAGTCAGCGTGCAACGCGTCAAAAACAGCTCGTTGAATTGGACCGCGATTTCCAGAGAAAGCGTCGTGAATTCCAGGAAGATCTGAACGCACGTAAGAACGAAGAGTTGCAGCAGGTGCTGGAGCGCGCGAACAAAGTTGTCAAATCTGTGGCAGAAGCAGAAAAATACGATTTTGTTCTTCAGGAAGCGGTCTACGTAAATCCCAAGCATGACATTACTGAAAAAGTGATCCGTGCCTTGAATTCGGGCGCGGCCAGGTAGTTTGGCCATGACAGTAGGCCAGGCGTGTCGCTTCGTCTAGGGACTATCGTCGAAACATTGGGTGGTGACCTTGTTGGCGATGCTGACCTGCTTATTGGCGCGCTCGCTCCGCTGGAGACAGCCAAGTCCACTGACCTGAGTTTTCTCAGCCATCCCAAATACCAGCACTTGCTGACTGCCTCTAAAGCAGGATGCGTCATCGTGAGCCCGCAGATGCAGGCCGTCGCGGCCACACGGGGCGCGTACATCATGACGGAGCAACCGTATCTCTACTTTGCCAGGGTGACGCAGCTCTGGAAACAGCATCGGGCCCGAGAACACGGCGGTGCGGCCTCGCAAGCCCGCATTCATCCCTCTTCAGTAGTTGACCCGCAAGCCCTGGTGCACCCGGAGGCTTTTATTGGTCCCCTGTGTGTGGTGGAGCGGGGCGCTCGGGTTGGGGCTTTCACAGTTTTGAAATCCCGTGTCACGCTTGGCGAAGACTGTGTGGTGGGTGAGCGTTGCATTCTGCACCCGGGCGTTGTCATTGGTGCCGATGGGTTTGGCTTTGCGCCCAACGGCGGAACGTGGGAAAAAATTGAACAACTTGGTGCCGTTCGCATTGGCAATGACGTGGAAATTGGCGCCAACACCTGTATCGATCGGGGCGCCCTGCAAGACACCGTGATAGAAGACGGTGTAAAGCTCGACAACCTGATACAGATCGGTCACAACGTGCATATTGGCAAGCACACTGCCATGGCAGGGTGCGTGGGCGTGGCGGGCAGTGCAACTATCGGTGCGCATTGCACCGTTGGGGGCGGGGCTGTGGTGCTGGGGCACCTCAGCATTGCTGATCATGTCAATATTTCGGCGGCTTCCGTGGTGACGCGTTCCATTTCAAAACCGGGCCACTACACCGGCGTGTTTCCCATCGACGACAATGCGACCTGGGAAAAGAATGCCGCCACCCTGAAGCAATTGCACGGATTGCGTGAGCGAATCAGGGCGCTGGAAACCACAATCAAGAAATCGACACAACCATGATGGACATCCACAAAATTCTCAAGCAATTGCCCCATCGCTACCCGTTTTTGCTGGTTGACAGGGTGCTTGCGCTGGACAAGGGAAAAGCCATCAAGGCGTTGAAAAATGTCACCATCAACGAGCCGTTTTTTGAAGGCCATTTCCCGCATCGCCCAGTCATGCCAGGTGTATTGATGCTTGAAGCATTAGCGCAGGCCGCCGCACTGCTCGCGTTTGACGCGCTGGACACGTCGCCCAACGACGAGATGGTTTATTACTTTGCCGGTATTGACGGCGCCCGGTTTAAGCGCCCCGTTGAGCCTGGAGACCAGCTGATCCTTGAGGTTGAATTGCTGCGCATGAAAGCAGGTATTTTCAAGTTTAAGGCTCGCGCCATGGTTGGGGAAGATCTGGCCGTTGAAGCCGAGTTGACCTGCGCCATGCGCAACATCAGCACAGCCAAATAGGGCTCCCGGGTGACTGCAATTCACGCCACAGCGCTGGTGGACTCCAAGGCCGAGCTGGACGCGTCTGTCAGCGTGGGTCCATATTCGGTCATTGGCCCCCACGTGAAAGTGGGTGCGGGTACCACCATTGGTGCGCACTGCGTCATTGAAGGCCACACCACCATGGGGTGCGACAACCGCATATTCCAGTTCAACTCGCTCGGCGCCATTCCGCAAGACAAGAAATACGCCGGCGAACCCTGTGAGCTGATCATTGGTGATCGCAACACCATCCGTGAGTTTTGTACCTTTAACATCGGCTCTCCTGGTGACACCGGTGTGACCCGCGTGGGCAACGACAACTGGATCATGGCCTATGTGCACTTGGCGCATGACTGTAATGTTGGCAACAACACCATTTTTGCCAACAATTCGCAACTGGCGGGCCATGTGCAAGTCGCGGACTGGGTGATCCTGGGCGGCTTTACCGTAGTGCACCAATTTGTACGACTGGGTGCTCACAGCATGACGGCCATGTGCTCGCTGCTGTTTGCCGACTTGCCACCGTTTGTGATGTGCCAGGGTCAGCCTGCCGGGGCACGTTCCATGAATTTCGAAGGCTTACGTCGGCGAGGGTTTTCGTCGAACCGCATTACGGCAGTCAAAGCCATGCACAAAGCGTTGTACCGTGATGACCTCACGCTGGAGCAGGCCAAGGTGCAGATTGCCGGGCTGTCGCAAACGAATGCTGACGCTGCGCCTGATGTGGACATGATGCTGTCGTTTCTGGCTGGCACTTCGCCTCAGCGCGGCATCGTTCGCTGACCATTGCCGCATGAGCGACGAGTTGAGCGCCGCCGGGCCGCCCCAAGGCGCGAAGGCCCCCTCGGGGGGCAGCGCAGCACATGCAATGGCAAGCGTGGGGGTCACGGTCAGCATGGTCGCAGGGGAGGCCTCCGGCGACCTGCTGGCGGCGCTTTTGCTGGACGGCATGCGTGAGCGTTGGCCACATCTGCAGGCATTTGGCATCGGTGGCCCACGAATGGAGCAGCGGGGCTTTCAGACCTGGTGGCCCAGTGAAAAGCTGTCGGTGCGAGGCTATGTCGAGGTACTGCGGCACTACCGTGAAATTGTCGGTATACGCAACCAGCTCAAGGCACGACTTCTTTCTGCACGACCCGATATTTTCATTGGTGTCGATGCACCGGATTTCAACCTGAGCCTGGAGCGTGACCTCAAGGCTAAAGGCATCAAAACCGTTCATTTCATCAGCCCGTCCATTTGGGCCTGGCGTGCGGACCGGGTCGACGCCATTCGCCAGAGCGTGGACCACGTGCTGTGCATCTTTCCGTTTGAGGTGGCACTACTGGCCAAGCATGGTATTGCCGCGACCTATGTGGGCCATCCGCTAGCCAACGTGATTCCTCGGCAACCCGACAAGAGCGCTGCCCGTGCCATGCTGGGCCTGAGCGACGATGCGCGGGTGGTAGCCGTTTTACCCGGGAGCCGCCAGTCCGAAATCAAATACCTTGCCTTAAGGTTTTTTAAGGCAGTAGCCCTTATAAAACGGGCACAACCAGCTATCAAATTCATAGTACCTGCGCTACCCGCCTTGCAGCAGGCCATTCAGCAGGCCGCTCAGCAGGCGGGTGTGCTCGACGACGTGCAGATTCTCTCGGGCCAGTCGCACACAGCCCTGGCTGCCTGTGATGTCACCCTGATTGCAAGCGGCACCGCCACGCTGGAGGCGGCTTTGTTCAAGCAGCCCATGGTGATTGGCTACAACATGAACTGGTTGTCGTGGCAGATCATGCGGCGCAAAAAGCTGCAACCCTGGGTAGGCCTGCCCAACATCCTGTGCCAGGACTTCGTGGTGCCTGAGTTTTTACAGGATGCCGCCACGCCGCAGGCATTGGCCAGCGCTGTTCTGGCCTGGCTCGATGCGTATGACACGGCACCTGCGAAAATAGCTGCGTTACAACATAAATTTACAACGCTGCACACCGAGTTGCAGCGTGACACCGCGCTGCTGGCCACCGATGCAATCCAAAAAGTTTTTGAACGCTGAGCAAGTCGCCTTGACCTGGGACTCGGTCGGCCTGATGGCGGGTGTCGACGAAGCCGGGCGAGGGCCGTTGGCCGGGCCGGTCGTAGCGGCCGCCGTCATTTTGGACGACCGTAACCCGATTGAAGGGCTGGCCGATTCCAAAAAACTTACGGCGCTGCGGCGTGAGAAGCTTTTTGATGAAATTCGCGCCAAAGCGCTGTGCTGCTCGATTGCACAGGCGAGCGTCGAGGAGATCGACCGCCTCAATATTCTGCAAGCCACGATGCTGGCCATGCGCCGCGCGGTAGAGGGCCTGCGGCTCAAGCCCGCGAAGGTGCTGGTCGACGGCAACCGCATTCCTGTGCTTGACATGCTGGCCGAAGCCATCGTGCGGGGCGATGCACTCATTCCGGCCATATCAGCGGCCTCCATTTTGGCCAAAGTGCACCGGGATCGCTGGTGCCTGGAGCTGGATTTGGAGTACCCGCAATATGGGTTTGCAGGCCACAAAGGCTATGGCACCCAGGAACACATCAGGGCGTTGCGCGAATACGGTGCCTGCCCACAGCACCGCATGACGTTCAGGCCAGTCAGTGAAGTAGGCGTAAAACCCGTTCACAGGGCCGTGTCATGACAGGCACGTCCTCAGACGCAGCGTCCCTTGCATCGGCGGTCACTCACATCACGTCACGTGACAACCCATTGCTGAAAGATTTGCGCAAGTTGTCGCAGGACAGCACGGCTTACCGCAAACAGGCCCGAGTCTGGCTGGAAGGTGACCACTTGTGCCGTGCCGCCCTCAAGCGGGGCCTGAAACCTGTTTTGGGCTTGTTTTCGGAGTCTTTTTGGCCTCTGGCCCCCGTGGAATTTGCGCAAGCTGCTCCTAAAACCATAGTAGTTGCTGACAAGATGTTTCACGACGTCAGTGGCCTGGAGTCCCCGGCCCGTATGGGTTTTGTCATTGACCTGCCGCACCAGGCGCCATTGCAGCCTCAGTCGCACACGGTCATTCTCGACCGGGTGCAGGACGCAGGCAACGTGGGGTCCATCCTGCGCAGTGCGGCGGCTTTTGGAGTGCTGCAGGTGCTGGCCCTCAAAGGTACAGCCGCCTTGTGGTCGCCCAAGGTGCTGCGTGCGGGCATGGGCGCCCATTTTGGCTTGCACCTGGTGGAGGGGCTTGACCGGGTCGAGCTCCAGGCGCTGGCAGTACCCCTGGTCGTGACCAGCTCGCACATCGGCCAGCTTCTGCAAGACCAGCCCCTGCCCAAGCCCTGCGCCTGGGTGATGGGCCATGAGGGGCAAGGCGTCTGTAACGAGCTGCTGACGCGGGCCGCGCTGTCGGTGCGCATAGGCCAGCCCGGGGGGGAAGAGTCACTGAATGTTGCAGCAGCAGCAGCCATTTGCCTGCATGCGAGTTCATTAGCAACCGGTTAATGCCGGGAATTGCAATTTTTCGACGGGCCGCCCCTAGAAAAATTAGCCCCCTCGGGGGGCAGCGCAGCACACGAAGTTGCAAGCGTGGGGGCCACCCCCAGCACGTTATAATCAGAGGCTTTTCCAATCGCGGTCGCCCCAAGCGCAATACAAGCCAAACCCCTCACAAAGCAAAATTCACGGCAGCAACACTCAGTTGTTACTTGTGCACGCTTGGGTCAGCCGCATTCAATTCGGAGTACCCAGT
>JANPAZ010000504.1:0-2780 GCA_031430225.1 Rhodoferax sp. | reverse complement strand
GACGGTGACCAGATGGCCGTTCACGTGCCTTTGTCGGTAGAAGCGCAGATGGAGTGCCGCACACTGATGCTGGCTTCCAATAACGTGCTGTTCCCGTCAAATGGTGAACCGTCTATCGTGCCGTCGCAAGACGTGGTGCTGGGTTTGTACTACACGACCCGCGAACGCATCAACGGCAAAGGTGAAGGCTTGATCTTCTCTGACACCGGTGAAGTGCAGCGCGCGTTTGATGCCAACGAAGTTGAGTTGAACGCCCGAATCAACGTCCGTCTGACCGAGTACACCAAGGACAAGGAAACCGGTGAGTTTGTGCCTTCGACCAAGCTTTGGGAAACCACGGCTGGCCGTGCGCTGCTGTCGGAAATTCTGCCCAAGGGTCTGCCTTTCTCCAACCTGAACAAGGCTCTGAAGAAGAAGGAAATCTCGAAGCTGATCAACGTCTCTTTCCGCAAGTGCGGATTGAAAGAGACTGTTGTTTTTGCCGACAAGCTGTTACAAGCCGGTTTCCGTCTTGCGACCAAGGCAGGTATTTCGATCTGTATCGACGACATGCTCGTGCCACAAGAGAAGCACGGCATCATCAGTCGCGCTCAGAAAGAAGTCAAAGAAATCGAGCAGCAGTATGTCTCAGGTCTGGTGACTGCCGGCGAGCGCTATAACAAGGTGGTGGACATCTGGGGCAAGTCAGGCGACGAAGTCTCCAAGGTGATGATGGCCGGCTTGTCCAAGGAAATGGTCACCGACCGCCACGGAAAGCTGGTGCAGCAGGAGTCGTTCAATTCCATCTACATGATGGCTGACTCCGGTGCCCGTGGTTCCGCTGCACAGATTCGCCAGGTGGCTGGTATGAGGGGACTGATGGCCAAGCCTGATGGCTCCATCATCGAGACACCCATCACAGCGAACTTCCGCGAAGGCCTGAATGTGTTGGAGTACTTCATCTCCACCCACGGTGCACGAAAAGGTCTGGCCGATACGGCTTTGAAAACGGCCAACTCGGGTTATCTGACCCGACGTCTGGTAGACGTGACGCAAGACCTGGTTGTCACCGAGCAGGATTGCGGTACGCACGCGGGTTACCTCATGCGCGCGATCGTTGAAGGCGGTGAAGTCATTGAATCGTTGCGTGATCGCATTCTGGGCCGTACGGCAGCGGACGATATCGTGCACCCCGAGAGCCGCGCCTTGCTGGCAACAGCAGGGACCATGCTTGACGAAGACATGATCGACGAACTTGAAGTCCAAGGCGTGGATGAAGTCAAGGTGCGCACGGCCCTCACTTGCGAAACCCGCTTTGGCATTTGCGCCCGATGCTATGGCCGCGATTTGGGTCGTGGCGGTCTGGTCAATGGTGGCGAGGCTGTGGGTGTGATTGCAGCGCAGTCCATCGGCGAGCCAGGCACCCAGCTGACCATGCGCACTTTCCACATTGGTGGAGCCGCTTCTCGGGCAGCTATTGCCTCCAGCGTGGAAGCCAAGTCCAACGGCAACATTGGATTTAACGCGACCATGCGCTACGTGACCAATGGTAAAAAAGAGCTGGTCGTTATTTCCCGCTCTGGCGAAATCGTCATCCACGACGAACACGGGCGTGAGCGTGAGCGTCACAAGGTGCCGTACGGTGCGATCCTGGCGGTGAAGGCCGATCAGACTGTCAAGTCGGGTGCCATCCTTGCTAACTGGGATCCGTTGACCCGTCCTATCATCACGGAGTTTGCCGGTAAAGCCCAATTTGAGAATGTCGAAGAAGGCCTGACTGTTGCCAAGCAAGTCGATGAAGTGACCGGCCTGTCTACCTTGGTGGTCATCGACCCGAAACGTCGCGGTTCTGCCAAAGTGGTTCGCCCTCAGGTCAAGCTGATTGACGCGTCTGGCAACGAAGTCAAGATCCCTGGCACCGATCACTCCGTGACCATTGGCTTCCCGATTGGCTCGCTGGTTCAGGTGCGCGATGGACAGGACGTAGGCCCCGGCGAGGTGCTGGCGCGTATTCCTATCGAAGGCCAGAAGACACGTGACATTACCGGCGGTTTGCCGCGTGTGGCTGAGTTGTTTGAAGCTCGCTCACCCAAAGACAAGGGCGTGCTGGCCGAGATGACCGGTACCGTGTCGTTTGGTAAAGAAACCAAGGGCAAGATCCGCATGCAGATCACTGACCCGGATGGTGCGGTGTGGGAAGAGCTCGTGCCCAAAGAGAAGAACATTCTGGTGCATGAAGGCCAGGTGGTCAATAAGGGCGAGAGTGTGGTGGACGGTCCTGCCGATCCGCAAGACATTCTGCGCCTGCTGGGTTCGGAGGAGCTTGCGCGCTACATCGTTGATGAAGTGCAGGACGTGTACCGTTTGCAGGGCGTGAAGATCAACGACAAGCACATTGAAGTGATCGTTCGCCAGATGCTGCGCCGTGTGGTGGTTGAGAATGCAGGCGATTCCAGCTACATCAACGGTGAGCAGGTCGAGCGCTCGGAGATGCTCAACACCAACGACGCTTTGCGCGCCGATGGCAAGATTCCTGCCGTGTTCACCAACCTGTTGCTTGGTATTACCAAAGCATCTTTGTCAACAGACAGCTTTATCAGTGCCGCATCCTTCCAGGAGACCACTCGCGTGTTGACCGAAGCTGCCATCATGGGCAAGCGCGACGAGTTGCGTGGTCTGAAGGAAAACGTCATTGTGGGCCGCCTGATTCCCGCCGGCACTGGCATGGCTTACCACGAAGCCCGAGCAATCCGCGAAAACATGGACGACGCCGAGCGCCGCGCCATTGCTGACGCAGAGGC
>JANPAZ010000503.1:0-2972 GCA_031430225.1 Rhodoferax sp. | reverse complement strand
CATGACAACACTTTCGCCATGCACGGTTGGCACGGTGGAGACCCGCAGGTCCAGCTCGCGGCCTTTCACGCGGGTCTTGATGCGCCCATCTTGCGGCAAGCGACGCTCTGCAATGTCCAGGTGCGCCATGAGCTTGACGCGAGAGTTGACCGCCGCGCTGTGCTGGGGCGACACCACTTCGGAGGTGTAAATGACACCATCGACCCGGTAGCGCACATGCAGGCCGTCGTCAAACGGCTCCAGGTGAATGTCGGAGGCCCGCAGGTCTGTCACCCGCCCGATGATCTGGTTGACCATCCGGATCACCGGTGCTTCGCTGGCCAGGTCTTTGAGGTGCTCGACAAAATCGCCAGAGTCAGCCTCGAAATCGGCACCGTCTTGCCCTTCAGGCGTCTCGTCGCTGGACGCCAGCGCCCGGTCAATATCCGCTTCAACGGCCACGCAAGGATGAACCCGCAGCCCGGTGGCCAGTTCAAGCGCCTTGAGAACAAAAGCGTCGTCTGGCACCGCCATGGCCACCGTCAATCCGTTTTCATCCTGTTTAAGCGGGTACACATGGTGGGTGCGCAAAAACTCGGGCTGCAGGCCCTCCACTTCCGGAGTCAGGTCGGGGAAGTGGTCCGCACTGACAAACGACAGCCCCAGAAGTTGGGCCTGGGCCTGGGCCACATCGGTTTCAGACACCAGCCCCAGATTGATCAGCACCGGCCCCAACACGCCACCGGTCTCTTCCCGTGCCGCATTGGCACGCTCCAGGTCACGGGCAGACAACTTGCCTGTGCTCACCAGCAGGTCCCCCAAACGGGCCAATTTATCTTGCGGGTTTGCCTGAACGGTCAGGGCATCTGGGGCAGAAACAATCATGGGCGCAGAAATTTGAACGGGCAGGTTTGGGTTGGTAACCGGGTATGGTAAGGGTAAATCGTGCGATGGCAGCCCGCCGGACCCTGCGCTTGCCGTAACACTTGCCCGTCATTTCAAAAAGCGCAGGCTCGGGGCGCGGTAAGATCGCAGGCCTGCGGACCCTGTGCGCGCCCCATTTTTAGTCCATTGATTTACTGCCCCCCAACCCAGTCACGATGCTGCAGTTCTCCTGTCAGTGATGGATTCTTGTGAGCGCCCAGATCTCAGTCATTATTGTTAATTACAACGCGGGTGCACTGTTGCGTGCCTGCGTAGACTCCATATTGAGCTGCCCGGTCCCCGTGGAAATCATTGTGGTGGACAACGCCTCTCAAGACGCCAGTGTGGCGAGCATTCAAGGCTTGCCCAACGTTCAAGTCATCAAAAACCCGGTGAACGTGGGATTTGCAAGTGGATGTAATACCGGGTTACGTGTCTCCACGGCAGCTTACGTGCTTTTTCTCAACCCGGACTGTTCTTTCAAACCCGGTGCGCTGGCAGAGCTGGTCAATGTGCTGGATTCCGACCCCACGGTCGGCATGGTGGGTGGGCTATTGACCAACGTCGACGGCAGTGAGCAGGTGGGCGCGCGCCGGGCGGTCCCTACGCCGTGGCGCTCATTTGTGCGGGCGTTCGGGCTGGTCCGCCTGGCTGGCTGGTGGCCGCGACTGTTTTTTGATTTCAACCTGCACAAACAGCCTTTGCCGACACATCCGGTTGAGGTCGAGGCGATCTCGGGGGCCTGCATGATGGTCAAGCGCTCTGCCATGGCCGATGTGGGCGAATGGGACGAAGGTTACTTTCTGCACTGCGAAGACCTGGACTGGTGCATGAGGTTCCGCCAGAAGGGCTGGAAGATTTTGTTTGTGCCGACCGCCGTGATCACGCACGTGCTGGGCTTTTGCGGCAGGAACCGCCCCGTGTTTGTGGAGTGGCACAAACACAAGGGCATGATGCGGTTTTATCGCAAGTTCTTCCAGGAAGACTACCCCGGCTTGCTGATGCTGCTGGTAGGTGCCGGTGTCTGGCTGCGGTTTGGCATTGTGGCGGCTTCGTACACGGTATCGCGCTCAGGCCGCGCCGTACGCGGTGTCTTCAGCAGCCGGGCTTGACCAAACCGCATAGAACTGACCGCATTTACCGCCCAGCTTTGATTATTCAGCCTTGATTTCCGCCTCTCGGATCAAACGCGTCCAGCGCTGTACATCTCTTTGCACCAGTGCACGGGTCTCAGCCACCGTGAGGCTCATGGGCTTGCCGCCTGCCTTTTGAAATGACTCCATCACCTCGGGCGACGCAATCACCCGGGCCAGGTCTGTGCGCAAGCGCTCCAGAACGTCGGCGGGTGTTTTAGCTGGCGCAAAAAGACCAAACCAGGATTCCAGGTCGATCGCTGCGGTGCCGGTCTCGGTAATGGTTGGCACGTCGGGGTGCATGGGGTTGCGGGCCGCCCCCGACACGGCCAGTGCCTTGACGTTGCCTGCGTCCACCTGGGTTCGGGCGGTGGGTGACAAGTCAAAAAAGACATCCACCCGGCCCCCCAGCAAATCCTGATACGCCGCCTGAGCGCCCCGATACGGCACATGCACCAGTTGCACACCGGCCAGATGCCACAGCGCAGCGGCCAGCACATGCTGGCCCGACCCATTGCCCGCTGACGCATACGTCAGCTTGCCGGGGTTGGCCTTGGCGTGGGTGACCAATTCCCGCAATGATTTGAACGGCAGGTCTTTGCGTGCCATCAGGGTGTAGCTGTAACTCACGGCCAACCCAACCGGTTCAAAATCACGCAAACTGTCGTAGGGCAAGTTGGGATACAGACCCATGTTGAGCACGAGGTTGGACACGGAACCCGTCAGCAGCGTGTAGCCATCAGGTGCAGCCTTGGCGACAGCGTCTGTGCCCACCAGGGTGCCGGAACCAGAGCGGTTTTCGACCACCACAGCCTGCCCGATGACTTTGCCAAGGCGGTCAGCCAGCAAACGACCCACAAAGTCGAAACCACCGCCAGGCGGCTGCGGCACAACCACCTTGAGCGCGCGGCTGGGGAAACTGCTCTGGGCGCTGGC
>JANPAZ010000502.1:0-2449 GCA_031430225.1 Rhodoferax sp. | reverse complement strand
GCGCATCTCGGGCCAGGTGTCATTCCAGCGTTTCATTTCAATTTGTCCCATGGATTTGAATGTGCGTCAAGAAGCGCGCTCAATGAACTCGACACCCCGGCGCGCAAATGCGACGCTGAGTGCGCCGACTTCAGCCGCGTTATCAGCGGCGGCGTTGCCGCTTGCAGCACGCACTGCGATCCCCTCAAATATCACTGCCAGACGAAATAGCGCAAAGGCGAAATGGAATGCACTGACGCCATCAGATCTCCCACTCTGGCGGTAGTAGTGGTTGAGGTACTCGTCCTCGTACGGAATACCCAAATTGGCAAGGTCGAGACCCCGGATGCCACCGTATTCAGACGGCAGTGTGTGATAAGCGATGCAGTTGAACGCCACGTCGGCCAGAGGGTGTCCCAGGGTGGAAAGTTCCCAGTCCAGCACGGCAATGACCCGGGGTTCGGTGGGGTGGAACATCAGGTTGCCCAGCCGAAAGTCACCGTGGCTGATCGTTGTTTCGCGTTCATCCGGAATGTTCTGAGGTAACCACGCGATAAGCCGTTCCACGTCGGCACTTTCACGGGTTCTGGCGGTTTGCCATTGCTTGGTCCAGCGCCCGATTTGCCGGGTGAAGTAGCTTCCGGCGCGCCCATAGTCCGACAGACCGATGGCAGCCCAGTCCACTTTGTGCAGTCGTGCCATCGCATCCGCCATGGCAAGGTAGATGCTTCGGCGCTCAGCGGGGGCCATGTCCGGCAGGGCATAGTGCGAAAAGACACGTCCATGCAGGCGCTCCATGATGTAAAAAGACGTGCCAATAATGGTGCGATCCGCTTGAAACAACAGCATCTCTGGCACGGGGACATCGGTGGTGGCGAGTGCCTGCATCACCCGGAACTCGCGGTCTACCGCGTGTGCAGATGGCAGCAGACTCGACGGGGGCTGTTTGCGCAACACCATCGAACGGTTGTCGAAACTCACAAAGAAAGTGGGGTTCGATTGCCCGCCCGAGATTCGCTCCAGATACATCGGACCGTCAAGGCCGCTGATGGCCTCTTTCAGGTAGCTTTCCAGGCGCCTTTCATCAAATTCCATATTGCAACCTCGGGCTCAGGCCCCGGTTCTGTTGGTGCCAGAGGCGGCGTCGCAATCAAAGCTGTCCGCCTTTGCGAACAGGGCGCGCAGAAGGTCGTCAGTGCCGTGGGCACCAATGACATCACCTGCCAACGCGTCAGCAACTGCTTGCAGGCTGCGCTGCGGCACCACCACCACGCCTTCGCCGCTGGCCGAAACGATGTCGCCCGGTTGCACGATGACGCCACCGCAGCACACCGGCACGTTGACTTCAAACGGCCCGGCCTTGGGTCCCGAGTACGGCGCAAGGCACCGTGCGTACAGCGGAAAACCGGCCGCGTGCGCCTCTTCGGCGTCGCGATAGGCCCCATTGACAATTACTCCGGCCAATCCGTGGTGTTCCCGTGCATACCTCACCAGTTGATACCCACCGAGGCACCACGCTTCAAAGCCTTGGGCGTCAACGACCAGCACGTCGCCGGGCTGTACAAGTGTGAGTGCCTTGACAAGTCCCAGGTTGTCGCCCGGTGCGCATTTTGCGGTCGTCGCAACGCCGGTCACCGCGATGGCGGTTTTACCCAGAGCCCGGATGGCTGCGTCCATGGTGTACATGCGTCCCACCAGCTCGCTCAGCCGGTTGACGGCAGCTTGCGAAATCGCGCTGACAAGCCTTGCAGGGGGACGTGGCAGTTCAGTGCGGACCAGAGAGCGAACAACCACGCTGCTCCCGGTAAGCTCCGGCCTGTTGGCTATCGCTTCGCTCACCGCGTTGCTTTCGGTCGGTTCGTTTGCAGGGCCGCCGACATCGTGTCGCCGGCTTCAATGTTCAGATCCAGCAGCAACCAGATGGCCGCTTTCTGCCAATGCAAACCTGGACGCAGCGATGCATAGACGCCGCCAGACAGCGCCTCGGGCGCGACATACTTGAGGGCACGCAGGCCCGGAATTTCATAGCGCAAGACGGGCCCTGGAACGACACGATTCAGGGCAGTACGGACGTATTCAGAATCGAGCACGCGGGCCAGTAACGTGTAGCAGGCATCGTCCCGCGCCACCAGTGTCAGGTCCAGCACGTTTCCCTTGTCGCCCGCGCGGCCGGTGGCGAGCTCGCCGACTCTGATGATGGTCATGACTGGCTCCATTCAATCTCGGGTTTAACCAGTTCAGGCGCGATGAAGCCATCCAGCACTTCGATGCGTGGCCGGCGCTCGCTGCGCACACTGCAGCCGCCTGCGGGTCCGGAAAGCGTCAAGGAATAGATTTCATCCTCGATGACTTGCGCCGCATCAAGGTCAGCGCAGCGGGCTGAAACATGCAGTCGCAACTCTGCAGGTTCCCCCCGATTGGGCAAGGACCCGGCCCGAAGAATCGAGTTGACGCCCACCAGATCGATGGC
>JANPAZ010000501.1:0-4962 GCA_031430225.1 Rhodoferax sp. | reverse complement strand
CACCACTTTTGGCCCGGACGACAGCTTTGATGGGCGTGGTCTGGTAGCGGGCAAGGTGAGCAGCCGCTTTGTCGCAGCAGAAGAGGTCGTCGCCTACCAGTTGGCCCGCCAAGCTGTGAGCGACCTGATTGCCTCCAATGTGACCTTTGGGGCGCTGCTGTTCTCTGACCTGAGTAACAAACTCAGCGCACTGTCGCATCGCAAGAGCCAGCATGAGTTGCAGTCTCTCACCATGTCGCGGGTGGATGAAGCCTTCCTGCGGCCAGCCCACTTTGTGGATTCCCAAACGGACATACTCGCCGTCGTACGGGTGTTTCAGGCACATCGCACCTCCAACGTGCTGGTGCGCGATGTCCTTTCGCAGCCGCCGAGACTGGGCATTTTCACCGCAACGGCGCTCCAGCGCGCCATTCTGGATGGCCGCCCGCTTGGTCAACTGGCTGTGGGTGAGCTGGCCAATTTTTCATTGATCGAGGTGCGCCCGTCGGACCAGTTGGGCGATGCGATGGCCCTGATGCTGCGCCGTCGGGTCCATCGGGTTGTCGTGGTGGATGGCGGGCACGTGGTTGGCATTCTGGAAGCACTGGATTTGTTCAGCTTCCTGTCCAACCAGTCGCACCTGATCACCGTTCAAATTGAAGACGCCAGGGATCTGGCCGGGCTCAGCCTTGCGGCAGCCCAGATCACCCGCATGATCACTTTGCTTCATCGCGGGGGCTCCCGTGTGAACTTGATCGCCAAACTGGTTCAGCAGCTCAATGCACGCCTGTTTGAGCGGGCCTGGAATTTGCTGGCACCACCCGGGTTGGTCGCCAACAGCTGCCTTTTTGTCATGGGTAGTGAGGGCCGTGGTGAGCAATTGCTCAAGACGGATCAGGACAACGGGCTGATCCTGCGGGACGGCTATGCCCTGCCTGATGACTTGGACACCTTAAGTCACCGGTTTTCTGCTGCATTGACCGGATTTGGCTACCCGCAGTGCCCGGGCAACATCATGGTCAGCACTCCACAATGGCGAAAAAGCGCCAGCGAGTTTGGCCAGATGACAAGGCAATGGCTCATGCTGCCCGACGCGGACAGCTTGATGAATCTCGCGATCTTCATGGATGCGCATGCCGTGTGTGGCGACGCACGCCTGTTGGCGTCTGTGCAGCAAGGCCTGATGGAAATTGCCACTGGCAACGATGCCATGCAGGCACGCTTTGCCGCCGCCATAGATGCCTTTGGCAACACCTCCGGATGGTGGAACCGGCTGCTGGGCCTGGGCGATTCGGATCAACGGCTGAACATTAAAAAAGAAGGCATTTTCCCTCTGGTGCATGGCGTGCGCAGCCTGGCGCTGGCGCACTGCATCGCTGAAACCGGCACCACCGCCCGCATTGCTGCGCTGGTAGCCGACGGACGACTGGAGGCAGGTATGGGTGCAGACCTGACCGACAGCCTGTACTTCTTCATGGGCCTCAAACTCAAGGCCGGTCTGGCTGAACTGGACACGGGCAAGCCCGTGAGTGGCGCGATCGACGTGGCCCGGCTCAGCAGCCTGGACCGTGATTTGCTCAAAGACACGCTGGGCGTGGTCAAGCGCTTCAAGACGCTGTTGCGCCAACGGTTTCGGTTGGACTCTTTGTGACGATGCGCTTTTGGGAGCCGTCGCGTTGGTGGCTGGCCCTCAAGCGAGAGTGGCTGTTGTACCACCTCGGAGATCCGGCATTTCGTTTCATGTTTGACCTGGCGCCAGACAATGAGTGGGTGGCACTGGACTGCGAAACGACAGGGCTGAACGTGCGCACTGACGAAATCATCTCGATTGGTGCGGTGCGCATTGTGGGAAACCGCATCATGACCAGCGAGCGGCTGGAGTTACTGGTGCGGCCCGAGCATGGTGTGTCAGCCGACAGCGTGCGCATCCACCGGCTGCGCGAGCGTGACGTAGCGCAAGGTCTGCCCATTGACGAGGCGATGAAGCGGTTGATGCATTTCATTGGCAGTCGCCCATTGGTTGGCTACTACCTTGAGTTTGACCTGGCCATGCTCAATCGCGCGATCTGGCCGCTACTGGGGCAGGGCCTGCCACAACCCAAAATCGAAGTCTCGTCGCTTTACTACGACTACAAGTTCAGGCAGCTACCGGCCTACCAGCAGCAGGCCAATGCCGATATCGACCTGCGCTTTGCCACCCTGATGAATGAACTGGGCCTGCCGCTGCGGGACGCCCATGACGCACTGAACGATGCGGTGATGGCTGCGCTGGCCTTCATCAAGCTGCGCCAGCTGGCATAAAAAACCGGGCACTGGGCCCGGTTGTTCTGACAAAAGCGACGCGCTGACAGCCGTCGCGTCGCCTGTCATTTCAATGGCCGGATGCGCCTGAAGCGCCAAAGCCGGTTTCTGAGCGCACCTGTTGTGCCGGAAATGCCGCACGCTCTCTGGCGGCGTTGGGGCTTCGGTCCAGGATGGAAAACAGCCAGATACCCACAAAACCAATGGTCATTGAGAATAGCGCCGGTGAGGTGTACGGAAACCATGCCGACCCTTTTGGGTTGCCCAGAGTGGCTTCCCACACCGATGGCGACACCACCGTCAATGCCACCGATGAGATCAGACCAAGGAAGCCGCCAATCACGGCACCCTTGGTGGTGCAGTCCTTCCACAAGACCGCCATGAACAAGACAGGAAAGTTGGCCGACGCCGCAATCGCGAAGGCCAGCGACACCATGAAGGCTATGTTCTGCTTCTCGAACGCGATGCCCAGGCCCACGGCGACGACGCCGAGAACCAACGTTGTGATGCGCGACACCTTGAGTTCGGCCGCACTGTTGGCTTTGCCCTTCTTGATCACGGTTGCGTAAATGTCATGCGACACAGCCGATGCGCCTGACAGCGTCAACCCTGCTACCACTGCCAGAATCGTGGCAAACGCCACCGCAGAAATGAAGCCGAAGAAGACGTTGCCGCCTACCGCTTTCGCTACCAGGACGGCCGCCATGTTGGCCGAGCCGCCGCCACCTTTGATCACGCCGGTCACCGTGTTGGAAAACTCGGGGTTGGTCAACACCAGCGTGATGGCACCAAAGCCAATGATGAAAATCAGCACGTAGAAGTAGCCAATCCAGGTGGTTGCCCACAGAACCGACTTGCGTGCCTGCTTGGCATCCGGCACGGTGAAGAAGCGCATCAGGATGTGAGGCAAGCCAGCAGTTCCGAACATCAAGGCCATGCCGAATGAAATGGCCGAGATCGGGTCCTTCACGAAACCACCGGGTCCCATGATGGCCAAGCCAATCTTGGCGGCTTCGTCAGATGTCTTGCCGCCGTTCATTGCAAGCTGGGTCTTGACTTCAACGCCTTTTGCAAACAGGGCTTCAAAGCTGAAGCCGTATTGCGCCATGACCATGAACGCCATGAAGGTCACGCCGGCCAGCAGCAGGCAGGCCTTGATGATCTGCACCCAGGTGGTTGCGGTCATGCCGCCAAACAGCACATAGATCATCATCAGCGCGCCCACAATCACCACCGCCAGCCAGTAGTCCAGGCCGAAGAGGAGCTTGATCAGGGCGCCTGCCCCCACCATTTGCGCGATCAGGTAAAACGCCACAACCACCAGCGTTCCGGAGGCTGCGAACACGCGAATGGGCGTTTGTTGAAAGCGGTAGCCAGCCACATCGGCAAACGTGAACTTGCCCAGATTGCGAAGCCGTTCGGCCATCAGGAAGGTCACAACCGGCCAGCCCACCAGAAAACCGATGGAGTAGATCAGGCCGTCGTAGCCAGTGGCCATGACCGCAGCCGAAATTCCCAGAAAGGATGCTGCCGACATGTAGTCGCCCGCGATTGCCAGGCCGTTTTGAAAGCCCGTGATGCCGCCGCCGCCCGTGTAGAAGTCTGCCGCAGATTTGGTTTTGGCCGCTGCCCACTTGGTGATGAACAGCGTCATGATCACGAAACCACCAAACATGCTGATGGCGACCCAGTTGGTGGGCTGCTTTTCCACCTGCCCCAGGTCTCCACCTGCGGCCATGGCAGCACCTGTGGCCAGCATGGCCAGCAGCAGTAGCAGAGTTGTTTTGCACTTGTTCATTTGGATGCGTCCTTGAGGATGTCGGTCGTCAGTTCGTCAAATTCGCTGTTGGCCCGGCGAACATAAATGGCCGTGATCAAAACAGTGAAAACGATCACGCCCATTCCGATCGGAATACCCAGTGAAATCACGCTGTCGCCAATGGGCTGCGCGAGAAAGGGTTTGTTAAAGGCGATCAGCGCGATGTAGCCGTAGTACACGACCATCATCAAGAGCGTCAGCAGCCAGCCGAACGCATTTCGTTTTTTTCGAAGCTCCAGGTACTTCGGGTTGTTCTGGATCTTGTCGACCACGGGATCACTCATCAATGTCTCCTTAAAGAAGGGTTGTTTGCAATAGAACGACACCGTGATTTTCACGGTTTGCTTATCACATTGATGTAAGTTTGACCATTCGGACTGACCCAGCCCTTACGATGATAGGGTTAAATGATTTCTTTGCATGCATGCTTTCCGAAGCGGTGAGCGCGCAAAAGAATTGAGGAAATATTCGATTTCTCAAGAATGATTTCCCATGGCAAAACTCGCAATAGATCGCGATTTAAAGGCCAAAATTCCGCATCAAGAAAACCAACCCTAGGGTTACTACTCGAGCCGTAAGAAAACGTGCAGGTGAGCGTAAGTCTTTGCAAGATTTCCGTCAGAGTAATGTCAGTCCATCGCCCGATAGTCCAGTCCGGTCACCTGTCCAGGTGGTCATCGCTTAACCTTTTGGAGACATAACTATGGCAACAGCAGCGGCCGCAAGGCCCATGACGCCCGAAGAAAAGAAGGTGATCTTCGCCTCGTCGTTGGGTACCGTTTTTGAGTGGTACGACTTTTATCTATACGGCTCGCTCGCAGCGGTCATCGCCAAGCAGTTCTTTGGCGGACTTGATCCCACAT
>JANPAZ010000500.1:0-15080 GCA_031430225.1 Rhodoferax sp. | reverse complement strand
CAAGATCGACCCGTTGATCGGGCGCGAGTACGAGGTGGAGCGGGTCATTCAAATCCTGTGTCGCCGCCGCAAAAACAACCCGCTGTTGGTGGGCGAAGCAGGCGTGGGCAAGACCGCGATCGCCGAGGGTCTGGCCTGGCGCATCACTCAAAAAGATGTACCCGAAATTCTGGCCGAGTCGGTGGTCTATTCGCTGGACATGGGCGCGTTGCTGGCGGGTACCAAGTACCGCGGCGATTTCGAGCAGCGCCTCAAAGGAGTGCTCAAGTCGCTCAAAGACAAGCCCAATGGGATTTTGTTCATCGACGAAATCCACACGCTGATCGGCGCGGGTGCGGCCTCTGGCGGCACGCTGGACGCGTCCAACCTGCTCAAGCCTGGGTTGAGCTCCGGCGCGCTTAAGTGCATTGGTGCCACCACCTTTACCGAGTACCGTGGCATTTTTGAGAAAGATGCTGCCCTGTCACGCCGCTTCCAGAAGGTGGACGTGGTAGAGCCTACCGTGCAAGAAACAGTGGACATTCTCAAGGGCCTGAAATCACGCTTTGAGGAACACCATGGCGTCAAGTACGCGGTCGCAGCTTTGCAGGCTGCCGCGGAATTGAGCGCCAAGTACATCAACGACCGGCATTTGCCCGACAAGGCGATTGACGTGATCGACGAGGCGGGCGCAGCGCAGCGAATCCTGCCACCGAGCAAACGCAAGAAAATCATCAGCAAGTCAGAGGTGGAAGAAATTGTTGCCAAGATCGCCCGCATTCCGCCGGCCAATGTGTCCAATGATGATCGCAGCAAGCTCAAGACCCTGGAACGTGATTTGAAGAACGTCGTGTTCGGGCAAGACAAGGCGCTAGACGTGCTGGCGTCAGCCGTGAAGATGGCGCGCTCGGGCCTGGGCAAGGGCGACAAGCCGATTGGCTCTTTCCTGTTCAGTGGTCCCACTGGTGTGGGCAAGACAGAAGCGGCCAAACAGCTGGCCTACATCATGGGGATCGATTTGATTCGGTTCGACATGAGTGAGTACATGGAGCAGCATGCGGTGAGCCGTTTGATTGGCGCGCCCCCGGGCTACGTGGGCTTTGACCAGGGTGGTCTGCTGACCGAAGCCATCACCAAGAAGCCGCATTGTGTATTGCTACTCGATGAAATCGAGAAAGCGCACCCTGCCATCTTCAACGTGCTGCTGCAGGTGATGGACCATGGTACGCTGACCGACAACAACGGACGCAAGGCTGACTTCCGCAACGTGATCATCGTCATGACCACCAACGCGGGTGCCGAGACCATGAACAAAGCCACCATTGGCTTTACCAACCCGCGTGAGGCGGGTGACGAGCAGGCTGACATCAAGCGCCTGTTCACGCCCGAGTTCCGCAATCGGCTGGATGCCACGGTCAGTTTCAAGGCGCTCGACGAAAACGTCATTCTGCGTGTGGTCGACAAATTCCTCTTGCAACTGGAAACGCAGCTGGCTGACAAAAAAGTCGATGTCACCTTCACCGACAAACTGCGCAAGCACCTGGCCAAGAAGGGCTTTGATCCGCTCATGGGTGCCCGCCCCATGCAGCGCCTGATTCAGGACACCATTCGCCGCGCGCTGGCTGACGAGCTGCTGTTTGGACGTCTGACCGACGGTGGTCGCCTGACGGTGGACATGAACATCACAACCGACGACAAGGGTGTCGAGACCGGTGAAGTGGCACTGGACATTCAGCCGCTGCCCAAGAAGGAAGGCAAAGCCAAACCTGAAGAGGCGACCGCTGGTTAATCGATAGCCTATTGCGATAGGCTACTGCTCAAATCGGGCGCGAATGGCTTCCATTCGCGCCCGATTCACGTTAAAGTCTTTTCGACCCAGCCGGCTGGCGGAACGTACCTGGATGACCCCATTGGGTTTGTCCAACCAAAACTCCATGTCGTCAGTAAACTTAAGCACGGCAGTGGTATTCTGGGCATAAAGGTAGTCTTCCCCACGCCGAACCACAATAGTTCGCTCTTCTTTTTGTAGCAGAGCGTCCAGCCGTGCCATCGCTGCTTCGCCGTCGCCGGTGTATTTAAAAGGCGCAATCGAAGCAAATTCTTTTCTCGGGTGATCTGGATATAGCGCGGCCTGACTGCTCACGCTGTTGGGATTGAGTGATGGCGGACGAAGTCGCCCGTTGGTCACGCCAAGCGCCTTGGGCTCCGGGCCCGACAAGTATCCCAATTGCCCGGCAATGACCAGTGCCACCGCCAGTGCCGCAAACGCCATAGCCAGATAGCCAATGAACTTCATGACAGGTCCTTTATCGGGTCGGCCCCTTCCGGATTTGGAAAAAGCAGACGCGAGAATAACCCAAGCCTGAGTGGGTGTAGGGCTTTTGGCTATGTTTGGAGCGCTTATTTAAACCCTACACGGTCCAACATCTGTTGCACCTTGACCATGTTTTTATCCACGGCTGCGAGGCCAATGTTTTCACTCTTGAAACCACCACCGGTCATTGATTTGAGAGCAGCGTTTTCCACCACCACGCCTTTGGCTGTGGGCCATTCGTTGTTGCCGTTGGCGAAATGGTTTTGCGCAAACGGGCTCGCCAAAAACTCCATGAATTTCACGGCGTTGTCCCGGTTCTTGGCATACCTGGCGACCGCTCCGCCCGCAATGTTCACGTGCGTACCCCATGTGGCCTGGTTGGGAAACACCACGCCCACACGCTCTACCACTGCGCGGTCGTCCGGGTTGGTCGACTTGATCATCCGGGCGAGGTAGTAGGTGTTGGTCAGCGCAATCGCGCATTCGCCCGAAGCAACCGCCTTGATCTGATCGGTATCACCGCCTTTGGGAGCGCGCGCCATGTTGTTCACCACGCCTTTGAGCCAAGCTTCGGCCTTGGCGTCACCCAGGTGCTCAGTCATGGTGGAAAACAAGCTCAGGTTGTAGGGATGCGAACCTGAGCGGGTGCAAACCTTGCCTTTGTTCCTGGAGTCCGCCAGCTTTTCGTAGGTGTCGACGTCTTCCTTCTTGACCGTGACTTTGTCGTAAACAATCACACGGGCGCGGGTGGAAAAACCGGTCCAGGTTACGCCATCTGACGTTGCGGGAGCTCGCAAATTAGCGGGAATGGCGTCATCAAGCACTTTGGATTTGATGGGTTGAAACAGGCCCTGAGAGTCAGCCGAGGCGAGGCGCGCCGCGTCCACCAGCAAAATCAGGTCGGCAGGCGAGGCGCTGCCTTCGGCCTTCAGGCGCGCGACAATACCTGCATCGTCTGCGTCGACCCGGTTGATCTTGATGCCAGTGGTTTTGGTGAATTCGCCGTACATTGATTCGTCTGTGGCGTAGTGCCGCGCCGAATAGATATTGAGAACTTTGTCTTGCGCCTGCGCCACCGGAGCGAAGCACAACAGGCTGGCCAGCGCAGTGGCGCTGGCTGTAAAGGCAAGAATCGACTTATTCAACATGCAGACTTCCTTAAAAATGAATTGCTAACCGTAATGATAATTCAAATGAGAACTATTCGTGATTGCCGACTGTTAAATAAGGGCATCGAGATGTTTGACTTGCAGAAAGCTGAGGACTTTTCGGCATCAAACTGCGTCGCCCGCTTTGTGATTTCAATGGTGCTCGGCGTTGTTTTAACGGCCTGCGGAACGGCACCGGTGGCGGTGTCCCGCGGAGATGGTCAACCTGCCGCGCCAGTGCTCGCAGAACCGGCGACGCCAAAGCGCCCGCCAAAGGTCGGGTTGGCCCTGGGTGGGGGGGCGGCGCGCGGTTTCGCCCACGTGGGCGTGATCCAGGTGCTGGAAGAAGCGGGTATTCGCCCGAGTTTTGTGGCCGGTACATCCGCCGGCAGTCTGGTGGCGGCGATCTACGCCAGTGGCAAAACGGGCGTGCAGCTACAGCAAATCGCTGAAACCATGGACGAAGTCGCCATCACAGACTGGACACTGCCGATTTTTAACCGTGGCATGTTTCGCGGCGAAGCACTGGCGCGCTATGTGAACAAACAAGTTGACGGCAAATTGATCGAAAGTTTCCCCATGCCGCTCGGTGTTGTGGCTACCGACCTTAACAGTGGCCAGAGCGTGCTTTTCCAGCGTGGGGATACAGGTGCGGCGGTGCGGGCTTCAAGCGCCGTACCGGCCGTTTTCCAGCCGGTGAAAATTGGCGGGCGCGAATATGTCGATGGCGGTCTGGTGTCACCCGTGCCGGTGCGCTTTGCCCGCCAGATGGGGGCCGAACTGGTGATTGCGGTGGATATCTCCAGCGCGCCAGAAGGAAACCCGGCAGGCGACACCTTGCAGATATTGCTGCAGACTTTTGCCATCATGGGGAAAAGCATCAACAGTTTCGAGCTGCGCGACGCCGACCTGGTGGTGAGACCGTCGCAGGCTGGGATCTCAAGTACCGACTTTGGTGGCCGCCGTCGGGCCATAGAGTCTGGTCGGCAAGCCATGTTGCAACTGTTGCCACAGCTGAAGGCGGCGATGGATGCGAAGGCGCGTTGAATCAATTCGGCCAGAAAAAAAGGGCTGATCTT
The DNA here is from genome assembly GCA_031430225.1 of Rhodoferax sp. Lineage (GTDB taxonomy): Bacteria > Pseudomonadota > Gammaproteobacteria > Burkholderiales > Burkholderiaceae_C > JANYCG01. Next base: position 10,560 of record JANPAZ010000500.1, on the reverse strand, counting down.
GCGACCAGCCCTTAAGGGATCCCTGAACCTGATGGTTTCGAAAGGACCCGAGGAGACAACCTGTAAAAATTTGATCAGTGGATCAAACTTAAAAACTTAACTTGAGTGAAGTATGTCAGGGTTTTCCCTTGCGAACTAGAGTATCAACTCCAAACCACAATGAAGCACTGATTTTTTGTCCCCTGTGTGACGAATTAACGCTTTTTGCTGACCACTTTGGACGCGTTCACTGCGTTGGCAGCTACGGTGTTGAAGTTGGCTTCAGCAACGTCGGTGGCTTGTTTGACAGCCTTCTGAACTGACTCAAGCGCGTTGTTGGCAGCAGACACGGCGCTCTTGAACACGGCCACAGCGGTTTCGGAACCGGCAGGTGCGTTCTTGGCGGCGGTGTCAACCAGGCCGGCAAACTTTTTCTGGGCTTCAGCAGCCTGGCCTTCGACAGCCTTGGTGAATTCAGCGGTAGAACCCTGAGCGATGTCATACAGATGACGGCTGTAAGCAGCGGTTTTCTCAGCCAAAGGCTGGAACAGGCTTGATTGCAGAGCCAGCAGCTCTTGGGCGTCCTTGACGCTCATGACGGCTTTGGCGTGGTCACCCACTTCAGCGAGGGCGGCTTTGGAAGCGGTCAGATTGAGTTCAACAATCTTTTCCACGCCTTCAAAGGCTTTGCTGGTCAGGCCGAAAAGGGTTTCGATATTGGCTTTGTGGGAAGCAACAACTTGTTCAACGGTCAACATATAAAAATCTCCAATAAAAATTAAGGTTACGAGAACATTTACTGCGCCGAAACTTCAAATTTCACCTGAGTCTCAGGTTATGTTGCAGTGCAGCATGTTGTGAATTATAGGGTTATCCCGCAACGACGCAAGTGGTTTTTGCTGCGTTGCACCATTTTAGACGTGGCGTTCTAGACGGTGGGTTTTTCACAGTGCCGACACAATGGTGGCATGAAGGCTTTTCATTCCAGCCAGTTCCTTTTGCCGCTGCCGCCAGGGCATCGTTTTCCCATGCCGAAATACGCCATGTTGCGCGAGCGGCTGGCACGTGAGCTGCCTGGTATCGAGATCATGGAAGCCCCACGCGCGAGTGATGGTGAACTTGCATTGGCGCACACCCCTGCCTACGTTGAATCTGTTGTGGCCGGCACACTGGATGCGGCTGCACTGCGTGAAATTGGCTTCCCTTGGAGCGAGGCAATGGTTGAGCGCTCACGCCGCTCGGTCGGGGCGACATGCGAAGCGGCGCGCCATGCCCTGACCCATGGCATGGCAGCCAATTTGGCGGGGGGCACCCACCACGCTTACGCTGATAGAGGCAGCGGGTTTTGCGTTTTCAACGATGTGGCCGTGGCGGTGCGGCTGGCGCAGTCAGAGTGGGGCCGAACTGCAGGTGTCGGTGGCCTACGGCGAGCGGCTTTGCGGGTCGCCGTGATCGACCTTGATGTGCACCAGGGCAACGGCACGGCCAGCATCTTCAAAGCTGACGACAGCGTGTTCACGTTGTCTCTGCATGGTGAAAAGAACTTCCCGTTTCGCAAGGAGCCCGGTGACCTTGACGTGAACCTGCCGGATGGCTGCGGAGACGCCGAATATCTGCAAGCGCTTGAAGTAGCCCTGGATGAACTGTCGCGCCGCTTCGATCCCGGTTTGGTGATCTACCTTGCAGGTTCAGACCCTTTTGAGGGAGACCGCCTGGGGCGTCTCAAGCTGAGCTATGACGGCCTGGAGGCTCGTGACCGCCGTGTGTTTGACTGGTGCCTGGCGCGACGCACGCCGGTCGCCTTTGCCATGGCGGGTGGCTATGGCGTGAAAATCGAGGAGACCGTGCAGGTGCAGGTCAACACCTACCGCGTTGCGCTTCAATACTGGCAACGCTGGCAAAATCGCAACCCATGATGACCGACACATTCGCTCAATTATCAAAACCCGCCACACCCTCCAAACTCCCGAACCCGGTAATACCCGCCAAGCACCAACCGAACCATCGCAGCACCTACCCGGTTTTTCGCTTGATCAGCACCCGCTGGATGGACAACGATGCCTATGGCCATGTCAACAACGTCGTGTACTACTCGTGGTTCGACACTGCTGTCAATGCTTACCTGATTGAGCAGGGCGTGTTGGACATTCACCAGGGTGACACCATCGGCCTGGTGATAGAGACCCAGTGCAATTATTTTGCGCCGCTCGCGTTTCCACAAACGGTGGAGGCGGGTATTCGCGTCGCCCATCTGGGCAAGTCCAGCGTACGCTACGAGGTGGGTCTATTTGCCCACGGTAGCAGCAGCGCCGCCGCCCAGGGCCACTTTATTCACGTCTATGTGGACAAGTCCAGCCGGCGGCCTGTGGCTTTGCCAGACAATCTGAAATCTCTTCTGGAAACCCTTCAATGACCTCACCTGTGCTTGATCACTCCGCCATCGTTGATGCTGCCATCACTTCGCGCATGTCCGCACGTGCCTTTACCCAGGCACCCGTGTCACGAGACACCATCACCGACATCCTGCAAGTAGCGAGTCGCGCTGCATCCGGGACCAATACCCAGCCCTGGAATGTGTATGTGTTGCAGGGCTCCAGCCGCGACACGCTGGTCGACAAAGTCTGTGCGGCGCACGATGCTATCCGTGCCAACCCGGAGCTGGCAGCGGACTACCGCGAAGAGTACGACTACTACCCTACAAAATGGGCCAGCCCATTCATTGAACGCCGCCGGGAAAACGGCTGGGGCCTTTACGGCCTGCTGGGGATTGGCAAGGGTGACAAAGACAAGATGCATTTGCAGCATCAGCGCAATTACAAGTTCTTTGATGCGCCGGTGGGCCTGATGTTCACCATCGACCGCGTGTTGGGTCGCGGATCGCTGGTGGACTATGGCATGTTTTTGCAAAGCATCATGGTCGCGGCACGCGCACGAGGCCTGCACACCTGCCCACAGGCGGCGTGGAACGCCTTTGGCAAGATCATCCTTCCGCACATCGGGGCCGGTCCTGATGAGATGCTGGTGTGTGGCATGGCGTTGGGTCATGCCGACGAGACGGATGTAGTCAACACCTTCCACACGCCGCGCGCGCCGGTATCTGAATTTACCCACTGGCTGGCCTGACCGTTCCTGACGCATCTTGCGCCCTTAATGCTTCATTTTTAGCCCTTTGACTTCGTTCGCCATTCAGTTCCTCAATGGGTTGAGCTACGCCACCACGCTGTTCCTGATGGCGGCGGGGCTCACGCTGATCTTTGGCGTGACCCGAATTGTCAATTTCGCCCACGGCAGCTTCTTCATGCTGGGTGCCTTGCTGTCGGCGCACTGGGTGACCAACTGGTTTCCGGCCTGGGGTGAAAGTGCCTGGCTGTATGCGTTAGCTATGCTTTTGGGAGCTGCCTGCGCAGGTTTGGCGGGGGCCGTGGCCGAATTTTTGCTGTTGCGCCGAATGTATGGTGTGCCCGAGCTTTACCAGCTTGTCGCCACCTTTGGCCTGACGCTGGCCATGAGTGACGCCATGCGTTGGGGGTTTGGGCCAGATGAAGTTTTTGCGCCGCGTTTTCCGGGTCTCAAAGGTTCCATTGAACTTGGCACAGAGTATTTTCCGCAGTATCAGCTGGTCACCATCGTGCTCGGCCCCTTGGTGTGGCTGGGCCTTTACTTATTGCTGCACCGTACGCGTTTTGGAAAACGCCTGCGCGCGGCGACGCAAGACCGCGACATGCTGGATGCGCTGGGGGTCAACCCCAAGCCGCTGATGATGGGTGTCGTGGTGCTGGGCTGCGCACTGGCAGGGCTGGGTGGGGCGTTGCAGTTACCGCGCGAGCCTGCGAATTTGCAGATGGATGTGAACGTGGTGGTGGAGACCTTTGTGGTGGTGGTCACCGGTGGCCTGGGCAGCATTGGCGGTGCTTTTCTTGCCGCACTGTTGATCGGGCTGATTCACGTCTTCGGCACCACCTTGTTTCCCCAAAGTACCCTGGTGGTGGTGTTTCTGACCATGGCTGTGGTGCTGGCCGTGCGACCCCTGGGGCTGATGGGCCAGCCCCATGATGCAGGGCCACGAGAGCTGGCACAAAAGTTCATGTTGGGGGCGGTGAAGCGGCGGGGGCGGGCGGTCATTTATGTCGCTGTTACCGCTTTGTACGGCGTGGCCTGGCTGGCGGGCGACTACTGGCGGTCTCTGGCAAGTGATGCTCTGATCCTGCTGATTTTTGGCATCAGCCTCCAGGCTGTGATGTCCCTCGGTGGCCTGGTGAGCTTTGGGCATGCGGCGTTTTTTGGTCTGGGGGCTTATGGTGCGGCGCTGGCACATACGGTTTGGGGCGCTTCATTGCCCCTGGCGCTGGCCACGGGCTGTGGCGCGGCATTGCTGGTTGCCGCAGTGTTTGGTGCGGTGGTAGTTCGTAGCGGAGGCGTGTATCTGGCCATGCTGTCATTGGCGCTGGCGCAGGTGGTATGGGCGGCGGCCTCGCAGTGGGTGGGCCTGACCGGCGGCGACAACGGCGTGATTGGCCTGACCCTGGTCAGCAGCGACACCCGTGGTGTTTTTTATGGGCTGCTGCTGGGGCTGGCACTGCTGAGCGTGTGGGTTCTCTCGAGGCTGAGCCAGTCGCCGTTTGGCGCTGCCTTGCAGGCCGTGCGCGACGCGCCGCTGCGCGCTGCTGCCAGCGGCTTGCCGGTGAGCTGGATCAAGTACCGCATCTTTGTGGAGAGCGCTGTGCTGGCCGGTTTGGCCGGTGGATTGTTTGCCGCGCACAAGGGAGCTGTGTTCCCGTCAGTGGCCAGCGTTTCAACTTCGGTCGATGCGTTGCTGGTGGTATTGCTGGGCGGCGTGCACCAGCTGTGGGGCGTGGTGGCGGGCAGTGCCTTGCTGGTATGGGCGGGTGCCGAGCTGGGTCGGCATGTGACCTACTGGCGCGGCGCGTTGGGATTATTTGTGATGTTGATCATGGTGCTGGCACCCTCGGGTCTGCTGGGTTTGATGAACCGCCGAAAAGGTTCAGCATGACGCTGCAAGTCAAAAATCTGGTCAAGCACTTCGATGGTGTCAAGGCTGTCAAGGGTGTTAGTTTTGAGGTGCAGGCGGGCGAATGCGTGGCGCTCATTGGCCCCAATGGCGCGGGGAAGTCCACCACCTTTGCCTGCATTGCCGGGCAGCACATGCCAACGGCAGGCGAGATTTTTTGGGGCGGGCAGAGCATCAATGGCTGGCCTGCGGGGCGTCGCCTGCAGCACGGCGTTGCACGCACATTTCAGGTAGCACAAACCTTCGAGGCGTTGACAGTGCTACAAAATTTGCAGCTACTCATGTCCATTCCACGCGGGCTATCGGCATGGAAGGCCTTGAATTCGATGCATGGAGAGGCTGCCATGGGTTTGTTGACCCTGGTGGGTTTGCGGCAAGTCGCCGATGCCGATGTATTGGGTTTGCCGTATGGTGCCAAGAAGCGGCTGGAGATGGCGATGGCGTTGGCCGGCATTGAGGCAACGGCCGAAGGGCACGATAAGAACAAGGGCAAGGACAAGGACAAGGACAAGGACACGGGAGCTGACTTGCGTGCGCGGCTCCTGCTGCTCGATGAGCCGGCGGCGGGTCTGGCGGCGTCTGAACGTGCAGACCTGATGCAACTTGTGAAGTCATTGGCGGGCAAGGGCATTTCTGTGCTGTACACCGAGCACAACATGGACGCCGTATTTGGCGTGGCCGACCGCGTGCTGGTGCTGATTGACGGCCTGATCGCCGCGCAAGGCACGCCCGAAGAAATCGCCCACAACCCCGAAGTGCTCAGCCGCTATCTGGGACGCGAGTTTGTGGCCGCACCTGTGGGTGATGCCGCTCAGGCCAGCCATGCTTGACGTCAAACACCTCAACGCCTGGTGGGGCGCGGCGCAGGCGCTGTTTGATGTGTCGCTGCAGGTGAACGCGGGAGAGCTGGTGGTGCTGCAGGGGCTCAACGGAGCAGGCAAGTCCACACTCTTGCAAGCATTTATGGGTATAGGCCCTCGAATACAGGGCAAAGTTAGCTATCAAAATAATAGTATTGAAGAGACGCCGCCGCACGCCAGGGCGCAGGCGGGGCTGGGCTATGTGGCCGAAGACCGTCGTTTGTTTGGCGGCTTGACGGTACGCGAGAATCTGCACATTGCGGCACGAGGCAATGCGCGTCAGACGGCGTTGCTTGAAGAGCGGTCATTGAGTCTGTTCCCGGCGCTCAAAGGTATGTTGGGCCGGCGCGCCAGCCAGATGAGCGGCGGCGAGCAGCAGATGCTGGCCATTGCGCGCACGCTCATGACCGAACCCAAGCTGTTGCTGCTGGACGAGCCGTGCGAAGGCATTGCACCGGTGCTGGTAGAGTCTATTCGCGATGCGCTGCTGGCGCTCAAAAACCAGGGCATGCCGATGCTGGTGGCCGAGCAAAATCAGGTCCTCAGCAGCCGTGCCGACCGGGTTATCACGCTGGTGGCCGGCAAACTCACGCTTTAAAGTAGCACGATGATCATCACAAGCCTTCTGGACACCGACCTCTACAAGTTCACCATGATGCAAGTGGTGCTGCACCAGTTTCCGGGTGCGCAGGTCGAGTACAAATTCAAATGCCGCAACCCGGCCCTGGATGCCGGTGGGCACTCTGGCATCAATCTGGCCGCGCATGTGAGCGAAATTCGCGACGAAATCCGATCACTGTGCAGTCTGCACTTTCAGGATGCCGAGCTGGCTTATCTGCGCTCCATGCGCTTCATCAAAAGTGACTTTGTGGATTTTCTGGGCCTGTTTCGCCTTAACGAAAAATACATCACCGTCACGCCTTTGCCCAGCGGCGAGATTGACATCACCATCCAGGGCCCGTGGCTGCACACCATTTTGTTTGAGATACCCGTGCTGGCTATCGTCAACGAGGTGTATTTTCGCAACACGCAAAGGGTGCCCGACTTTGTGGAGGGCCGACGCCGGCTCGATCTCAAGATCAGCCAACTGCGCGACAGCGGCCTGTCTGATCTGAAAATTGCCGACTACGGAACCCGCAGGCGTTTCTCCAAAGCCTGGCACGACGAGGTATTGCGTGTTTTGTCAGCACGCTTGGGCACCGCCCAAAGCCCGGGCAACACACCCGGTGTGGCGGGCCAGCTGGCGGGCACCAGCAACGTGCTCTTTGCCATGAAGCTGGGCCTGACGCCACTGGGCACCATGGCGCATGAGTACCTGCAGGCGGCGCAGGCCTTGGGCCCGCGTCTGCGAGACAGCCAGGTTTTTGGCTTTGAGTCGTGGGCCAGAGAATACCGCGGCGACCTGGGCATTGCCCTGAGTGACGTCTACGGCATGAACGCCTTCCTGCGGGACTTTGACATGTATTTCTGCAAGCTGTTTGACGGCGCGCGCCACGACAGCGGAGACCCCTTTGCCTGGGGCGAACGCATGATTGACCACTACGTTAAAAACCGCGTCGACCCCAAAACCAAAACGCTGATCTTCAGCGACGGCCTCACCGTGCCACGCACCATCGAGTTGTATCAGCAGTTCCGCGGTCGCTGCCAACTGGCCTTTGGTATTGGCACGAACCTCACCAACGACCTGGGTTACGAACCCTTGCAAATTGTGATCAAGATGGTGCGTTGCAACGGTCAGCCGGTGGCCAAGCTGTCAGACACGCCATCCAAAAACATGTGTGATGACGAGAAATACCTGGCCTACCTGCGGCAGGTATTTGAAATCGAAAGCGCGCCGTGAAAGAGCGCACTGGACTTAAGACGCTCGCCCACCCGGTCGCAGCCGCATCTCTGGCGCTGCTATGGCCCTGCGGTGCATTAGCGGCTACGTTCGACGGCGGCCAGTTATCCGTTGCCTGGGCTATCCCATTCGCCGGGATATTGCTGTCGATCGCACTATGTCCGTTGCTCATGCCAGCGCTTTGGCACCATCATTTTGGCAAGATATCTGCAGCCTGGTCGCTGGCTTTTTTCCTGCCATTTGCCATCATTTACGGGGCAGGTGTGGCATCCAGCAGTTTGATCCATGCCCTGCTGGCCGAATACATACCCTTCATCATTTTGCTGACAGCCCTTTTCACGGTGGCGGGCGGCATTTTCATTCGGGGCAACTTGCACGGAAGCCCGCTTTTGAACACCGGCATTCTGGCGATAGGCGCAGTTCTGGCGAGTTTCATGGGGACCACCGGCGCTTCGATGCTGATGATTCGCCCGTTGATTCGCGCCAACGACAACCGGGTGCATGGCGCGCACATTGTTGTGTTCTTCATCTTCATCGTTTCCAACGCAGGCGGTTCGCTGACGCCATTGGGTGATCCACCGCTGTTCCTGGGGTTTCTGAAAGGTGTTGATTTCTTCTGGACGGTTGGCCATATCCTGCCTGAGACATTGTTTTTGGTTGGCAGCTTGCTGGTCCTGTTTTTTTGTCTCGACACCTGGTTTTACCGCCGTGAAGGCGTGCTGCCTGTGGACCCAACGCCCGACACAAAGCGGGTTGGCTTCGACGGTGCGGGCAACTTCTGGTTATTGGGTGCGGTGGTGGCGCTGGTGCTTCTGAGCGGGTTCTGGAAGAGCGATATCGCGCTCCATGTCGCAGGCACAGAGGTGGGGCTGCCTGGTCTTGTCAGGGACATCGGGCTCGTTCTGGTGACCTTTATCTCATTGAAGTTCACCCCGGGCAAGGTCCATGCCGACAACCAGTTTTCGTGGGGCCCCATGCTCGAAGTTGCAAAATTGTTTGCGGGTATCTTCCTGACCATCATTCCCGTGATAGCCATGTTGCGCGCCGGGCTGAACGGCCCCTTCAGCGCAATCGTGGCCGCCGTTACCCGACCAGACGGACAACCGGACCCGGCCATGTACTTCTGGGCATCGGGTGTCCTGAGCTCGTTTCTTGACAATGCACCGACCTACCTGGTGTTCTTCAACACCGCCGGGGGCGACCCCAAAGTGCTGATGACCACCATGGCAACCACGTTGGCCGCGATTTCGGCGGGGTCGGTGTTCATGGGGGCGAATAGCTACATTGGCAATGCACCCAACATGATGGTTAAGTCCATTGCCGAAGAGCGTGGCGTCAAGATGCCCAGTTTCTTTGGCTACATGCTGTGGTCCGGCGGCATTTTGGTGCCGCTGTTTGTCCTCATGACCTTTATCTGGTTCAAGTGATTGTTTCAGTGTGCTGCTAAATAGATAGCAAACTATTCAATATCGATGTGGGCCTGTTGCCACTTTTCTTCAAATTCTTATGTCCAAACCCAAAATCCTAGTCTCCCGGGCACTGTTCCCCCAGACCATCGAGAGGTTGCAACAGCACTTCGAGGTCGAATCCAATCAGGCCGATGTGCTTTGGAGCAAGCCCGAATTCATCGCCAGGCTGCAGGGCAAGCAAGGCGTATTTACCACCGGCGGTGAGCGCATTGATGCCGAGGTGCTGTCCGCCTGCCCAGACTTGAAAATCTGCGCCAACATGGCGGTGGGCTACAACAACTTCGACGTGCCCGCCATGACGGCCGCAGGCGTGCTGGCCACCAATGCGCCCGATGTGCTGACTGAAACTACCGCCGATTTTGGCTTTGCGCTACTGATGGCCACTGCGCGGCGCATGACCGAGTCCGAGCAATTTTTGCGGGCAGGCTTGTGGACCAGATGGAGCTATGACATGTTTGCCGGCTCTGATATTCACGGTAGCACGTTGGGCATCATGGGCATGGGGCGCATCGGCCAGGGCATTGCCAGGCGCGGCGCACACGGCTTTGGCATGAATGTGATTTACCACAACCGCACAAGGCTGGACGCCGCTACAGAAGCTGAATGCAAGGCCCGTTACGTGAGCAAGGAAGAGCTTCTAAAATCTGCAGACCACGTGATGTTGGTCGTACCGTACTCGCCCGCTTCGCACCACACCATTGGCGCGGCGGAACTGGCGCTGATGAAGCCAACCGCCACGCTCATCAACATTGCGCGCGGCGGCATTGTTGACGATGCGGCGCTGGCCGTGGCCCTGCGCGAGAAACGCATTGCCGCAGCGGGGCTCGACGTGTTTGAAGGCGAGCCCAGGATTCACCCGGACTTGCTCACGGTACCCAATGTGGTGCTGACCCCGCACATTGCCAGCGCCACCCTGCCCACCCGGCTGGCCATGGCCAATCTGGCGGCCGATAACTTGATTGGCTTCCTGACACAGGGCGAGGCACTGACGCCGCTAAATGCGCCGTTGAGCGCGCCAGTGCGGTCCGCCTAAGCGCCGGTTGATCCAAACCGGGCGGCAGATCGGGCTCGGGCTTTTATCGCCTCGACTTCGCGATTGCGCGGTTCGGCCGTCGTGGCCAGCGACGTGATCAGCTCGCGCGCACTCGCAGCCACTGCGGCCACGGCACGGTCAAATGCTTCTTCGTTGGCCCTGGAGGGGACATTGAACCCGCTGAGCTTGCGCACGAATTGCAGCGAAGCGTCGCGAATTTCAAGTTCGGTTGCCGGTGGCTCAAAGTTAAACAGGGTCTTGATGTTTCGGCACATGATAGGACTTGGTTGACTACACTTTAGAGACGGCGGGCCGGTAAGAGATCAGTGTGGCGATCCGTTTGCGTGGGG
>JANPAZ010000499.1:0-7217 GCA_031430225.1 Rhodoferax sp. | reverse complement strand
CTCCAAGAGTCTGCTGTTCGGGTATTTGCCTCAGGTGGCCAGCGCGTCAATCATCTGGATGAAGACTACGGCGGGCGCAAGCCCGATATTCTGGACAGCGCCTATGTGGTGGTTGAATACGCCAGCGGCGCGCGAGCCATGTTGGATCTGTGCATGTTTGCCGAGAACTCGACTGATAACGAGCACATTGTCATCGTGGGCGACGAAGGCAAGCTGGAGTCGCTGATTCCCTCATTGGTCCTGCGCCATGGCAGGCGCGAGGATTGGGGCACCCGCAAAGTATGGGGCGAGGCGTCTGGCAGCGGACGAGGTGTGGCTACCCGGCGGGTATGGGACACCAACATCAAGTACGCGGGCCAGCATTTTGGTGCCTCGTATATTGAACACCAGCGTTTTGCCGACGCGGTTCGCAATGGACTGACGCCTGAGGTCTCCCTGCAGGACGGCATGCGTTGCGTGGCCGTGGGCCTGGCCGCGCATCGCAGCATTGACACCGGCCTGCCCGTATTGCTGGCCGATGTGCTACCAGCGGGCTTTTGAAAACCCGAACAACAACTACAACTGTCTATGTCCTTTGCAATCTACCCTTCGCTGCAGAATAAAGTGGTGTTCATCTCGGGAGGCAGTTCCGGGATTGGCGCTGAAATTGTCAAGACCTTTGCCTTGCAGGGCTCCCAAGTGGCCTTCTGTGGAACCCGGCCCGAGGGTGGCGAGGCGCTGATTGAAGAAATCACCAAGGCCGGCCATAAGGCCCCCTACTATGAAGCCTGTGATGTGCGGGACATCCCCGCATTGCAGTCCATGCTGGAACGGGTGCATGTGAAGTTTGGCCCCGTTCAGGTGCTGGTCAACAATGCGGGTCGTGATGACCGCCACTCTCTGGATGAATTGACGCCCGAGTATTGGGACAACTGCCTGAACCTGAATCTTCGTCACCAAGTTTTTGCTACACAAATTATAGCTAGGCAACTAAGACATGCAAGGGCCAGTGGCTCAATTATCAATATGGGCAGCATCAGCTGGATGCGAGGCCGACCCAATCTGATTGGCTACACAAGCTCCAAGGCGGCCATCTCAGGCATGACCCGCAGCCTGGCCCGCGAACTGGGCGAGTTTGGTATTCGAGTCAATGCGCTCGTACCGGGTGCCATCATGACCGAGCGGCAGACAGCCCTATGGCGCAACCCGGAAGAGGATCAAAAATTCATCGAATTGCAATGCCTGAAGTTCCGGCTGGACTCCGCCCATGTCGCGCGTCCCACTCTGTTTCTGGCGAGTGATGACAGCGATGGAATTACAGGGCAAAACCTGCTGGTGGACGCAGGATTGGCGCAGGTATCGGTGGCAGGCTGAAATCAGCACCACGGAAAACCGCGTCAGCAAAATCAAGCAGCACGCACCAGTCGGCAAAGCTATGGTCATGGCCGCCGACGCGGTAAGAAATGGCGATACGCTCCGGGGCATTTAACAATGTGTAGACCTCTTTCGCGGCGAGATGTGTCCTGAAAGTGCCAGTGGGATTGGCCCATAAGTCATCCAGCGCTTCGGTGGTCAGCAAGGCTCTGGGGGCCACCAGAGCTTTCAGAAAGTGCTGGTCAAACGCCAGCTCATGCTCCCTTTTGACAAACGCATTGAGCTTCGGGTTGAACCAGTGAGGAAATTCGCCTACGATGTCAGCTAGAGTTTCCGAACCCGTACCCTGATACAAAAAAGAGCCTGCGCCTCCTGCACCCGAATTGTTGGCGCTGGTCAGGGCGATGCGTTCATCTTTTGCCCCCGCCAGCAGGGCCGCCTTGCCACCCCGTGAATGACCCACGGCGGCAATGCAATCGTGATTGACGAACGCCAGCTGAAGCAACGCATCCACGGCACGGTGATATCCCCACGCCCACGAGGCAATTGCCCCGAAGGGCTGGCTTGTTGCCGTTACTGTGCGAGTGTCAGCGGCAAGCTCAACCCGGTTGAACTGTGCAAACACATACCCTCGTGCCAGGATCGCTTCAATGACAGGGTCGTTGGCATAGTGCCAGCAGCCATCTCCGTTCAGAATGACGGGGTAAGGTCCGGGACCGTCCGGAGCAAACACACGTAGCAAGAAAGCGTGCCGCTCATCTACTTCGACGCGATAAGTGCTGAGCCGGGCATTGGCAAGATTCTTTGCGATCGAAGTGTGCAGTTCGGTGCACGTTGTTACGGCAGGTTCTGGCGGCAATGGTCCGTAGACGATTTGTTCAAAAATCTCCTCAATTTCGAGTCGTCGTACGCGCCATTGCAACGTATCGCGCACGACCAGACCGGAGTGGAGTTGCAGGACGTCTGGAAGTTTTAAAGTGAGGTCAGGCAGAAAATTTAGGGACGGGTCATTCATATGAATCGCTTGGTACAAACCATAGGGCACGTCAGGCTAATCTGAACTACGATTGCGAGTGAAACTCGGCCATCCTCCAACCTCCATTTGAAAGACCTCATCATGGTATCCCGTATCTCCAAAAAAAGCGTTGCTGCCCTGGTGGCAACCGTTGTTGCGCTACCGCTGTCTGCGGTAGCGGCTGATATCCGCGTCATGTGCTACCAGGACGGTGTGGAGTGCGAAGTCACGGCCGAGTTGGCGAAGCGATTTGAAGCCCAGAATGCCGGCACCAAGGTGATCGTTGATGTTGTGCCCTACAAAACCATTGTGGAGCAGTTGCCTGTGCAACTCGCCGCCGGTCAGGGCCCTGACATTGCCCGGGTGACCGATCTCGGTGGGCTGTCCAAGTACTACCTGGACGTCAGCGCCCACGTGAAGGACAAGAACTACTGGGAAGCCAATTTTGGTGCCACGTTGCCATGGCTGCGCCCTACGGCAGCCGACAAGGGCATTTATGGTTTTATGTCGCAGCTGACCATGACGGGCCCGTACGTCAACAAGACGCTGTTTGAACAGGCCAAAGTTCCAATGCCTGGCCCCAAAGCCACTTGGGACGAGTGGGTGGAAGCGTCCCGCAAAGTCGCCAAAGCCACTCAGACACAGGCCGCGCTGGCATGGGATCGCTCTGGACATCGCTTTGCCGGTCCAGCCATCAGCTACGGCGCCAAAATTTTTGACGCCAAGGGTGAACTGGTAATGGACGACGGCTACAAAACTGCGGTCAACAAGTTTGTGGCCTGGCACAAGGATGGTGCCATGCTGAAGGAAGTCTGGGGCGGCTCGGGTGGCTCCAGTTACGCCGATTCCATTGGTGAGTTCAAGAATGGCCGCGTCGCTATGGTGCTGTCAGGTTCCTGGCAAATCAACCGGCTACAAAAAGACATTGGTACCGCGTTTGACTGGGTTGCTGTTCCCAACCCGTGCGGCCCCGCTGCCTGCACAGGCATACCAGGTGGAGCAGCATGGGTTGCCTTGAAGACCTCCAAGTCACCCAAAGAGGTCGGCATGTTTCTCGACTTCATGGCGGCCGAAGCGAACTACGCTGAATTTGCAGGCAAGACCAACAATATCCCCGCCCATGCCGGTCTGGCGAAGAAAGGCGTGGCCTATCCTGGCGCCACGCCAGCAGCACGCGCGGCGCTCGGCGTTTTTAGCGGTGGTGTCGCCAACCTTGCACCTGTGGCCTACCAGTTCCAGGGCTACAAGTTCAACCGCGCGATCATGCTGCCTACGGTCACGCGTGTGACGCAGGCCATTGTGGGTGAAATGAGCTCGGATGAGGCCATGACAAAGATCGCGGCCGACATGGCTGACGCGGTCAAGCAGGCACAGAAGTAAGCGCGGCGGGTCAAAGCAACGCTATTGGAATGCCTTGACCCGTATCCTTGGCCTGTTTTTCAACCTGTTCGAGCCGTTTTTCCGGCTCGGACAGCGGTTGCTCGGTTTGTCGCGAATAGGCTGGCTGTTTGTTGCCCCTAATTTGCTGGTGTTCGGGCTGTTTACGTTCTTGCCCATCGTCATCAATCTGGTTTATGCGGTCACTGGCGGCGTCAATCTTTTTCCGCTTCAACGCCCCTTCACCGGTGGCGAAAACTTCGGCATCCTGTTTGAGTGCCGTGACTACTTTGACATTCAAACCTGTCGCAAAGACGTCTTCTGGCGGGCCATCTTCAACACCGTCAAATTCAGTCTGATTCAAGTTGTGCTGATGGTGTTGCTCTCATTGGGCACGGCACTGGTGCTGAACCGCAAAATCATCGGCCGCGGTTTCTGGCGCGGTGTGTTTTTTTACCCGGTGTTGCTGTCACCTGTGGTGGTGGCGCTGATCTGGAAATGGCTCCTTCAAAGCCAGGGCGTGTTCAATGCCGGACTGGTGGCCATGGGCTCGTCACCCGTTGACTGGTTGACCGACGCAAGCTGGGCGTTCTTCTGGACCGTTTTCGTGTCCATCTGGGCGCATATGGGCTTTTACACATTGATCTTGCTGGCGGGCCTGCAGGCCATCCCCAAAGACATGTACGAGGCGGCTGAAATGGATGCCGCATCCCCGTGGCGTACCTTGCGACGCATCACCCTGCCGCTTTTGATGCCCAACCTGATTGTGGTGCTGGTGCTGGCCATGATTCGCGCCGTGCAAATTTTTGATGAGGTTTTTGTGCTGACGGGAGGCGGGCCTGGTTCTGCCACTACGTTTATCGTGCAGTTCATTTATCAGACAGGCTTCGCCGAGCAGATTCACCTTTATGGCCTTGCCGCCGCTGCGTCACTGGTACTGGCTGTGGGGTTGATGGCGTTGACCTTCTTGCAACTCAAGCTCACGCGCGCCAACGACGCCGGCAAAAAGGCAAGATAGACGAGACCAAATGGCCAACTTCCTCACCCGTACCCGTGGCCGCAACCGCCTGGACTGGACCGACTGGCTCAGCTACACCTATCTTTTTGTTGGCCTGTTCACCATGTTTGCGCCCATCATCTGGCTGGTGATGTCGTCCCTGAAAACCGAAAGTGCGATCAGTCAATTTCCACCGACTTTCTTGCCTTACAGCCAGAAAGCCGTGGTGGTGGCGGGCCATGACAAGCCCCTGCCATTGTTCATGACCCGGGACGACAAGGGCGTGATGCGCGAGATGGCCCAGGTGCGGCGCATCGGCATCATGGCCACAATGGTTGACCCCGTCAAACCCGAGATCGAAATCAAGGTCAACATCAATGACCGCAAGCCCATCAACGAGTTGAAGTTCTCGGTGAGCAATTACACCGACCTGTTTGGCAAATTCAGCTTTGGCAAGTATCTGTGGAATAGCGTCTTCATCACCGTCGTGGCGACATTGCTCACACTGCTGATCAATTCCATGGCGGCGTTTGCACTGTCCAAATACCAGTTTCGGGGCCAGAAGGCGGTCTTCATGTTGATCATCGCCACGCTGATGATTCCTCCCACCATTATTCTTGTGCCTGTGTTTTTGGTGATCAACAGCGTGGGGCTTCTCAACAGCCTGTGGGGGGTCATCCTGCCGGCTGTTGCCACGCCGACAGGTGTGTTTTTGCTGCGCCAGTACATGCTCACCATCCCCGATGAGTTGCTGGAAGCGGCCCGCATGGACCATGCCAGCGAGTGGCGCATCTACTGGAAAATCATCCTGCCGCTGGCTGCGCCAGCCCTGGCAGTGTTGGCCATTTTCTCAGTGATGTGGCGTTGGAATGATTTCCTGCTACCTCTGATCGTGTTGTCAAAGTCAGAGTTTTTCACCCTGCAACTTGCTCTCAATTCTTTCCAGGGCGAGCTTAATACGCAATGGCATTACCTGTTGGCCATGACCGTTATCACGCTCGTGCCCATTACGCTCGTGTTTGCCTTCTTGCAGAAATACATCACCACCGGCATTGCCAGCGCCGGTGTGAAATAGGGGATACATCCGTGGCCACACTTGAACTTGGCAAGGTTGTCAAAAGCTTTGACCGCACCACCATCCTTCACGGCATCGACCTGAACGTCAAAGACGGTGAGTTTGTGGTGTTTGTGGGGCCCTCGGGCTGCGGCAAATCTACCTTGTTGCGGGTGATTGCGGGGCTGGAGTCACCCACGTCAGGCGACATTCGCATCGATGGTCAAAACGTCAACACCATTTCTGCAGCGCACAGAGGTTGCGCCATGGTGTTTCAGTCTTATGCCTTGTACCCGCACATGACGGTTTATGACAACATGGCGTTTGGTCTTGAGAACTCCGGCACGCCAAAAGCTGAGATTGAAACCAAAGTAGGCGCTGCAGCCACACTTCTGCGTCTGGACGAGTTGCTCCAACGCAAACCCACTCAGCTTTCGGGCGGGCAGCGGCAGCGAGTCGCCATTGGCCGCGCCATTGTGCGGGAGCCCAAGTTATTTTTGTTTGACGAGCCGCTCTCCAACCTGGACGCCGAGCTGCGGGTGTCAATGCGCTCTGAAATCCGGGACCTTCATTCCCGCCTCAAGGCCACCATGATTTACGTCACCCATGATCAGGTTGAAGCCATGACAATGGCTGACAAGATCGTGGTGCTGCGCGCGGGTAAGGTGGAGCAGATCGGTGCTCCGCTTGAGTTGTACAACCACCCTGTCAACACGTTTGTGGCTGGCTTTATCGGCAGCCCTCGCATGAACTTCCTGCCAATAGATTTACTGCCGGCCATGCCTGCCGGGACGGCCTTGTTTCCGGTCGGTACCCACACCATTGGTTTGCGACCCGAGAACGCCGTCGTGTCTGACGACGGCCCCGTTGAAATGAAAGTCTTGCAGGTTGAGCAGTTGGGTGCCACCAGCCTGTTGCTTGGTACTGTCGGTAAAGACACACCATTTGAGATGGTTTGTGCCGGGCAGACCCCCATCAAGGGGGGCGACACAGTTCGTCTGGCTTTGCCCAAGGAGTATCTTCATTGCTTTGACAAGGCCGGACAGCGACTGTAGATTAAGCGTCGGGTCAGGTAAAGTAAGTCGATCTGCTTTGGTCGGCTGATGACCTGTCCCACACTTAGCTTAAGAGAACCTCATGAAGACATTCAGTCGCGCACGCCTTGCAGCTGTGCACCAGCACGGCCTCGAAATGACTCTGGCCAGCGGCGCCAGTTTTGCCATTCAGGTGCTGGAGCCATCCATGGTTCGGGTGCGTTACAAGCCCGCCACGGGCTATCGCGAGCCCCGGACGTGGGCGGTAGCGCCAGTTGAAGGCCAGGACGTGGCGTGGGCCGGCAGGCCACGTGACGAACTTGGCGGGTTCAGCCAGCCTGGGTCACTTTTTACGCAATTGGGCGAAACCGCCCAACTGACCACACC
>JANPAZ010000498.1:0-2697 GCA_031430225.1 Rhodoferax sp. | reverse complement strand
CCCTGCTCGCGAAACGTGGCCAGGTTGGGCGCCAGCGGCGAGCGCTGCGGGCTGGTGATGGCCAGCACCTTGACCTTGCCCGAATCCACGTGCGGCTTCACGGCCAGCAACGGGAGGAAAGCTGCATTGACCTGCCCGCCCACCAGGTTTTGCACCGCGGGCGGTGTGCCGTTGAAGGGCACATGGGTCATGTCCAGCCCGGCGCGCTGGTTGAGGATAACGCCTGCAAAGTGAGACGAGTTGCCCGCTGTGAAAGAGGCAAATGACACCTTGCCGGGATTCGCTTTGGTCCAGGCCACAAACTCGGCCACGTTGTTGGCGGGCACGCTGGCGTTGACGGCCATCACCATCGCCGAGCCTAGGAAATTCGTAACCGGTTTGAAGCTTTTTTCCGGGTCGTAGGGCAGTTTGGCAAAAGTGTGCGGGTTGATGGTGAACATGCTGGTGTTGGCCAGCAGCAGGGTGTAGCCATCCGGGGCGGCCTGCATGACGTTTTGCGCGGCAATGATGCCGGAGCCGCCAGGTCTGGCCTCCACAACCAGGGCGTGGCCAGTGTTCTGTTTAAAGACCTCGGCCACTTGACGCAAAGCAGTGTCCAGCGTGTTGCCCGGCGCAAAAGGCACCACCACTTTGACAGGCTTGTCGGGAAAGGCCGACTGCGACCAGGCCTGTTGCCCAACGGCAGCCAAGGGCAGTGCAGACAGAGTTTGAAGCAGTGAGCGTCTTTTCATGGCGGTATCTTTAGAGAAGTGTTTTCAGTAACGTAGCGACTTGAGCCGGTTGCTCAAGCGGTGTCATGTGACCGGCCGATGCGATCCATTCGAGGCGGGCCTGCGGAATCAAAGCGGTCATTTCTTCAGAGGCGTCCGGGGGCACCACCAGGTCATCCTTTGAGCCCATCACCAGGGACTGGGCCTGAATGCGGGGCAGCAGTGAGCCCTGATCGGCGCGGGCCATGATGGCGCGCAATTGGCGAATGGCTGCGGGCGCACCGGTCTCGCGCATTATGGACAGCGCCTCTGCCATCAGGGCCTCGTCTGGATGATGCGACTTGTGGATACCAAAAGTCGCAATGCCCGCAATGACGCGCTCAAAATCACGCTCAATCGCAGCGATGGTTTTCTGCCGTGTCACCATGCCCCCGGGCGCTTCTGGTCGGCTTGATGTGTTTAATAGGCCAATGGCCCACGTACCCATTGACTTATTTGCTATTAAATTAGAAGCAACGAGTTCGAGCGCAACATAACCACCCATAGAGAACCCGCACACCACCAGACGCCGCGTGACGGGCACGTCAGCCACCAACGCCCAGGCGTCGCGCGCCATGTCGGCAATGCTGGATTGAGTGGTGACGTCAGCAATGCGGATGTCGGCGGCATCTTGCAGCAAAGGCACAACACGGCTCCAGATGCGTGCCGTGTTGAGCATGCCGGGGATGAGCAGCAGCACAGGCTTGGTATTGCCAGAACTCATGCAGTCTCCAAAGGTTGGGCCAGCGCTTTGGCCTGTTCTCGCAAGTTGCGCTTCAATACTTTGCCAACCGGGTTGCGGGGCAACGCCGGCAGTGGCAACAGGTATTCGGGCAGCTTGTAGGCGGCGATGCGTTGCTCGGTGCGTAAAAAGGCGTTGAGCGTCGCAAGTGACACGTCATGGCCTTCGATGGCGGCAACACAGGCGCACAGCTTCTCACCCAGGATCGGGTCAGGCACGCCCACCACAGCCACTTCACGCACGCCGGGGCACGCAGCGAGCAGGCCTTCAATCTCTTCACTGGAGATGTTCATGCCACCGCGGATCACCAGGTCTTTGGACCGACCCACATAGCGGTAGTACTGCAAGCGGTCGCCGGCAATTTCGAACAGGTCACCAGTCTTGTAGTAGCCTTGCTCATCAAAGGCGCGTTGGCTCAGTTCGGGGGCGCGAAAGTACCCGCTGAAAACGGTGGGCCCACTGAAACGCAGTTCGCCCGGTTGGCCTGACCTTATGATCTCTTCCCCGGTTTCAGTGTCTACCAGACGCGTCTTGATCTTGCGGGTGGTGGAAACACTCCACTCAAAGCCGTCGACTCCCGCACGCGGGAAAAATTGGGCCCGCAGCGCCGGGTCGGGAATGTCAATGTCGCTACCCGACAGGGCCGCGCCCTCATTGGAGCCAAAGTAGTTGATGATCTGCACGCCGTGCCTCTCGGCAAAGCCACGGACCATCCACTCTGACAGCGGTGCCGCACCCGAACCAATGCGCGAGAGCCGCTTGAAGTCAATGCCGTCCAGCAGCGCATCGTTTTGCAGCAGCATGTTCAAGACCGCCGGAGGCGACACGGTGTAGTCAATGCGCTCGTCGCGCAACTGCTGCAAGAAAACCGGCAGGCTGAAAGGGTGGTGCTGGACCACGGTGCCGCCCAGCATCAGCCAGGCGGCAAAGGCAGTAGACAGGCCCGCCATATTGACAAACGGGAACGGGTTCAACAGGCGTGCGTGCAGTGGAATACGCGCCGCTTCAATGATGCTGGGGGCCACTATCAGCCATTCGTTGTGGCTGCGTGGCACGCCTTTGGGCTGGGCTTCGGTGCCCGAGGTCCAGCAGATCGTGAAGACATCGTTGGCAGTGACCGCAGCATCCCGCTCTACTTGACGAAGCCGGGCACGTTGAGCGGCCGTCAGGGGGCTTTGCGTAAGCGCGGCAATGCTGACGGGTTTG
>JANPAZ010000497.1:0-6095 GCA_031430225.1 Rhodoferax sp. | reverse complement strand
GCAGCGCGGTTGCTGGCCCAGAAGATGTCGGAGAACATGGGGCAATCCATCGTGGTCGAGAACATCGTGGGTGCTTCCGGCATCATCGGTGCCGACAAGTTGGCCAAATCTGCGCCCGACGGGTACACCATCGGTGGCTTTAACGACAGTGTGCTCACCATGGTGCCCAACCTCAACAAGAGCACGCCATTCAATCCCATCACGGATTTTGCCCATATCTCCAAGGTTGCGACCATCGAGTTCAGCATTTCGGTCGGTACGAACTCGCCGTACAAGACCGCCGCAGAACTTGTCGCTGCGGCCAAGAGCGCACCGGGCAGAATTACCTACGCCTCGGGCGGCAATGGCAGCCCGCAGCATATGGGCGGTGCGCTGTTTGCGGCCCACACCGGCATCGATATCAAGCATGTACCTTACCGTGGTGCCAGCCAGGCCGCACAGGATGTGGCGGGTGGGCAGGTCGACGTTACTTTCCAGGGCATCGCTACGGTGGCGGCCTTGGCAAAGGGCGGGAAACTGCGTCTGATTGGTGTGATGGCCGATAACCGCCAGCCGGAATACCCCGATTCGCCCACACTCAAGGAGCAGGGTATCCAGGGGTTTGATTTCAGCACGTGGTTCGCATTGACCGCGCCCAAAGGCACGCCCAAGGAAATCGTGGACCGACTGCAACGGGAGGTTGTCAAGGCGCTGGCCGATCCTGTGATCAAGGAGCGTTACGCCGGTCTGGGGCTGCAGCGTGACGGCACCACGCCCGCAGAACTGACCAGCCTTGTGCGCGATCAGCTCGCGCGCTATGGCAAGGCCATTCGCGACAACAACATCACGGCGGAGTGATTTGGAAAAGCAGCGCTATTGCCTGCTTCGCGCATAAAAAAAGCCCGTCATCACGACGGGCTTTTTTTTGGTCTGCCGTTGGGCTGAACTTATGCCGCTGCCAACCAGTACCCCGCATTAAACGGGCTGCTCATGCGCAACGCCAATGGCGACACGTCAAGCAATTTGTCGGTTGGCATTTTCTCGCCGGACTCGGTGGTCAGCTCGATGCCGGTGACGGCGTCGGTGCTGTGGCTTTCGCTCTTTGCCTCATTCGCCCGTTCTGCTTGGCTGGTGTGTGCAGAACGGGCTACAGAAAAGAATAGAAGCACCTGAAGGGGATTTTTCGATCCCCCCAATAATCAGATGCATCCCGGAAGATGTCCAACAGTTGCTCGCGCGCTTCTTTGTCGAATTTCGTATTGGCTGGAATGTGCTCCAGTACTGCGATGAAGCCTGGCTGTGGGCCGGACTTGTGCAGCGGGTCGGTCATGCTGTCGTACAGCGCGTCGAAATTTTTGCCGGTGTGCACGGGCAGCATGAACTGCTGTGCAATCAGGTCCAGCACATCCTGTTTGGTTTGTGCATTGGCCAGATTGGCATAGAGAAAGTGCTGGCCCAGGTTTTGCGCCACTTCCTGTAGTTCTTGCACCCTGAAGGCGCGGATCGACTGAACGATGTTGGTTCTCACGCCTTTGAGGGGCGTGTCTGTTCCGTTCCCTGTGGGGATTGGATTTGCGCCGCTTCTGGGCGCTTCGGTATTCTGACGAAGAGGCATATTGGCTCCCACTTCACTTTCTTGAAAAACAAAAAACGGTTACGGCACGATTCTTCGAAAACTCGAATAGTGATCGGCCGTGTAATAACAGGCATCAGGCTTTTTGGGCTGTCCACCGCAGACAATGCGACGGGCACCCCGGTTGCTCGAACCGGGTGTTTTGACGGTGTACTCACGGTAATAACCGCGCTTTTCAGCCGGCAGCAATCTTTCACGATTGCCAAAAACCACTCCATCTTTTTCATAGGGGAACGGGCCGCCCTGGTGGATCTTCTCGTAAGTCTCCACACCTTGGCGAGGTAATTCCGCGACTGACAGTGAAGACGTGTTGCCGGTAGAACCAGTCTGCCTGGCTTGCACCAAAATGGGCGATCCAAGAACTCCAAGAAAAATGCCAGTAAGCACTAACTTGGAAATCAACCCGCGCGAAAATAAAGACACCACGAAGAACACCTCTCAAAAACCCCGGGTTTACCCGGAAATTTCAAGGTTCGTAGTGTCGCGCATTTGAACAGAAAGCGCAAGTACCTGCCCAATATTTGGGCAGAGTATTTGGGTGTTTCAGTCTAAAAAGTTAGCGCTTGCTTGTGCGGTATCAATTACCGTGTGGCGTTTGCGTCTGCCACGGTAAGAGCCGTCATATTTACAATTCGACGGACTGTCGTGCTGGCTGTCAAGATATGCACCGGTTTGGCCGCACCCAGCAGCACCGGGCCAATGGCAATGTTGCCACCCGCCGCTGTTTTGAGCAGGTTGTAGGCAATATTGGCTGCATCAATATTGGGCAGCACCAACAAATTGGCGTTTCCGGCCAATGTGCTGTTGGGCATCAAAGCGGCTCGCGCCGCGCCGTCAAGGGCCACGTCACCATGCATTTCACCGTCGACCTCCAGCCATGGGGCCTGGGCTCGCAACAACTCCAGGGTTTGACGCATCTTGATCGCGCTGGGCTGGTTACTGCTGCCAAAGTTGGAGTGTGACAGCAGCGCTGCCTTGGGCCGAATGCCAAATCGCATCATTTCTTCGGCTGCCATGGTGGTGATCTCGGCCAGTTGCTCGGCCGTGGGGTCGTAGTTGACGTGGGTATCCACCAGAAACACCTGCCGATCCGGCAGCAACAGCCCGTTCATGCAGGCATAGGTGTGCACGCCAGGGCGCTTGCCAATGACCTGGTCGACGTAGGGCAGATGGGTCACTGTGTTGCCCCAGGTGCCGCAAATCAGACCATCCACATCGCCCTTGTGAAGCAGCATGGTGCCAATCAGTGAAAGACGGCGGCGCATCTCTATTTTGGCCACCTGGATGGTCATGCCCTGACGCTCAGTCATGCGGTGGTAGGTCTGCCAGAAATCTCGATAGCGATGGTCCTGCTCGACATTGACGATGTCGTAATCAAGCTCTTCCTTCAGGCGCAGTCCAAACTTTTCAATCCGGGCAGCAATGACTGCCGGGCGCCCGATGAGCGTGGGGCGTGCAAGCCCTTCGTCAACCACGATTTGTGCTGCGCGAAGTACCCGTTCTTCTTCGCCCTCGCTGTAGGCCACGCGCTTCTTGACCGCTTTTTTGGCCATGGCGAAGATCGGCTTCATGGTGGTGCCAGAGGCATACACAAAGCTTTGCAGGCGCTCGCGGTAGGCGTCCATGTCGGTGATGGGGCGCAGGGCCACGCCACTGTCGGCAGCCGCCTTGGCGACGGCCGGCGCAATCTTCATCATGAGGCGCGGATCGAACGGTTTGGGTATCAGGTACTCGGGCCCGAATGCCAGTTGTTCACCGGCGTAGGCGGCGGCAACCACCTCGCTTTGCTCGGCCTGCGCCAGCTCGGCAATGGCATAGACAGCAGCGATTTCCATCTCTACCGTGATGGTGGAAGCGCCTGCGTCCAGCGCGCCGCGAAAAATGTAGGGGAAGCACAGGACGTTGTTGACCTGGTTCGGGTAATCGGTGCGGCCTGTGGCGATGATGGCATCGTCGCGCACGGTTTTGACGTCTTGTGGCGAGATCTCGGGGTTCGGGTTGGCCAGCGCAAAAATGATGGGCTTGGCCGCCATCTTGGCGACCATTTCTTTCTTCAGAACACCGCCTGCGGAGAGACCCAGGAAGATGTCGGCCCCTTCGATGATTTCACCCAGCGTGCGCGCCGATGTTTTCTGGGCGTAAATGATCTTGTCTTCGTCCATCAACTCGGTGCGGCCTTCATAAACCACGCCGGCCAGGTCGGTGACATAAATGTTCTCGCGGGGAATGCCCAGCTTGACCAGCAGACCCAGGCAAGCCAGGGCCGCTGCACCCGCACCGGAGGTGACCAGCTTCACTTGTTTGGGGTCTTTGCCCGCGACTTTGAGGGCGTTCAAAATGCCCGCGCCCACGGTGATGGCGGTGCCGTGCTGGTCGTCGTGGAAGACCGGAATCTTCATGCGCTCGCGCAGCTTTCGCTCTACATAAAAGCAGTCTGGTGCCTTGATGTCTTCCAGGTTGATGCCGCCAAAAGTGGGCTCCAGCGAGGCGATGATGTCGACCAGTTTGTCCAGGTCGTGTTTCTCGTTGATCTCGATGTCAAACACATCAATACCGGCGAACTTCTTGAACAGCACGGCCTTGCCTTCCATGACCGGCTTGGCCGCCAGCGGACCAATGTCACCCAGGCCCAGTACGGCGGTGCCATTGGTGATAACGGCCACCAGATTGCCCCGGCTGGTGTATTTGAAGGCGTTGTTGGGGTCTTTGACAATTTCTTCGCAGGGAGCCGCCACACCGGGTGTGTATGCCAGCGCCAGATCGTGCTGGTTAACCAGTTGCTTGGTGGCGGCAATCGCGATCTTGCCGGGCGTGGGGAACTCGTGGTATTCGAGGGCGGCGCGACGAAGCTCGGCTTGTTTGGCGGGTGTGTTGAAGGATTTGTCTAATGTCATCAAGCGTCTCCTGCTGCCAGTGGGCGGGTATAAAAATCACGCCCTCGGCTCGTTTTAATGGGGATGTGATTGTAAGCCTCGCGTCAAGGTGAGTCGCTTCGGGGACTGTCGCGACTTATGCGCGATGCGGGTGCTTTAGTTTTAACCAACACCCACCCAATGAGGGATGCAGCTCACCGCTTTGTTAGCCAGCCACTGCCCGAGGCAATGGCCTGGCGGCACCGGTTCTGCCTAGGCCTGAGTGAGCTTGACCTGTTCCATGCGTCGGCTGGTGTGAGTGCCGGTGAGGGTAAAACCGCGCTGGATATGGTTGGCGTCCACAAACTTCCAAAGGCCAGGCTCGTCGTCGTACCACTGACCTTGCAGGCCCGGTGCGGGGGGCGAAATCGTGATCGGCAGCGCAGGCGTTTTGATGGCTACCGGCATGAGCGGAAACGCCAGTTCGGTTGGCGTTCCCGCCAGCGTGGCCGCCAAAGCCCGTGCGGCATTCATGATCGGCATGACGTACGGCAGGGTGGAGCCCGGCGTGGCGGCGTCCTGTCCAGGTGCCCCGGGTGCAGACGCGTACTGGGCCCCGTCCCCCAGCGCAAAGATGTGGGGCGCACTGGTTCGCAACTGTGAGTCCACCAGAATGCCTCGCCCACACCGCAGGCCAGCCGCTTGCGCGAGCGTTGCGTCTGCTCTTAAACCAATAGCGCTCAATACACTGTCTGCGAGGGCAACTGTGCCGTTTGACAATGTGACTCGCAATGCGTGGGCATTTGGTTCGGTGCTTGCTGCATAGCCAGGTGGATGGAGCGTTTCAGGTGGCACCCGTTCGACGGACTGAACGGTGGCACCAAAGTGCCATTGCACACCCAGCGCCGACAGCGCGTGCTGCAATTCTTCGGCGGCCTGCTGCGGTAGCAGCGCTGCAAGGGGACGGGGGGACGGGTCCACCACGCTCACGGCATAGCCGCCCAGGGCGAGGTCGTTGGCAAATTCGCATCCGATCAGGCCTGCGCCCATGATGAGCACGTGTTTTTGAGGGCGATCGGACACGGCGCTGTGCGTTTGAGTCCCGAGCAAGTTGGTATGAAACACGCGGAAGTCGTCTAGTGAGTTGATGGATCTCACCAGCGCAGCGCCGTCACCCGAAACCGGCACCCGGATGGGTTGTGCACCCGTGGCAAGCACCAGGTGACGGTAGCCGTAGGTGCCGTCTGGTGTGGCCACCGTCTGTGCAATAGGGTCAATGGTTTGCACGGAGGTATTCGCCAGCAAGTTGACATTCAGCGTGGCTGCCATCTTTGCCGCTGGAGTGGTGACCAACTGATCCGGCCCGCGCTTTTGCGCAAAGGCGTTGGACAGCGACGGCTTGGCGTAGAAGTCGCCACTGTCTGCGGTGATCATCATCACGGGTGTAGTGGTGTCCAGCTTGCGCAGTTCGCGAGCGGTGGTCCACCCTGCAAGCCCTGCACCGATGATGATGATGGGATTCATATCTCTACTGCTTCGAAATCTGCCTTGGCGACGCCGCAGTCCGGGCAGGACCAGCTCTCGGGTACGTCGGCCCAGCGCGTCCCGGGGGCGATGCCGTCTTCAGGGCG
>JANPAZ010000496.1:0-2464 GCA_031430225.1 Rhodoferax sp. | reverse complement strand
GAAGCAGAGTTGACCGTAACGCCCGGCGGGTCTTCGTTCATCAGGGCCAGCGGGGTGTAGCTGGTGGGGTTGAGCTCGGTGAGTTTTTGCCAGTGCATCATGGCGATCTCGACCGTGATCATGCCCAGCGTGTAGCCGTCTGCCGGTGCCGTGGCGATGGCCGAATGGCCCACCACACCCGAACCACCGGTGCGGTTGACCACGTTAAACGGCTGCCCCAGGTCTTTTTCAAGCAGGCTGGCGATGATGCGCGCCGTGGCGTCCGTACCGCCTCCCGCGCCCCATGGGCAAACCACGGTCACCGGCCGACTCGGCCAGTTGCTCTGCGCGTGCACCAAGCCTGGCACCAGCGCCGCAGCGCCCAATGCACCTGCCGCTGTCAAAGCCTGACGGCGATTGCTCAATTTTGGGGTCATGATGTCTCCTGTTTGAAGTTGGAAAAACGATTCAGCCCTTGATGGCTGTCACCTGTGGAAAAGCAAATTCATTCTAAAGACACGGGGGGCTGCGCACGCAAGGTGGAATACCCTTAGCAATGAATCGGGTTTGTTGGTGGCCGCGCGGCGACCGGGCAATGCGGATGCGTTTTTGGGGCAGAAACACACGTGAACCAAAAATGCGTCAAGCTAACGCTTGGGCATTTTTTGAGGTTACCCGGAAGCTGCTGTGCGCGCCTTCCGCCCCAAAGCCGGGTCACATTGACCAATCACCACGCTCAGCGCTTTGAATTAGTGCTGGGGTGGTTGGGTCAATTCAAATGAACCTGAATAGCTAAGTGGTCGTCGGTCCGGGTTCACAGGCTAAATTCATCGCACCTTGCTTAAGCGCTCGGCCATGCGCGTTTGCCACCCTGGTCCTGTTGCTTTCCAGCGGTCGATCACATCAACGGGCAATCTGATCGAAAGCAGCTTGCGCGGATTCCCGGAGACTGGTCTTCCACCTTTTTTCACCTTGGCCCGCGCGAGCATGTCGCCTGTGAGTTCTGGCAGTTCGTCATACTCGCCACTCGTCACAACGTGTGCATCTACACGAACAAGGTCAGATTTCAAGGAGCGGTGCAATGCGGGCTTGCTCGCGTTCATTTGCTTTCCTCATGCTAAAGACGTGACGGACCGCGCCACGCGGGGTGTAGCCAATAACCACCATGCGGCCGACCAACGTGCCGTAACAGATGATTCGCAATTCACCATAGTCCTTACGGATGTCTTCCACCTCAACAGTGACGCCTTCGAATACCAATGCGGCGTCTTCGAAGTCCAAGCCCCGATCCGCCAATGCCTTCTCACGTTTGACAGGATCAAAGGTGACACGCATAGGTTATTGTAGCTACGATAACTGGCTCATGCAATCGAGGTGGTTGCGTGGCACTTTGGACAAAACGTAAAAATGACCGGACCACCAACATTCGCGGCGAAGCCGCCTCCTGCGGTTGTGGGTCCGTGTCGAGATGACAAGTTAGACGGCAGCATGTGTGGCGAACCGCAAACGGTTTCCATCGGGATCAGCAACCAGCATTTCGCGTGTTCCCCACGCAGTGTCTTCCGGCCCTTCGATCAAGACCGTGCCACGAGCGCTGAAATCTCGATAGCACTCATCCACGTCAGGGACCTTGAAGTAAACCGCACCGCCCACTTGGCAGTCACCGGTGTGTTCCGTAAGGAAAATCGTTTGCCCAGCGCGAGTGAGTTGCAGGAAGAGTGGGAACTCCGGTTCGAACTGCTGCTTCCAATCGACGGCGAAGCCCAAACCCTCCACGTAAAAGGCCAGGCTGCGAGAGGCGCTCATCACTCTGAGCTGTGGGATGACTGTTTGAGTCAAGGAACGTCTCCCCTGCCGTCTAACGAGGCTGCAAAAAAACCAATTTGCAACCACCCGATGCATTGGCTTAGCAGGTCTTTGGTGTTGGGTTGCGATTTTCTTCATCATGTGCAAAGTGTGCCGTAAATTGGCGCCATTGCGCTCCCCGTGGCTCTCCCAGGCCCCTCTTGCCCGATTTTTGTCCCCGCGCGTGCTTCCATCCCAAAACCACAGCGTATTGCGCCGTCGCCGTGTCGGGCGGGAAGCACCTCAAACCACCAGTGGCGGCTCCTGCATCGCCTCCATCTGCTCCTCGAGCATCTGCACCTGGCCCTTCCAATAGTCGCTGCTGCCAAACCAGGGGAAGTTGATGGGAAAGGTCGGGTCGTGCCAGCGGCGGGCCAGCCAGGCGCTGTAATGGATCAGGCGCAGGGTGCGCAGCGGCTCGATCAGTGCGAGTTCCCGCCGGTCAAACTCGCGGAACTGCTCGTAGCCATCAACCAGCGCGCCCAGCTGGCGCGTGCGCTGCTGGCGGTCGCCACTGAGCAGCATCCAGAAGTCTTGCACAGCCGGGCCCATGCGGGCGTCGTCCAGGTCCACAAAGTGCGGGCCGGGCCCGGCGCTTGCCGGGGACTCCAGCGGCGTCCACAAAATGTTGCCGGGGTGA
>JANPAZ010000495.1:0-6555 GCA_031430225.1 Rhodoferax sp. | reverse complement strand
GCCGCCATTGCGGGTGGCTATATTGCGCGCCGAAGAAACGAGGAACGCCAATAGCCTGGCGCCTTTGGCAGGTTTGAGAACAGCCCTGCCATTTTGCAAAGTCGCATGATCGCCCAACGTCATCGAACCCGCGTGAGGTCTACCTTGAGAATTCCGGGTTCCCGCGCCTTGGGCTTCGCAATCGCTGCCCCGACGTGCGTAAATCTTGCATTGAATCCCAGATGACATCCAGAACGCCTGTGAATTTCGAAGGGCTCCGCACGTTACAAAACCCACAGTCGAGAGACCTGATACGCAGGGCCTACACCTATACTCGACTTTAACGCACACGAAAGCATTGTTAGCCAGACATCACGTTTGAGCCACATTGCCGAATGAGAAAAAAACGGCGCCAGGGCCACCTCTGAATCACCTCCAGGACTCAATGCCCTCGTCAACTCATATCGCGCCATCTTCAAGTATCCGATTGCTCGATCGCTTTTACGGTACTTTTTTATTCATGTGCGTCGTCTTCCTGACGATTGGTGTTCCTTTTGTCTTTTATCGCAAGACTGCTAGTGCCGTAGCGTCCCTGGTCGTGGCCATTGCGGTCCTGGCGATGTGGCGCATGAGTCGCAAAGGACAACCCCAACGATCACTCAAAATATTCGCTGCAGGCATATGGACCGTGCTGACAGGCTTGATGTTCGCTGGCCTGCCCCCGATCTCAACGGTCGCATTGGCGGTGGCCGTCATGCTTGCCGTCGTGAACAGTCTTCGGGCAAGTCTGTTCTTTGCTGCCGCCTACTTTTTGGCATGGCTGACCTATATCGCTTTGCAATCCGCCAATCTGGCACCTGACATCTATTTCACAGGCGCACCACTCACGGGGTGGTTCATCAGTTTGATTGCCATTTGGCTCCTGCTTTTGCCCATTACCGAATTGGTTCACAATTTGCACCACGCGGCCTCACTGCAAACCGCCGTGATCGAAGCCGCCACAGATGGCATCCTTGTCGTGAACAAAGAGGGCCACGTGGAGACCCACAACCAGAACTTCGCCGACTTGTGGAACATCCCCCAGGAGCTGTTGAACAAAGCTGACGACCATGCTTTGCTGGATTTTGTCTCGGATCAACTGGTCGATTCAGACCAGTTTCTGAGCAAGGTGCAGGAAATGTATTCCCATCCTGAACAATCCAGCCTGGACCGGCTGATCTTTAAAGATGGGCGCATTCTGGAGCGACATTCCCAACCGCAACGCCTGGACGACACCGTTGTGGGACGGGTGTGGAGCTTTCGCGATGTGACCGAAAATGAGAATGCACGGGCGGAAATCTACAGAATGGCTTTCCATGACGCGCTCACCACGCTGCCCAACCGCCGGCTGTTGCATGAGAGGCTTGAACGTGCCTTGATTTCCAGTGCGCGCAATGGACTCCATGGGGCATTGCTGTTCATAGATCTGGATCGCTTCAAAATATTGAACGACACCCACGGCCATGACAAGGGCGATATGCTGCTGCAACAAGTCGGACAGCGTCTCGTCCGCTGTGTGCGGGACGCGGATACGGTGGCGCGCCTGGGGGGCGACGAGTTTGTGGTGCTGCTCGAAAGTCTGAGTCAGCATTCCAAGGAAGCCGCAGCACAGGCAGAGACGGTCGGCAGGAAGATGCAAGCGGCGCTCAATCTGCCATATGCTCTGGGTGATCTTGAAAGTCAAATCACACCCAGTATCGGGCTCACGCTGTTTCACGGTCAAGATGCCTCTGTTGACGAGTTGCTGAAAGAGGCCGATCAGGCGATGTACCAATCCAAGGCTGCCGGTCGCAACACCTTGCGCTTTTTTGATCAGGCGATTCACACCGCCCTGACGGAACGTGCGGCCCTTGAAATCGACCTGCGTGACGCGGTGAAACAGCAGAACTTCCTGCTTTACTACCAACCGCAGGTGGTGGGCAATGGGTGCCTCACAGGGGCTGAAGTCCTGGTTCGCTGGATTGACCCCAAACGTGGCATCGTGTCACCCGCGGACTTTATCCCGCTGTCCGAGGAAACAGGCCTGATTCTTCCGTTGGGCCGCTGGATTTTGGAAACGGCCTGTGTCCAACTGGCCACATGGGCAAGCCAGCCCGCCATGGCCAATATGACACTGGCAGTGAATGTCAGTGCAAATCAGTTACGCCAGTCAGACTTTGTCGAGCAAGTGATGGAAGTGCTGGTTCGTACGGGGGCCAATCCGGCACGGCTCAAGCTGGAACTGACCGAGAGCTTGCTGGTAACCCATGTGGAGGAGACCATCCTCAAGATGGCGACCTTGAAGACGCATGGGGTTGGGTTTTCGCTAGACGATTTTGGTACCGGTTACTCGTCGCTTTCATATCTGAAACGCCTGCCACTGGAACAGCTCAAGATTGACCAAGGGTTCGTGCGTGACATTCTGGTGGACCCGAATGATGCGGCGATTGCCAAAATGGTGGTTGCCCTGGCCGAAAGTCTGGGTCTCAAAGTGATCGCAGAGGGCGTAGAGCTTGAAGCGCAGAGAGGCTTCCTGGCGGAGATCGGTTGCCTTGCGTATCAAGGCTATCTTTTCAGCCGCCCCTTGCCGCTGGCCGAGTTCGAGGATTACTGTTCTTCGACGAGAGGTGATCAGGCAGACGGGTTAGCAAGATGCTGATCGACTTTGGGCATCAGCGATGCCGTGGGTCGAAGTGATACCGCGCACGCAGGTTATGGATAGGCCGCTCAGGCGCTCTTTTTACAGTCTTGTCACTGCAATAATGAAATATAAATGGACTTACGACTCCGAAAGCAACCGATATCCCACGCCAGTCTCGGTGAGCAGATGCCGGGGTTGTGCCGGGTCCACCTCCAGCTTTTGCCTGAGGTGGCCCATGTAAATCCTGAGATAGTGGCTTTGTTCTGAGTGGGACGGACCCCACACGTCGCGAAGCAACTGCTTATGCGTAATCACCCGCCCGACATTCGCAAGCAGAACAGCCAGCAAGCGGTATTCGATGGGCGTGAGATGGACTTCGGCACCCGATCGGCGCACGATTCTTTCCCGCCGGTTGACTTCAACGTCACCAAATCTGAAGACACTGTCAGTCTGTGCGATGGTGTCGTGGGGAGCCTCCGTCGAAACGGTTCTGGGCCGACGCAAATTGGCACGTACCCGCGCCATCAGTTCACCCAAACCAAAGGGCTTGGCCAGATAGTCATCCGCACCGGCGTCTAGTGCAGCGATTTTGTCGACCTCGTTGGTGCGGGCCGACAACACAATGATGGGTACGTTAGACCAACCGCGCACGTCACGGATCACGTCGATGCCATCGCCATCCGGCAAGCCCAGGTCAACGATCAACAGATCAGGCTTTCGGGTTCCTGCATCTGCCAGTCCTTTTTTGGCCGTCTCCGCCTCATGCACTTGCCACCCCTCAGCTTCCAGCGCAGCACGCACAAAACGACGGATTTGTATTTCGTCTTCAATCACAACGACGACGGGTTGTGTCATGGCATATCGGGTGGTGGGGTTCTTGGCAACGTGAATGTGAATTGCGCACCGCCGCCAACAGCTTGCGCGGCGGTAATCGTTCCGCGGTGTGCATCGATGATAGCTTTGCAGATGGCCAACCCCAAACCGACTCCCCGGGTAGAAGACTCACTGTGTCCGCGCGTGAATTTGGCAAACAGATCAATGTCTTTTCCTTTGACATTCAGCGGCAGGCCGGGCCCAAAATCACGGACCGAGATAACCAGCATGGTCTCCGTGACACGGGCATCAACAACGATTGCGGGATCGGCCGGGCTGCTTTTCACGCCATACTTTGACGCGTTTTCCAGCAGGTTGACCAATACCCGCTCGATCAGGCTTGCATCAAACTCGACCAATGGCAAGTCGGCTGGCAGTTCTGTTCGCACCGAAAGCTCGCCCAGCGCATGGCGAGCTGAACGGATCGCGCTGCCGACGACTTCTTCCACCGATTGCCAGTCCTTTCGCAACTCGACTTGACCACTTTCCAGTCGGGCCATTTCCAGCATGTTGGTAACCAGCGTGCTCAATTCGCGCGCTTCGTGGCTGATGGTCTGGGCAGAATTGCGTTGGTCTAGTGTCAGAGGTGTTGAGGCAGCCAGGATCTCAGCTTGCCCCACCAAGGCGGTCAAGGGCGTGCGTATGTCGTGAGACATGGCGGCCAGCAATGTGTTGCGCAATCGCTCGGATTCCATTTGCACCACGGCGGCTTGTGCCACATCCACGTAATGCACGCGTTCCAGGGCAATGGCGATTTGTCGTGCCAGCGTCTCCAGCTGTTGTATCTGTTCGGGAATCAGCAGCCAGCGGGGTTTGGCCGGTAACAGTGCAAGTACGCCCCGAATACGCATGGGTGCTTTCAATGGCACAAAATGCCATGCACTGCCTGGAAGGGTGGCAGTTGCGACACCGGCGCGTTGACCATTGCGAAACACCCAATCGGCCACGCTGGTATCCAGCGACGCAGGCAGGTCGGCTCCAAAACTCAGCTGGTCATTGGCATCGGGCAGGAGCACCCGCGCATCGCCGCCAAAAGCGCGCCGCACCAGCGTCTCTGCACTTTCGACGACCTGGGATGTGAGCAGTGCACCGGACAAATCGCGCGTCAATTCAAAGAGCGCCTGAGCGCGCTGTTCACGGGTCGCAGACACCCGTGCGGAAAACCGCAGGTTGGCAGTCAACTGGCCTATCAACAGGCCGACTGTCAGCATGACGATAAAGGTCAACAGGTACTGCACGTCGCTGACCGCAAACGAAAATCGGGGCTGCACGAAGAAGAAATCGAAAGCTGCCACCGACAACACTGCTGCCAGCATCGAGGGGCCCCGGCCCAGCTTGACGGCAACCAGCACCACGCATAACAAAAATAACATGACGATGTTGGCCAGGTCGAACCATTGCGCCAGCGGAAACGCCACAAGCGTCGTGAACAAACACGCTCCCGCAGCCCATGCATAGCGCGGCCACTTCCCAAGCCATGCGTTTCCTTCGAGGTCGTCCTCGACTTGTCGTGGCAGCGCTGAAGGCAGTTTGCGTACGCTTGCAGAAGCGCCAACCTCCACCAAATCTACGGCAGGGGCCAATGTGGCCAATTGGCGTGTGATCGTCGGCTGCACCAGCCTGCGCAACAGACCCCAACGCGATTGATCGGGTCGTCCAACGACCAAAGTAGCGCAGTTCAGAGTCTGTGCATGCAACATCAAAGCCCGTGCCACGTCTTCGCCAGTCAGGACGGCGGTGCCGGCTCCGAGTTCTTCTGCCAGCTTGAGCACTGTCAGAGTCCTGTCGCGCGCCAAAGCAGCGCGCCGTTGCAGCGCGGGTGTCTCCACATAAGCGGCATGCCAACGGACATTGAGCTGCCCCGCCAGGCGCGCAGCGCTGCGTACGGCATGCTCAGCACCTTCCTGTGGCCCCACACACACCAGCATCGCGCCTGAGGTGTTCCACGCCGGTGTTCCGTTGGCGTAGCTGAGTATTTTTTGCGTGTGTTGCGCGCGGTAGGTGCGGACATCGTCCCCCACATGCTCGGCGGTACGGCGCAGCGCAATTTCCCGCAACGCAATCAGATTGCCCTTGCGAAAGAAGTTTTGGCTCGCGCGTTCGGCCTGCTGGGAAATGTAGACCTTGCCCGCCTTCAGCCTGGCGAGCAACTCGTCGACGGTCACGTCCACCAGCACAATTTCGTCGGCACCGTCCAGCACCGTGTCGGGGACAGTCTCATTGACGCGCACGCCCGTGATGGCTCCCACGGTGCCGTTCAGGCTTTCAAGGTGCTGTACGTTGAGTGCCGTCCAGACGTCGATACCCGCATCCTGTAACTCCTGCACATCCTGCCAACGCTTGGGATGGCGTGACCCGGGGGCATTGGTGTGCGCCAGTTCATCGACCAACAGCACGTCGGGTTTGGCTGCCAGGGCCGCATCCAGATCGAGTTCCAGCAAGACCTGCCCCCGATGGGGCACTTTGCGCAGTGGAAGGAGTTTGAGGTCGGCCTGCAATGCCAGGGTTTCCTTGCGGCCATGGCTTTCTACAACCCCCACCAGTACGTTTTGCCCCGCCTTTTGCGCACTCAGGGCCGCGCCGAGCATGGCGTACGTCTTGCCCACGCCAGCACTGGCTCCAAAATAAATGCGCAGCTTGCCGCGCATGACCGCCAGGTCATCCTTGCGCAACTGCGCCAGAAGCGCGTCGGGGTCGGGTCGGGAATCAGTTATTGAACTAGGGCGTTGTGCCATGACTTGAGTGTGCATCAAGTGCCAGGTTCAGTTGCAGCACGTTCACGACGGGTTCACCCAGCAGCCCGAGCAGGGGGCGCTGCGTGCTTTGGTCAATCAGCAACTGTGCAGCCTCGGTCGACAGCTTGCGTTCCCTGGCAACCCGGCCAAGCTGATACTGTGCGGCGGCAAGGCTGATGTGTGGGTCCAGTCCACTGGCTGAAGCTGTGACCAGATCCACCGGTATGGCCGCCGTGTTGGACGGGTCTGCCGCGCGCAGGGCGGCCACACGGGCCTTGACTGCGTCAGTCAAGGCAGGATTCATCGGGC
>JANPAZ010000494.1:0-2934 GCA_031430225.1 Rhodoferax sp. | reverse complement strand
GCTTGAGGCGTTGTACGCCTACATTGCACATGCCGCTTCCCCTCTGGTTGCCCAGCGTTACACCGATGCCATCGTCACCTATTGCGAGACCTTGCAGACCTTTCCTCTCAGAGGCGCTCGCCGTGATGACATTCGTCCAGGTGTTGTGGTGCTTAATTGATGCGACTGGGAGCACTAATGATGCGAATGCGGCGCAAAGTCCCAAGGTCGCTCCCATTTCCTGGCCTTAGCTTCCGCACGTTTGACGATGTCCCTCATGTTCCCGCATTTGCCCATCTGACATACGCCCAAAGACGCCAGCGGTCCCTCATGCTCGACACATCGCTCAAATCCCGGTTTGAACCAGCGCCGCTTCCAATAGGGAGCGGTGAGATCTTGCAGATTCATGCCCAGGCAATGTTTGCAGTACCTATAGCTGCGCTCCTGCCGCAACCATTCGACTGGCATCTGTATGGCCTCGAGCTGGCGAACTGGGATCCTTGCAAATCCTGCCAGGCGCTGCAGCAGCACCGGTGCCAAAGGCGGCATGACCAGCCACCCCGCCCGGGTTGCATCCAATGGCAGTTGCAACTGATAGTCCGCATCAAGTTGAGAAACAGACATGCGGTAGCGCCCTGCCACCCTGCCCAGCCAGCTGCCCATGGCTTCATCAAAGAACGGCCGTGGCGCAACCGGCCACGGTGCCAACTCATGCACGTACCCGGGCTGCATGTTCCAGATGCTCCAGCTTGATCATTTCTGACTTATCCATGATCGCGTACTCAGCCGATTCATTGAGTAAACGTGCAACCTCCCCCGTCAACCCACCGCTGTAGGCATGAACGAACTCCACAATGGCGCGTTGGGCCAGGTCAGAGGCCTTGCGCAGTGGTATCACCCGCTCAAACGCCGCAAGAAAGCTGCGGAACTCCTCATTGGCCTGCCAGCGCGTGAGCTCAAAAGGCGTGAAGCGGCTGCTCATTTGCGAGTCACCTTGCAATGCCAGTGGCGCATCGGCCGTACCCACCAGCACAATGCACAGGTGCAGGTCGTTGGCCAGGTATTTCAGCAGGTTCATCGACGCGCGCTGTTCCCGAAACGAGCCCGCCAATAGGTGGTGAACTTCATCGACGATCAGAATGCGCGGCGCAATCCGGCGCAACAACTCGCGCGCCAGACGCTCCAGCGCCGAAATACCCGCTGATGCACTGTGCGGCGCACCGAGTTCAAACAACAGGGCTGAATAGAAACGGTGTTGGTCGGGCGTGGCGGGCATTTGCATGGCGACAATGGTGCGCCGGTCCACCCCCGCGATCTCATCAAAGCTGGTCGGGTGTGCGCGCTGGAACTTGCGGATGACCAGTGTTTTGCCAATGTTGGACTGTCCGTGAAGCACCATACAGGGCATTCGCTCGCGCCTGGGCGTGGACAGCAGCCGCTCCAGCCGGCTCATCGCGTGTGAGGCCCGCGGGTAGTCAATCCAGCGGTCGCGTTTGATCAGTTCTATGCGCTGCCTGTCATCAAGCAGCGCCTGGGATCGGGTTTCATGGCTCAGGTGGTTAAGTGTTGCACTGGCCATGGGGTCCTCCTCACCAGATTTCTGCGTGGTTGGGTATGACGGGCTTGCTGTAGTCGATCGGCTCCCCCACAGGTTCCGAGGCGGTGGGGGTCCACACCGGCGCCGGCAACACCTGGCCGGTGCGTTCGCGGCGGTGTCTGGCAATGCGTGTGCGGGTCTGGGCCTTGGCCACCAGCTCACGCTGCTGCTCCAGCGTCCTGAAGATCAGACTTTCTGAAACCGATGGCTGGCCCTGCGAGCGCAGAATGCGGCGAACCTCACGCTGCTCCCACAACGATATGCGAGGTTTTCTGAGATCACCATAGCGCGCCTCAATGTAGTCTTTGCCATTGGCACTGACAAACACCCGTGAGAGATCCTCCGGGTGATAACGCACGATGACTTTCTTGCGCGACACTCGCCAGGCGGCAAAGATGGGGTGCCAGTAGTGGATGTAGAAGATCGTCAGGCCATCGTTCTGGATTGTTCGGTAGGCGATTGGCAGGAATTGCACCAGGAAGCGAAGCTGGCTGTCCGCATCGTTTGGCAATGTCCGCGTCGGCAGGGCTTGCGTCAGCGCCTGCCAGACACTGTGCGGGGTGGCGCCCATCAGGCCGCGGTGTTCGTTGTGGTGGTAGCGCTGGGCGATTTCCATCACCAGCCACTGTTCGAACTCTTGCAGCGTAAGCGCGGCGTACTTCTCTGGGAGACGCTCTTTGCGGCCTTTGACTGAATTGCCAGTTGCACCCGGAATGCCTCGCAGCCGGTCCATGAGGGTGCGGTTCATGCGTTCAATATGCCCGCCAAAATGGGGCCGCCCGACGGGACGATAGGTCAGCTCGATTCCATACTCGGCGCACCCTGCCCTCAAGGCCCGGCTCTTGAACTCGGCCGCATTGTCAAGGTGCAGGATTTGTGGAATTCCATGCATGGGCCAATTGACGTCCACGCCAACCGTCTTGAGCCAGGCGGGCTTGGGCAATACGACCCGGGTCAATAGCAATGCCACGGTTGCCGCGTTGGGGCGTTCCATGGAGAGGTAGATGGCCACGATGCAGCGTGTGGCCACGTCAATGGCCACTGACAACCAGGGTCTGCCTATGGGTTTCCTGTCAACTTCGTCGACGACAAACACGTCGGCCTGGGTGTGATCGATCTGAACGATCTCAAGGGGAATATTGCTTGTCAGGTGACCTGGGGCGATGAGCGCGTCAGGGTCATTGGCCAGCTCAATGGCGAGTTGCTCCTTGTGGCGTTCCCAACGGCGCGAGATGGTGTGTCTGGAGGGCGCCGCGATGCCGCGCTTACGGCAAGCCCGTCGAACTTCCATCGTGATGTCGTTGACTGGGTGTGCCAACTCCTTCTGCCTGGGCAACCATAGGGTCAATGTGAGAGCG
>JANPAZ010000493.1:0-1810 GCA_031430225.1 Rhodoferax sp. | reverse complement strand
CTGAAGGCCTTGGCCAGTGCAGCCAAGGCGGGTACCTGCAAGACCTGTGCACCGCTGGTGTGTCCCGGCTGGGAGACCCTGCAAGTCACTTTTGACCGCACCCACCTGAAACAGGTGGGCACGCTGGTGGACGAGGCCATTGAAGACCCCACGGTGGAAGAGCACCACCCTGGCGGCACCCATTCGTGGTCTGCAAATGCGCCGATTGCCGTGGCTTTTTTTCCCTACAACCGCTGCGGTGTGTGGCAGTGCGTGGCATGTGAGCGCTTGTTTCTGCGCTACACCGAGTACGGGGGGTACTACCTGGACGAGCGCATTCGTGCGGTGGATGCGCTGCTGGTTGATGAAAGCCCGGTTGGTGCAGCGCCTTGAATTGCATATGCTTCTATTTTAATAGCAAACTATTCAATGAATACATAAGCCATTGGCATCAACGCGCTAACACTTTGAGCACTCTTATCCCGATAACCCACCCAAACTTTCGCGCACTGTTCGGTATCGCATAGAAGACTGGGTTGGAGTGGGGCATCATGAAAGGCACCTCACCAAAGCCTGTGGGGAAATTAACCCGTCAGGAGGTTCACCGATGCATCACAAAACTCACTATGAAACTCTGGAAGTCAGCGCCAACGCGAGCGCGTTTGTGATTCGGGCGGCTTACCGGTGTCTGGCCCAACAGCATCACCCGGACAAACATTGCGGCTCTGATAACGCGGGGGAGATACTGACCCAGCTTAACGTTGCTTACTCGGTCTTGTGCAATCCCGCCCGCCGCCAAATCTACGACCAGGGTTTGAAATTACACAATTGCCTCGTTGAGCGCCGCAACAGTGGTACCAGCACTGACGACATGATTGACACTGTGGCGTTTGGTAACCAAACGTCGAGACCGTTCGGGTTTCGTCCGCTGATTTGACGAGCAGTCACCCGTTTGATCAGGCGGAGCCTGGTCGTCCTGGCCCGGCGCGCTTCTTTACTTTTTTGCCGGTGTCACCCGATGCGACCTTCGGGCCCTGGGGCTGGCGCTCCCGGTCGAGCTGATCCAGGCTCAACAGCGTATCGACATACCCCACAAACCGGTTGAGGTAGTCGGGAGACACATCGCGCATCAGGGCCAGAGAGCGCAGCACCAGCATGTGGGAGTTGATGGGCCCGGCATTTTTGGGGGCCTGGTCGAGGGCCCGGGTGACTTGCTTTTCGGTGCTGATCCTGGACCATGTGTTTCTAAAGTACTGGACTGGCAGACGTTCAGCCGCGTCTGCCGACGCGTGTTGCGACGCATAGCGGGCGAGTTCGCCTAGCGACCCTTGCAATGGCACTTGTGCGCGCAAAGGAGTCTCGACTTTGAGGCTGCCTTTGGGGTTATGGCGCGCTTGGTCAAAACGCGTTTTCAGTGCCTCAATCGCCTTTTCTATCTTGATGTCGATAACGCGACGGACGGTTTCCGGATGATGGGCGGCGCGCTGGGCCAGCACTTCCAGAAAATGAAATTGCACCGGGTCAAGCTGGTCTGTCCCTCGTTGTCGCATTGAGGCGATTTCGCGCGCCCAATCAATTCCCTGATCCATTGACGGATCTGAAGTTGCCACGGGCGTCGATTCACTCATGGCACGGCTTTCAGGGGTTGGCGGTTTTGGGCACAGGTGCCATTTCGACCCGCCGGTTCTGGGCGCGCGCGGCCTCGTTGACATTGGGCGTGATGGGCTGCTCGGCACCAAAGGCCGCGGCAAAGACCATTGAAGATGGCATGCCCTCGTCAATCAAGGCACGCGTCACGGTCAAAGCCCGCTGTGCCGAGAGCTCCCAGTTG
>JANPAZ010000492.1:0-1838 GCA_031430225.1 Rhodoferax sp. | reverse complement strand
CAACCGTGACCATGATGGGCGCCGGTAGCCGGGGATCGTACTGCGCTCACCCATGAAAAAAAGAGGCCGCATCACTGCGGCCTCTTTTTTGGGGGATGCCTAGTTGACCTTGATCAGCCGCCAGTCAAGGCGGTTGTCGGCACGGTGAGTGACGTCCACATTCTTCTTCAGCGCCCAGGGAATGATCTGGTTATGAAGCGGAATGTGGGATACGGTGTCGTTCTGCAACTGCAGCGCTTCCGTCAGAAGGCGGTTGCGCACCGGCAAATCAGTTTCGGCCTTCACGCGATCCACAACGTAGTCCATGCGCTGATTGGTGTAGCGGCCCAGGTTGTAGTTGCCATCACCCCCAGTGCCCACGCTGCGCGTCAGAGACTGCAGGCTGTACAGCGCATCAAAGGTGGGCACCCCCCATCCCAGCATGTAGATGCTGGCCTCATAGCGCTGGATCATCGGGAAATAGGTCACCAGGGGCAGGGTGCGCAGTTTGGCCTTGATGCCGACTTTGGCCCACATGGCCGTCACGGCCTGGCAGATTTCCTCGTCGTTGATATAGCGGTTGTTCGGGCAGGCAAAGTCGACCTCAAAGCCTTGCGGGTAACCGGCTTCCGTCAGCAGCTTCTTTGAGGCCTCGGGGTCATAGGCGTGGCGCTTGTGAACGCCTTCAGTCCAGCCATTGACCTGTGGTGCCACCAGCGCGCCGGTGGGCTGGCTCAGGCCGCGCATGGTCACGCGGTTGATGCTGGCAATGTCAATGGACTGGTACAGCGCCATGCGCACCTTCTGGTCTTTAAGCGGGTTCTTGCCCTTGATGTTGGAGCCAGGCAATTCGTCGCGGAACTGATCCAGGCCAAAGAAGATGGTGCGGTTTTCGATGCCGTCAATCACCTTCAGATTGGGGCTGGAGCGCAGGCGAGCCAAGTCCTGTGGGCTGGGGTCGAGAATGAAATCAACCTCGCCTGAGAGCAGGGCGGCAACCCGTGTGGCTTCAGATTTGATGGGGGTGTAGATGATTTCGGTAACGTTTGAGTCGTTCTTGCCCCAGTAGTTGGGGTTTTTAACCAGCACCAGTTTCTGGTCGGGCTGCCACTCTTTCACCGTGAATTGCCCGGTGCCCATGGCATTGCGATGGGCAAAGTTTTCGT
Source organism: Rhodoferax sp. (assembly GCA_031430225.1). Lineage (GTDB taxonomy): Bacteria > Pseudomonadota > Gammaproteobacteria > Burkholderiales > Burkholderiaceae_C > JANYCG01. The sequence goes on along the minus strand of JANPAZ010000492.1, from coordinate 693 downwards.
CTTTGGCCCGAATGTCCTTGGGCTCAACTGACTTGTTTTTTTCTGCCCAGGCCGTGCTCATGATGCGCAACTCGGTAAGCTGGCCTAGCAGGACCGGGTTGGGGCCCTTCATGATGAAGTCGACGGTGTTGTCGTTGACCTTGACCACCTTGTCGATACCTTGCGTGTACACCGCAAAGTTGGAGGTCTTGGCCATGGCGCGGTTGATGGAGAACACCACGTCGTCAGCGGTCATCGGCGAGCCATCACTGAACTTGACGCCTGAGCGCAAGGTGAAGCGCATTTGTGTCGGCGACATCTCGCGCCAGGCGGTTGCAAGCTGCGGTTCAGCTTTAAAGGTCTTGCTGTCGTAGTAGACAAGTGAGTCAAAAATGGCCGCGTGCACGCCGTTGCCCAGCGCGTTGTTTTGGGAGTGGATATCCATGGTGGGAATGTCGCTGGCGCTCGACCATTTGAACGGCTTGGCAATAACCGAAGGGGCGCCAAAGAGCACTGCAATCGCTGCGGCGCAGAGTGACAGTTTGATTTTCATGAAGATCCTCGTTTAGAAAAGTTGTGACTATGCAATAGGCATGCCGTTGCTGTCAAAAGGGGTTTCCCGCATCCCACACGTATCGTGAGGCATTGCGCGCAAAGTGGCTGATGGGTGCGCTGGCCAGCGCCTTGGCAGGGCCGCAGGAGAGAAAGGGCCGC
>JANPAZ010000491.1:0-7881 GCA_031430225.1 Rhodoferax sp. | reverse complement strand
CGCAGTTTGCTGCGGAAATCGCTGCGGCCAAAACCGTCGGTGCCCAGCACCTTGTAGGTACGGCCCTTGGGGATGAACGGACGAATCTGCTCGGCATAGTTTTTCATGTAGTCGGTGGAAGCCACGACCGGGCCGGTGTGTTTCTCCAGTTGCTGGGCCACAAAGGAAACACGCGGCGTGTCGGTGGGGTGCAACAGGTTGTAGCGTTCGCAGTCCTGGCCATCACGGGTCAGTTCGTTGAAGCTTGGGCAGCTCCAGACGTTGGCCGCAATGCCCCAGTCTTTTTCAAGCAACTCCTGTGCAGCGATGGCCTCACGCAGAATAGTGCCCGAACCCAGCAGTTGAACCCGTGGCGTCAATTTCGCACCTTCCTTGCACAGGTACATGCCCTTGATGATCTGCTCTTCCGTGCCGGCGGTGAGACCCGGCATGGGATAGTTTTCATTGAGCAGGGTGATGTAGTAGTACACGTTGTCCTGCTTTTCCACCATGCGCTTCAAGCCATGGTGCAGGATCACGCCAACTTCATGCGCAAAGGTGGGGTCGTAGCTGATGCAGTTCGGAATGGTGCCGGCCATGATGTGGCTGTGGCCGTCTTCGTGCTGCAGACCTTCGCCGTTGAGCGTGGTACGCCCCGACGTGCCGCCCAGCAAAAAGCCGCGCGCCTGCATGTCGCCCGCCGCCCAGGCCAGGTCGCCAATGCGCTGGAAACCGAACATCGAGTAGTACACGTAGAACGGAATCATGATGCGGTTGTTGGTGCTGTAGCTGGTTGCCGCTGCAATCCAGCTGCTCATGCCGCCCGCCTCGTTGATGCCCTCTTGCAGGATCTGGCCCTTTTTATCTTCCTTGTAATACATGACCTGGTCTTTGTCGACCGGCGTGTATTGCTGCCCATCAGGGTTGTAGATACCGATCTGGCGGAACAGGCCTTCCATACCAAAAGTGCGGGCCTCATCCACCAGAATCGGCACCACACGGGGGCCGATGGCCTGGTCGCGCAGCAGTGTGGTCAGAAATCGCACATAAGCTTGCGTGGTCGATATCTCGCGGCCTTCTGCCGTGGGTTCAATCACTGACTTGAAGGTTTCCAGCGACGGCACAGTGAATTGCTCATCGGCCTTGACACGCCGGTGCGGCAGGTAACCCCCCAGGGCCTTGCGACGCTCATGCAGGTAGCGGATTTCAGGCGTGTCGTCAGCAGGCTTGTAAAAAGGAATGTCGGCCAGCTGGCTGTCAGGAATGGGAATATTGAAACGGTCGCGGAAGGCCTTGATGTCTTCGTCGGTGAGCTTCTTGGTCTGGTGGACGTTGTTCTTGCCCTCGCCCGCCTTGCCCATGCCAAAACCCTTGACGGTCTTGATCAGCAAAACGGTGGGCTGGCCTACATGGTTCACCGCCTTGTGAAAAGCGGCGTAGACCTTTTTGGAGTCATGGCCGCCACGGCGCAGGTCAAATACCTCTTCATCGCTCATCTTGGCAACCATCTCCAGCGTACGCGGGTCTTTGCCAAAGAAATGCTTGCGGACGTACGCGCCATCATTGGCCTTCATGGCTTGATAGTCGCCGTCCAGCGTGTCCATCATCACCTTGCGCAACGCGCCTTCTTTGTCACGGGCCAGCAGCGGGTCCCAACCGGAGCCCCAAAGGAGCTTGATCACATTCCAGCCGGCACCGCGAAATTCGCCTTCAAGCTCCTGAATGATCTTTCCATTGCCGCGCACCGGGCCGTCCAGGCGCTGCAGATTGCAGTTGATGACAAAGACCAGGTTGTCAAGCTTCTCGCGGGCGGCCAGACCAATGGCGCCCAACGACTCGACCTCATCCATCTCGCCGTCACCACAAAACACCCAGACCTTGCGGTTCTCTGTGTTGGCAATGCCCCGTGCGTGCAGGTATTTGAGGAAGCGTGCCTGGTAGATGGCCATCAAAGGCCCCAAGCCCATGGACACGGTGGGGAACTGCCAGAACTCGGGCATCAATTTGGGGTGCGGGTAGCTGGACAAACCCTTGCCGTCCACTTCCTGGCGGAAGTTGAGCAACTGCTCCTCAGAGAGGCGGCCTTCAAGGTAGGCACGCGCATAGACGCCCGGAGACACATGGCCCTGTATGTAGAGGCAATCGCCACCGTGCTCTTTGCCGGGCTCGGAACTCTCGGCGTGCCAAAAATGGTTAAAACCAGCCCCAAACAGGCTGGCAAGGGATGCGAATGAGCCGATGTGGCCGCCCAGGTCTCCGCCGTCAATGGGATGATGTCGATTGGCCTTGACCACCATGGCCATGGCATTCCAGCGCATGTAAGCGCGCAGTCGCTCTTCAATCTCGAGGTTGCCAGGGGAGCGTTCCTCCTGGTCGGCCTCGATGGTGTTGACATAGCCCGTGGTCGCCGAAAAAGGCATGTCTATGCTTTTTTCTCGGGCATGCTCGAGCAGTTGCTCCAATAAAAAGTGTGCCCGCGCTGGGCCTTCTGCCTCGATGACCGCAGACAGGGCATCACGCCACTCCCGGGTCTCTACGGAATCGCTGTCGTTGGCGGCTGAGCCAAAGAGGCTCTGGGGAATTGCAGACATGGGGGTCTCCTCGTTGTTTGTGCGTAATTTAGTACGGTATGCCGATTCTTTCACAGATTATTTGAAATTTCAAGTGGTGCTTTTATAAACCATATTATGAAATTTCTATGCCAAAACTGGCTGACTGATATGTCGCAGTTGCATCCCGCGATCTGGTCATTGGCCACGGCGACAACATTGCGTCGTGGCTCCCCTACACTCGACGCATGTCAGCGCGCCTGCCCGTCACTCGCCCCGTCACAAACTATCTGGCCAGCCTGAAGCTGCGGATCAGGCAATGGTGGAGGCGGCTAAGCCCTCACGGGCAAGACCGCTTCTCTGTACTGGCCCCGCTGGCCTCGGTTTTGTTGTTTCTGGCGGCCATCGTCGCGGCCTTCGGCTACCTGCGTCTCGAAGAGATTGATCGCGAGCAAGAGGCGGTCAAACGCGACGTGGAATACACCCAGCAGCGGCTGCGATTGCGCCTGCTTGAGCGGCAGGAGCAGTTGATGAGGCTGTCGCGGGATGTCTCCAACCGGGAACTTGATGCCGACGAGTTTCAGGGCCGGGCCGAATCGTTGGTCAATCAATACCCTGAGCTTGAATCAGTCAGCTGGATTGACGAGCGCCGACGCATCAAGTCGAGTTTTGGCACGGCCAGCCTGTCTGCCAGCCAGCTCCGCCAAGTGGGTGATGTCTTGCGTGTTGGCGAAACAGAAAGCAACTTCACGTTGGCCCGCGATGTGCGGCAACCGGTTTACTTTCAACGCACCGCCACCGATTCCCCCGCCTTTTTGCAACTGCACATTCCGCTGACTGACCGCACAAAATTTGCAGGCGTTGTGCTGGCCGAGTATTCGGTCGATGGACTTTATCGCTACGGCGTGCCTGCCGAAGTCTCGGCCCGTTACGCCGTTTCACTCATTGACAGCAGAGGCGCACGCCTCGCTGGCGTCAGCATTCCTGCGCGCAATCCGGCGACCACACTGCTACCCTGGGCAACACCGGTAAACGCCTATGAAGTGCCTGTGTCGCCGGTTGGCAACGGACTGGTGATTCGAGCGCAGACGTACCGAACGTCTCTGGGCCTGATCGGCAGCGGACTTTTCTGGCTGGTGATTGCATTGAGCGGCATGACGGCCTGGATGCTGATCGGTAACTGGAAGCACATGCGACGCCGACTGCAGGCGCAGCAGGCCTTGGTGTCCGAAACCAACTTCCGCCGGGCCATGGAAAATTCCATGTTGACGGGTATGCGCGCCATGGATTTGCAGGGCCGCATTACTTATGTGAATGCCGCGTTTTGCCAGATGACGGGCTGGAGCGAGGCCGAACTGGTGGGGCGAACTGCGCCCTTTCCCTACTGGCCCGACGCTGACCGCGAAACACTCACGTCCCGACTGGACGATGAACTCAATGGAAGAACGCCGCTGGGCGGCATTCAGGTGCGGGTGCAGCGGCGTGAGGGTGGCCTGTTTGATGCCCGGCTGTATGTGTCGCCCTTGATCGATTCGCGGGGCGCACAAACCGGCTGGATGACCTCGATGACGGACATTACCGAGCCCAACCGCATTCGCGAACAGTTGTCGGCTTCCTATGAGCGTTTCACCACAGTGCTGGAGGCGCTGGACGCCTCCATCTCGGTGGGCCCACTGGGCGGTGACGAGCTTTTGTTTGCCAACAAGCTATACCGGCTTTGGTTTGGCGTGCAGGCTGGCGGTCACCTGCAATTGGTCGCGCAGGCCGGTGTGCCGCCCAAGCCACCCAATGACGAGTCGCTGGACAACGTGGACTCTTTCGCGGGATTGCCGACCAGCGCCATTTCAGACTCCGAAACCGAGAGCGCCGAGATCTACTTGAACGCACTTGGCAAATGGATCGAGGTTCGCACCCGCTACCTGAGTTGGGTCGATGGCCGTCTGGCACAAATGGTAATTGCCACCGACATCACTGCGCGCCGCCTGGCGGAGGAGCAGTCTGCGGCGCAGGCTGAGCGCTCACAAAACGCAAGCCGCCTGATCACCATGGGGGAGATGGCCTCCAGCGTTGCACATGAGTTGAACCAACCCCTGACGGCCATCAACAACTACTGCAACGGCATGGTGTCGCGCATCAAGAGCCACCAGATCACAGAAGAGGACTTGCTAGGCGCACTTGAGAAAACCGCGCGCCAAGCACAGCGCGCGGGGCAAATCATCCAGCGCATACGGTCGTTTGTGAAACGCAGTGAACCCAATCGCACGCCGTCAGAAGTCGCTGGCATGGTCAGTGAAGCGGTGGAGTTGGCAGACATCGAGGTGCGCCGGCGCAACGTGCGTCTAACCCATTACGTGGCACCCCGCCTGCCTGCTCTGCTGGTGGACCCGATCCTCATCGAGCAGGTTCTGGTCAACCTGCTCAAGAACGGCGCCGAATCAGTCGACGCAGCGCAGCGGCCTACTGCGCGGCGCACAGTCGTCCTGCGTGTCGTGCCGAAGAAGGTGGACAACAAGGCGGTGATCGAGTTCTCGGTACTGGACTCCGGCAAGGGGCTGGCCCCCGAAGTCATGGAGCGCCTCTACGAAGCGTTCTTTTCCACCAAGGCGGACGGCATGGGTATTGGCCTGTCTTTGTGCCGCTCCATCGTCGAATCCCACCAGGGGCGGATGAAGGCGGAGAACATCTACAATGGCACCGATGTAACGGGGTGTTGCTTCTCCTTCTGGATACCCCTGACCGAACCGTCGCCCCCAGAGGCGACACCTGCGCGAAAACACATGAGGACCCCCGGGTAATTGCATGAGCTTGATTCCAAAAAAAGGTACGGTCTATGTGGTGGATGACGACGAGGCGGTCCGCGACTCTTTGCAATGGCTGCTTGAGGGCAAGGACTACCGGGTGCGCTGCTTCGACTCGGCCGAGTCTTTCCTGAGTCGCTATGACGCGCGAGAAGTCGCATGCTTGATCGTTGACATCCGCATGGGTGGCATGACAGGCCTTGAACTGCAAAGCCGCCTGATCGAGGCCCGCTCGCCGCTTCCCATCGTGTTCATCACAGGTCATGGCGATGTACCGATGGCAGTAGACACCATGAAGAAAGGCGCTATGGATTTCATCCAGAAGCCTTTCAAAGAAGACCAGCTTGTGGGCCTGGTCGAGCGCATGCTCGAGCACGCCAAGGGCACCTTCACCGAACACCAGCACGCCGCCAGCCGTGACGCCTTGCTTTCCAAACTCACGCTGCGCGAATCGCAAGTGCTGGAGCGCATTGTGGCCGGGCGCCTGAACAAGCAGATCGCCGATGACCTGGGCATCAGTATCAAGACGGTGGAGGCACATCGCGCCAACATCATGGAAAAGCTCAACGCCAACACGGTGGCTGATCTTCTCAAGATTGCGCTCGGGCAAAACGGCGCGAAAGCGTGATTTTGACAACCTGAACACCTCTTTCGCATGCTACCTAAAAGATAGCAAGCCATGCCCGCTCCATGAGGACCAGCGGGCTTTTTTATTTATGGAGTTGAAATCATGGCAAAAGAAGCATTTGGACAAATCATTGATGGCGTCGCGCTTTCTGCGCGTCTTCGCGGTGACATTGCCCTCCGTGCCAAAGCACTAACCGCTGCCGGGGTTACCCCTGGCCTGGCCGTTATTCTGGTGGGCGACGACCCTGCCAGCGCCGTGTATGTCCGCAACAAGGTCAAGGCCTGCTCGGACACCGGCGTTCACTCAGTTTTCGAAAAGTATGAGGCAACGCTGCCTGAGGCCGACCTGCTCGCCCGCATCGCGTCGCTCAACGCGGACCCTGCCATCCATGGCATTCTGGTCCAGATGCCCTTACCCAAACATATCAACCCGCACAAGGTGATTGAAGCCATTTCGACAGCCAAGGATGTAGACGGCTATGCCACCCTGAGTGCGGGAGAATTGATGACGGGACAACCCGGCTTCACGCCCTGCACACCTTATGGCTGCATGAAGCTGATAGAGAGCACCGGCATCGACCTGCGAGGCAAGCACGCCGTGGTCATCGGGCGCAGCAATACCGTGGGCAAGCCCATGGCCTTGCTGCTGCTTCAGGCCAATGCAACGGTGACGATTTGCCACAGCGCCACCCTGGACATGGGCCACCACACCCGTCAGGCGGACATCATCGTGGCGGCAGTGGGCAAGCGCAATGTGCTGACTGCCGATATGGTCAAACCCGGTGCCGTTGTGATTGATGTCGGCATGAACCGCAATGAACTGGGCAAGCTGTGCGGCGACGTGGACTTTGCAGGCGTGAAAGCAGTGGCAAGCCACATTACCCCGGTTCCCGGAGGGGTTGGTCCCATGACCATTACGATGTTACTGGTCAACACCATTGAGTCTGCTGAACGCGACCTGGCAGCACGCACTTGAATCGCCAACGACTGACACAAAATAGACGCCATGAACAATCCTCTCCTCGCCAATCCCCTTCTTGATTTTTCTGACCTCCCACTGTTTGACACCATCAAGCCCGAGCAGGTAGCGCCTGCCATTGACAGTTTGCTGGGAGAAGCCGGCACGGCGCTCCACACCGTGACACAGGCAGACTTCCCCGCAAGGTGGACCGACATTGCAGCCGTGCTGGACGTCGCCACCGAAAAGCTGGGGCGGGCGTGGGGCGCCGTCAGCCACTTGAACAGCGTGGCGGACACACCCGAGTTGCGTGCCGCCTATAACGAAGCCCTGCCCAAAGTCACCGACTTCTTCACTCGACTGGGGGCCGATGAGCGCCTGTATGCCAAGTACAAAGCCATTGATGTGGCCACCCTGAATTCTGAGCAGCGCCAGGCCCACAAGAATGCGGTGCGCAACTTCGTGCTGGGCGGTGCCGAGCTTGTCGGCGCAGCGCGGGAACGGTTTGCAGCCATTCAGGAAAAACAGGCCGAATTGAGTCAGAAGTTCAGCGAGAACGCACTCGACGCAACGGATGCCTACGCTTATTTCGCAACCGCCGACGAGCTTGACGGCGTTCCGGAGGACGTGAAGCAGACCGCCTTGGCCGCCGCCAAAGCGGATGGCAAAGACGGCTACAAACTCACATTGAAAATGCCGTGCTACCTGCCCGTGATGCAATTCGCCCGCAGCAGTGCCCTGCGTGAGAAGCTTTACCGAGCCTACGTCACGCGTGCGTCTGACCAGGCTTCTGCCGAAGGCTTGAAGTTCGATAACTCTGCCCTGATTGGTGAAATGCTGGCACTGCGGCTGGAGGAAGCCAAGTTGTTGGGTTACGCCAATTTTGGCGAACTGTCACTGGTCCCCAAAATGGCCACCTCACCAGCGCAGGTGATATCGTTCCTGCGGGATCTCGCAGGTAAGGCAAGGC
>JANPAZ010000490.1:0-5141 GCA_031430225.1 Rhodoferax sp. | reverse complement strand
GCGTCTTTGACCTGAAACACCATGGTCATGCCGGGCATATCCAGATTTTTGATGGGGCCGTGTTTGAGCGTGATCTTTTTGGCGTCCTTGTCAACTTTTCGCACTTCCGCTTCAGCCATATCCTTGCTTTGCATAGCGGTACCCGCCGGTGGCACTGCGGGGGCTTGTGCGACTGCACCGAAACAGATCAGGCCGGACAAAATCGCGATGGTTAGAGTTTTCATGGAATATTTTCTTTCAAGAGTAAGTTTTATAAACGCGGGTGGTGCCGTCTTCGTGGACAAGCAATATTTTGTAAGGATCTTTCTGGGTTCCCATTTCCATGCCGGGTGATCCGACCGGCATCGCCGGCACAGCCAATCCCAGGGCACGGGGGCGCTCTTTGAGCAGGCGCTTGATCTCACGGGCAGGCACGTGACCCTCAATCACATAGTCTTCCACGACTGCGGTGTGGCATGAACCCAGTGATGCAGGCATATTCAAGTCTTTGCGAATCGGCGTCGTGTCTGGCACGTCCGCCGCGACCACTTTGAACCCGTTGGCCTTCAAATGTTGTATCCAGGCCTTGCAACAACCGCAAGCTGGAGTTTTCCAGACCGAAACCAGATTGTGTTCGCTATGCGCCAGGGCTGATCCGTGCAGCATTCCCAACACTGCTCCCAATGCGCCACCGAGGTATGTTCTGCGCAACATGGCTGTATCAGTGCTTGTGCGAAGTATGGCCGTCGTCTTTGCTGGCCACAACAGTTATTTTGCCGACCATGCCTGCCTGGTAATGCCCGGCAATCAGGCAGGCAAAGTCAAAGTTGCCGGGCTTGTTAAACGTCCAGATAATTTCGCCAGTTTTGCCAGGTGCCACGTGGGCCATATACGGTTCCTCGTGCTCCATCTTGGGGAATTTCACCATCAATGCGGCGTGTTCCTCCAGCACCTTTTTTGTACCGATGACCAGCTCATGCACCATGGCTCCGGTGTTTTTAATTGAAATTTTGACCGTCTCGCCCTGTTTCACTTCAATTTTGTCAGGGGTGAAACGCATGGTGTCTGACATGGACAGGGTAATGGTGCGTTTGACGGCTTTGGCATCTGCGGCAATGCCCCAGTCAGTCTGTTCTTTTTTGACTGGGCCAGTCGGCTTGGCTCGGCCTGCGTCGCCGTGGGCCAGCGTCAACGTGGTGGTGCTGCAAAAAATCATGGCGATGAGGGTTAGGTTTAGTTTTTTCATGGGTTGCCTTCGTGGAGTGGTGAAGTGATTGGGAAGGTGATTGGCAAATTTATCGGCTCATTCAATGATTCATATTGCCCATGGGCTTGCGTACCTTCAGCTCCACGGGTTTCATTGGGGCCTCGGTGGCCGGGTTGTTCAGCCCGGTCACCAGGCCGTTATTGGCCGTCTCGGCCTTGAAGCGGGCAGGCTCAGGCAGGTTGCCGGTCCACTCAAACGCCTGGGTGCCGGGCTGTTGCTTGAACCAACCAGGGTCTTTGTAGTCACCCGGTTTTTGGTCTTTGCGCACTTTCACCGTGGTAAACATACCGCCCATTTCCACTGGGCCATAGGGGCCGGTACCCGTCATCATGGGCAGCGTCTGCTCGGGCAAGGCCATCTCCATCTCCCCCATGTCTGCCATGCCGCGCTCGCCCATCACCATGTAGTCGGGCACCAGCTTCTGGATTTTCTTGACCAGGCCGCGGTGGTCAACGCCAATCATGTTGGGCACGGTGTGGCCCATGGGGTTCATGGTGTGGTGGCTTTTATGACAATGAAATGCCCAGTCGCCTTCTTCGTCGGCCAGGAATTCAATCTGCCGCATCTGACCGACCGCCACGTCAGTGGTTACCTCATACCAGCGAGTGCTTTTGGGGGTGGGGCCGCCATCAGTGCCGGTCACCAAAAACTCATGCCCGTGCAGGTGAATCGGGTGGTTGGTCATGGTCAGGTTGCCTATGCGGATGCGCACCTTGTCGTTCAGGCGCACATTCAGCGAGTCAATGCCGGGGAAGGCGCGGCTGTTCCACGTCCACAGGTTCTGGTCCAGCATGGTGTTGGGCTTGGGGGTGGTGCTTCCGGGGTCGATGTCATAGGCATTGAGCAAAAAGCAAAAGTCACGCTGCACCTCGTCGATCAGTGGATGTTTGGCACCCTTGTCGAGTTTGGGGTGCGTCACCCAGAAACCCATCATGCCCATGGCCATTTGCGTCATCTCATCCGCATGAGGGTGGTACATGAAGGTGCCGGGGCGGCGTGCCACAAATTCATAGACAAAGGTTTTGCCTACGGGAATTGCCTTTTGATTCAATCCGCCTACGCCGTCCATGCCGTTGGGCAGGCGTTGGCCATGCCAGTGAATGGTGGTGTGTTCAGGCAGCTTGTTGGTGACAAACAGGCGCACGCGGTCGCCTTCAACCACTTCAATCGTAGGGCCGGGGCTTTGGCCGTTGTAGCCCCACAGCGTGGCTTTCATGCCGGGTGCGATTTCACGAATCACCGGCTCGGCCACCAGGTGGAATTCCTTCACGCCCTGGTTCATGCGCCAGGGCAGTGTCCAGCCGTTCAGGGTGACCACGGGGTTGTAGGGGCGGCCCGTTTGGGGAATCAGGGGCGGTGCGGTCGCGGCAGTTGCCATGCTCACGGGCTCGGGGAGCGCGGCCATGGCGACCTTGCTGACACTGGCGACCGCCACGGCAGACAAGGCGGCTTTGCCAAAGAAACTTCGGCGGTCCAGGTTGAGTTGATCCATTGGGAATCCTTTGATTTTGTTGGAGGTGTCAGTGGGCGGCTGCGGCTTCACCGGCCATGCCACCTACGCTGGCCTTCATGCCACTCAAGCCACCGGCCGATGTGCCGGTTAGCGTGGTTTGCAAATCGGCCTCGGCCAGCCAGAAGTCGCGCTGAGCTTCGATGGCGCTGTTCACGCTCAACACCTGCTGGCGCGTGTCGGCCAACAGGTCCCACACACTGGCGAGCATACCGTTGTAACGCAGCACAATCTCTTCGTTGATGAACTTGCGCAAGGGGACAATCTCGTCGCGGTAGTGCCGGGCGAGGTCGTAGGCCGTGCGGTAGCTGTGGTAGGCCTCACGCGCTTCCGAGCGGGCCAATACCGCCGTGTCCCGCACGCGGGCTGCAGACTGCATGTACACGGCCTGAGCACGTGCGTTGCGGGCGCCACCCCAGTCGAAAAGCGGCAGGGGGAGTTCCAACTCCGTGCCCCGCTTGCCACTCTGAGAGCCTGATGAATTATCAAACTCGGTGCTGCTCATGATGCCCAGAGTTAGTCCATCCAAATAGCCCATCACCTTGCGGGCACCCAACTGATCGGCTACAAAACCGGATTCTGCGACGGCGGACCTCACGTCCAGCCGTTCGCGCAGGGCGCGGCCCTCCACGTCGCTCATTTCAGTGGCGCCTTTGGGCAGTTCGGGCAGTCTCTCGCTTAAGGAGAAATTGATTTGCGTACCCCACAGGCCCATCAGGCGAATGAGTTTTTCCCGTTCACTGAAGTTAACTTGTTCTGCACGTGCCAGCTGAGCGGTCGCATCGGCCAGAAACACCTGCTCCCGAGCTTGCTGCAAACGGCTCCAGTTGCCAACGCGGGCCATGCGCCGCGCCAACTCGGCGCCCGCCTCGGCAGCGTCCTTGACGTCGCGCATATACAGAGCAGTTTGCTGCGCGGCCACGGCCGTGATCCAGGCTTTTCGCGTGTTGGACGCGAGTTTGATCACGTCTTGCGCTGCCATCAACTTGGCCAACTCGTGCTGCTGGCCTTGCCATTTGGCCTTCCACGGCAGTGTGAGCAGACCAATCACGTCAAACCGCAGCGCACGTTCGATCTCCAGCGTGTCGCCAAATGTGAGTTGGCCTATTGAAAAATGCGGGTTGGGCGGGCGACCCATTTGCACCCGATCTGCGTCGCTGATTCCCAGCGTTGCCATGGACGCTTGCAAACCGGGGTTGTTCAGCAAGGCGATGCGCACCGCGGCTTCGGCCGTGATCGGCATCTTGAGCAATTCCGTGACGGCTTGCTGACTGGCTTTGGTATCTTGCAACAACGTGACGTTGACGCCAGTTGTTTTACCCTGCGTGAGTTGCTGGATGTCGGTCAGATTGCCGTCTGGCGAGAGCGATGCGCAGCCCGCCATTGCCAGCAATGTCAGCGCAGCCAAAGAACCGGGCAAGGCCCGCCAACGGCGCGGGTTCTGGCCTTGCTGGTGAAGGTTTGATTTCATACTGGCTTTCTCAGTGTTTGTGCATATTGGGTGCCGTCGGCTGCGTGGGCGCCTGCTCTGGTTTCGGAACGGGCTTTGCAATCTGGGCCTCTTCCCATTTCAAAATGTCGACATGACCTCGGGTGAACTGGCCAACCTCGGCATTGGCTTTTTTCCAGTCGGCGGTTTGCATCTCCACGCCCTTGGGGGTGTCAGCAAATACTGATTGGTAGACCACAGGTGGCACAGGTGCGGCTGGGTCGGTCACACGGGCTTGTGCTAGGGTGCTTGAGGTAAGCAGAGGCAGTGCCAGAAAGGCACAGGCGGGTAACAAAGCGGGTAATAGTGCGTGTTTCAAAGAAATCTCCTGAACGAACGTGCGAGCGAAACTGCAATGCGACGGCTGTGGCCGCAGCCAGTTGCCTGGCATCACCCCATCAGGGCGAATTCAGGACGAACTAAGGCTGGGACGGGTCAGGAGATGGGTGGCTTCAGGCCCAGCGCTGGCAGCGCACTGGTAAAGCGGGTGCCGACAAGGGGCACCAAGGGGGTTGCGATGAACGCTGAGGCAAGCCCGACGGTCACCTGGGCCAATGCCACAGTATGGCAAATCTGGCACACACCGCAGGTGCTGCAGTGGTCGTCGGTGGGGGTGTTCGCCGTATTGACAGCACCGGGCACGATGCCAGGTCCCATTGCGGCATGGCCAGGGCATTCGGAACTCGGGTCGGTGGCTTGATTGGTATCAAGTGTGTCACTGGCCCTCGTAGCATAAGCATTGTTAGCTATATAATTTATAGCGACAAGATGTTGCATCGTCATGTCCACCGCCATGATGTCGCCTGCCCAGCTGCGCAGGGGCAGCAAGGCAATCATGAGAAAGAGGAAAAAACGACGCATGTTCTAATGATAGGCCAAACTAAAATTGGTTCCGC
>JANPAZ010000489.1:0-1692 GCA_031430225.1 Rhodoferax sp. | reverse complement strand
GGTGGTGAAGTGACGACGATCAATGACCATGCCCCCACTGTACACAAACGCCTTTAAGAGATGCCAAATCAGGGCAGGTCGGGTTTTGAAGCAGATCAGGAAAATAGAATCGCGCGGGGGTAGGACTCAAACCCGGCCGCTACCTCTTGAACAAGGATGAGCCGCCAAGGATCGGTTAACCTTGTGCCATGTTTCGCCTTGGCCTCTTTTTTGCAGTTTCCTTGTGTTCGGCCCTGGTGTTGGCCCAAGTTCCGCGTGAGTTTCACGTCGCTGATCTCAAACTCGGTGAGAAACTCATCGCCGAGAACAAATGCGCGTCTTGTCATCAAAGCAAATTCGGTGGCGACGGCAACAGCATCTATCGGCCCAATGGCCGCATCAACACGGCTGGTCTGCTGCGGGGCATGGTGGAGCAATGCAATACCGAGTTGAATCTTTCCCTCTTCCCCGATGAAGTAACGGCTATCTCGGCCGTACTGAATCGCGATCACTACCGCTTTAAATAGGTGCTCGCCGGCGTTTGATCCCAGCCCCTGTTCGGGTATTCCCTAGTTCGAATTTGAAGGCGATCAAATATATTAGTGATTGCTGATATGTAGATATATTGCCACTAAGCCTCCCGCAATTGCTGGCCGGGTGTCATTCGCAACAGGAGAAGAAGTGACGTTCACTGACATTCATTCCGGCAGGGTAAAAAAAGCCCCGGAGAATTTTTTGAATCAGGATGGTGTTCGCACTGTCTTTGCCGAGGCGAAGCAGGGGCGTCGCCACTTTCTGCGCAATGCTTTTGCCGCAGCCGCTGCGGGAACGGCTGCCGCTTCGGTGTCCGCCCAGGGCAATCCAGTGCCTCCAGAAGGCGGTGACGTCAACATACTCAACTTGCCACCACACAGCAAAGGGCTGGGGCAGGGGGTCGCCACTGATGGCTATGGCAAGCCCTCGCAATTTGAGTCCAATGTCCAGCGCCGCCAGAGCCCTGGCCTGACGCAAACCACTCAGTCGTCCGTGTCGTTTGCACCGCTGCAGTCGCTGTTTGGCATTGTCACGCCTAGCGGTCTGCATTTTGAGCGGCATCACCAGGGCTGGTGGGATGTAGACCCCTCCAAGCACCGTTTGATGGTGAATGGCTCCGAGCCTGGCATGGTGAAGGCGCCCAAGGTGTTCACACTTGACGAAATGATGCGCTTGCCTGCCGTGTCGCGCTTTCACTTCATCGAGTGCGGTGCCAACACAGGCATGGAATGGGGCAATGTGGCTGTGCCCACCGCCCAGTATTCGCACGGCATGCTGTCGTGCAGCGAGTTCACAGGTGTGCCCTTGATCACCATGCTGGAAATGGCCGGTGCCGATTTGAAGAAAGGCAAGTTTGTGCTGGCAGAGGGCGCAGACGGTTCGTCCATGACGCGTACCATTCCCTTGAGTCAGATAGTGTCGGGCGAGGTCATCGTGGCTTATGGCCAAAACGGTGAAATGCTGCGCCCTGAAAACGGTTACCCGCTGCGTCTGGTGGTGCCTGGCGTACAAGGTGTCAGCTGGGTTAAATACCTGCGTCGCATTGAGCTGGGCGACAAACCCTATGCCACCAAAGACGAGGCCATTCACTACATGGATTTGATGCCCGATGGGCAGCATCGCCAGTACACCAGCATCCAGGAGTGCAAAAGTGTGGTGACCACACCGTCGGGTGGCCAG
>JANPAZ010000488.1:0-2170 GCA_031430225.1 Rhodoferax sp. | reverse complement strand
CACGCCGTCCCCCACCTTCATGCCGTCACGCATGAAGTTGCGCGCCTGGTAGTTGCGCACACCCACCCAGGACACGGTTTTTTGGGGCGCGGCCAGCGCATCGTCAATCGAACACTCTTCGGGCTCGGACTTCATCAGCCAATACTGGGGCATAGCGATTTATCTGGGTTTCAGGCGCTCAACAACTGGCGCAGGACGAACGGAAGGATCCCGCCATGGCGGTAGTAGTCCACCTCGATCGGCGTGTCGATGCGCAAGGTCACCACCAGGCTGCTGACGCTGCCATCCTTGCGGGTCACACGCAGCGTCGCATCACTCTGCGGTGTCAGGGCCACATCCGGGAAGACGTCAATCACTTCGTCGCCCTTGAGACCGAGCGACTGCCACGAGTCCGTGCCCTTGAACTGCAGGGGCAGCACGCCCATGCCCACCAGGTTGCTGCGGTGAATGCGCTCGAAGCTCCTGGCCACCACGGCCTTGATACCCAATAACTGGGTGCCTTTGGCGGCCCAGTCGCGGCTTGACCCGGTTCCGTATTCTTCACCCGCAAAAACCACGGTGGGCACACCGTCGGCGATGTACTGCATGGCCGCATCAAAGATCGGCATCTTGTTGCCCAGGTCCGGGCCGTCGTGCTGATAGAGCGTGAAGCCGCCCTCTTCGCGCGAGCCGGTCGCATCCGGCGCCAGCATCAGGTTTTTGATGCGTACATTGGCAAACGTGCCGCGCATCATCACGTCGTGGTTGCCGCGCCGGGCGCCGTAGGAATTGAAGTCAGCTTTCAGCACACCATGTGCCAGCAGCCACTGGCCGGCAGGCGAGCTTGCCGCGATGGACCCGGCGGGCGAGATGTGGTCGGTGGTGATGGAGTCCCCAAACAACGCCATGATGCGGGCCCCTTGAACAGACACCGCCGGGACGCCTACAGGAGCGGCCACAGGGGACTGCACGGGTGATCTCGAACCATCTTTAGAAGAGAAATGGCCATTGGCCAACGTATCCATTGCATAGTTAGCTACTGAATCAATAGCAAACTCCTTGAAGAACGGTGGCTCGGCAATGTAGGTGCTGGCGGGCCAGCTGTAAGCCTGCCCCGAAACGCCCTTGATCTTGTCCCACAGCAGGCCGGGTTCGGTCTTGACCTTGGCGTAGTTCTCGCGAAACGCTTTGCCGTTCATCGCGAACTTCAGCAGCCTGTAAATTTCGTCGCTGGTGGGCCAGATGTCACCGAGGAAAACATCCTTCCCGCCTCTGCCTTGTCCGACCGGCTCGGTCATCAGGTCACGGTTCACCGTGCCCGCAATCGCATACGCCACCACCAGCGGCGGACTGGCCAGAAAGTTGGCTTTCAGATTGGGGTGGATGCGCGCCTCGAAGTTGCGATTGCCCGACAGCACGGCCGCGCAAATCAAATCATTTTTGGTGATGACTTCATTCAGTTCCGTCGTGAGATCACCCGCATTACCAATGCAGGTCGTGCAACCGTAGCCTGCTACTGCAAAGCCCAGTTTCTCCAGGTAGGGCAGCAGACCGGTTTGAGTGAGGTATTCAGTGACGATGCGCGAGCCCGGAGCCAGCGAGGTCTTGATGTGCGGCTTCACCTTCAGCCCCGCCTCCACCGCTTTCTTGGCCAGCAGACCCGCCGCCAGCAGCACGCTGGGGTTGGAGGTGTTGGTGCAACTGGTGATGGCGGCAATCAGCACGTCACCGTTGCCGATGGTGATGTCTGTGCCTTTGCCAACGGGCACAGCCGTAGAAGCGCCAACAGGCGCATGGCCCGCAGCCATCGTGGGCCGGCTGCCCACCATTTCAACGATCTCGCGCGGCGCACCCAGTGCAGTCGGTGGTGCCAGGGGTGCTTTGGCAGCCAACTGAATACCCGAGGAACGCATCAAATGCCGGGTGTGGAACACGGCTGCCTGCTGGTTAAACCCGTTCTCGGCATTGGGTTTGGAAAACAGCGCCTCGAACTGGCTGGCCACCTTGCCCAGCTCGATGCGGTCTTGCGGGCGCTTGGGGCCGGCCAGGCTGGGCGTGACATTGCCCAAATCCAGCTTCACCACTTGCGAGTAATCAATGTCGCCAGACCTCGGTATGCCAAACAATCCCTGCGCCCTGAAGTAGGCTTCAAACGCTTCAATTTCGGCCCTGGTACGGCCCGTGCCCGTGA
>JANPAZ010000487.1:0-2091 GCA_031430225.1 Rhodoferax sp. | reverse complement strand
AGGGAAGCTTTATTTTTGGCGGCCCAGGCGTTTCTGAAATACCGTTGCCAGGGCGGCACCAAAACCGCGCCGCTGCCAGATTTCTTTATCGGCGCACAGGCCGAAACCTTGGGGATTCCGATACTGACCCGCGACCAGGGCCGCTATCGCACTTACTTCCCTCACGTGGCGCTGATATGCCCGTAGCGGCATCCGCATGGCAACGCTGATACCTTCACTAGGCACGTGCGTATCGCGCATGACCAGCGGCGAACGCCGCCTGGCCGAACGGCTTGAGGCCAAGCTGGATGACGACTATCTCATGTGGTACGACGTGCCCATGGGCCCCAAGAATGCCCACCCCGACTTTTGCGTGATGCACCCGCGCCGGGGCATCTTGATTCTGGAAGTGAAAGACTGGAAGAAAGAGACGATTCAAGAGGCCGACAAACAGACCTGGACCATCGCGCCAGACGGCATTCCCAAAGCCGTGATCAACCCGCTGGAGCAAGCCCGCCAATATGCGCACCAGGTGGTCAACGCCCTGGAGCGCGACCCACAACTGGTGCAGGCCGACGGCCCACACAAAGGCAAGCTGGCTTTCCCCTGGAGCTACGGCGTGGTGCTGACCAACATCACGCGCAAGCAGTTCAAAGACGCCGAACTGCACCACGCCATTGAGCCCAACCGTGTGCTGTGCAAAGACGAAATGCTGGAGGCCGTAGACGCCGAAGACCTGCAAAGCCGCCTTTGGGGCATGTTCCCCTACATGATGCGCGGCGTGATGAGCTTGCCCCAGCTGGACCGCGTGCGCTGGATCATGTTTCCGCAGGTGCGGGTGTCAAACATGTCAATGCTGCAAGGATCGCTGTTTGCAGAGCCAGAAGCAGAGGCCGATGAACCGGGCGAGTTGCCCAGCATCATGCGGGTTATGGACCTGCAGCAGGAGCAACTGGCCCGCTCCATTGGCGACGGCCACCGCGTTATTCATGGCGTGGCAGGCTCCGGCAAGACCATGATTCTGGGCTACCGCGCGGAGTACCTGGCCAAAATCAGCCAGCACACCAGCACAGCAACCAGCAAACCCATTCTCATCCTGTGCTTTAACGAGCCGCTGGGCGTGAAGCTGGAGAGCACCATGAAAGCCAAAGGCCTGCGCGACAAGGTGCACGTGCGGCATTTTCACAAGTGGTGCCGCCAGCAGCTGGTGACTTACGGCCAAACGCTGCCACCCAACAGCATGGCAGTAGAGGCCAAGATGGCCGACATGGTGAAGCGCGTGATCACAGGTGTGGACCGCAGGCAAATCCCCAGCGGCCAGTACCAGGCCATATTGGTTGATGAAGGCCACGACTTCGCACCCGAATGGCTCAAGCTCGTCACCCAAATGGTCGACCCCGCAACCAATAGCCTGCTGCTGTTGTATGACGATGCACAAAGCATTTATGAACGCGCGCGCACCAAACAGTTCAGCTTCAAAAGCGTGGGCGTGCAGGCGCAAGGCCGCACCACTATTCTGAAAATTAACTACCGCAATACAAAACAAATCCTGCAAACCGCCAACCTCATCGCGGCGGACTTACTGACGGCTGATGACCAGGACGAAGACGGCATCCCCTTGGTGAAGCCCATCAGCTGCGGGCGAGAGGGGCAAGCCCCCATCATCATCAAACTGCCCACGCTGCGCGAAGAAGCATTTGCGATTGCTGACCAGTTGAACCAAGCCCACAAAGAAGGCCACGCCTGGGGCGATATGGCCATCTTATGCCCCGACTACAGCACGCGCGACCTGTGCGCCCAGGTGCTGCACCAGCGCCAGATGCCGGTGGAAATGCGCCGCAGCCCCGGCGACTTTGACCCCGCCAGCGACACCATCAAAGTCATGACCATGAAGGTCAGCAAAGGCCTGGAGTTCCCGGTGGTGGCCCTGATCGGCGTGGGCCACATGCCCGCCAAAGGCGAAGACGAACAGGAAGCCGCGCGGGTGTTTTATGTGGCGGCGACATGGGCTTCGCTTAGTTTGGTGATTGGGGTTGGTGGGGGTGGGGGGTTTGGTGGATTTGGGAAGAGGCTGGGAGCATGACCAGGAAAACAACATGAGCGAGACAATAC
>JANPAZ010000486.1:0-1595 GCA_031430225.1 Rhodoferax sp. | reverse complement strand
TCGCTGCCGCACATCAAGACAGGTCGCATGAAACCCATCGCCGTGTTCAGCCCTGGCCGAGTCGCGATTGCAACCAACATTCCTACAGCCGTCGAGACGATGCCGGGGCTGACCGTGGAAAGCGTCTTTGGCGTGGTGGTGGCCAGCGGTACGCCCCGCGACATTGTGAAAAAGCTCAGCGCCGACCTGGCCGAGGCCGTGCAGTCACCCGAGATCAGGGCGCGGATGGCCGATGTGGGCCTGACACCCGTCGGCAACACGCCGGAGCAGTTTGACGCGTTCATCCGCGTAGAGATCGACAAATGGGCCAAGGTGGTCAAAGCCTCTGGCGCTACGGCCGACTGAGCACAACCGGGGAACGCCATGACATTGATCCTCAAACCCCTGGCACCACTGGCCGCAGAGGCCCGTGGCGTCGATATTTCGCAGCCGCTCAGCGAAGCGGACACGCGTGCCATTGAAGCGGCGATGGACGAGCATGCCGTGCTGGTGTTTCGCGGCCAGCCGCTGACCGAAGACCAACAGATCGCCTTTGCCAAATCGTTCGGCCCGCTGGATCTAGGACTGCGCAAAGTCAAGGGCGGGCCACATCGCTTTGCGCACGCCGAATTGGCCGACATTTCCAACGTGAAAGTGGATGGCGAAGTGGCTGACCGCACACACGCCAAAATTGTGGGCAATGTGGCCAATCAGCTTTGGCACAGTGACAGCTCGTTTCAAAAGCCCCGCGCCAAATACTCCATGCTGTCAGCCGTGGTGGTGCCGCCTTTGGGTGGCGACACCGAATTTGCCGATCTGCGGCTGGCCTTTGACGCTCTGCCCGCCTGGCAAAAAGAAAAAGTCGCGGATTTGACGGCCGTGCACTATGCACTGCACTCACGCTTCTTGCTGGGCGATACCGACTACAGTGAAGCGCAACGCCAGGCCATCGCACCGGCCCATTGGCCCATCGTGCAAACTGATCCACGCTCAGGACGAAAAATCCTCTTTGTGGGTATTCATGCATGCGAAGTCATTGGCATGACGGTGGCCGAGGGACGCATGCTCCTCATGGATCTGCTGGAGCACGCCACCCAGCGCGAATTCATCTATCGCCACAAATGGCAGGTGGGTGACCTGGTGATGTGGGACAACACGGCTACTTTGCACCGGGGCCGCTATTTTGATTTTGCCCAACGCCGCGAGTTGCGCCGTGCCACCACAGAAGAAGTTGCGTTCGCACACTAGACCCACGCGGCGAAATCCATCCACAACACAGGAGACACCCACCATGACTTCACCCTTCATCGCTCGGCAAATCACGCTGCGGCGCTGGCCGTGCCAATAGCCTCCGTGCAGGCTTTTCTCAACCAGCCCCTGCGCATGATCGTGGGTTTTGCCTCCGGTGGCGCGGCAGATGTCATGGCCCGCATCATTGCCAAAGGTCTTGGTACACAACTTGGCCAGCAGGTGATGGTGGACAACAAGCCCGGCGCCGAAGGCATCATTGCCTCGCAAGAGCTGATCAAGTCAGTACCAGACGGCTACACCCTCATGATGGGCACCAACACGGCGACGGTGGCGGTGCCCGCGCTGCGGTCGCCCTCACCCTATGC
>JANPAZ010000485.1:0-2123 GCA_031430225.1 Rhodoferax sp. | reverse complement strand
GCCACAGTCGACAAAGTCGGTATTGACATGAGCATTGGTACGTCGCTCGCACAGTGGGTCAGCTCATCGGTCGGCACGACAAGTCAGACTTCGGCGCTGGTCTGTGGTCTGATTGTGGGCGGTGCACTACTGGTTTGGGTAGCGATGGGTAAGGACTTTATGAAAGCCGACAATTTGCTCGCTGGCCTGGGCATTGGTGCAGTGGTGGTTGCCATGTGGTGGATCAGTGGCCACTTAGGGTTTGTTGCGGAGCATCCTGAAACCTTGCAGGAGGCCTTTCTCACCACCAATTCCGGCAAGTCAGAATCCTTGAGCTTTGTGGCGCCACTGGCCTACACATTGGACTGGCTCATGTTTTTCAGCGACAAGAGCAAGGTGCTCACTCTGGGCATCGTATCTGTCTTCGGCGTCATTGCCGGGTCGGCGATCAGTTCAATCTTGTCGGGAACCTTCCGCTGGGAAGGCTTTGGCGGCACTGAAGACGTTGCCAATCATCTGGTCGGCGCCGTCCTCATGGGAATCGGCGGCGTAACCGCGATGGGATGCACTGTGGGGCAAGGGCTCAGTGGTATTTCTACCTTGAGTGCCAGCAGTTTTGTCGCGTTGGCTGCCATCATTGCGGGTGCGGTTTTGGCGTTCAAGTACCAGGTCTGGCGGCTTGACCGGATGGCTTGATAGTCGCGCGCCCCATGGACCTGACACGCCGTTTTGGCGGACTGGAGCGGCTATACGGCGTCGCCGGCGCCGCAAATATTCGATCTTCACATGTCGCGGTAATCGGCATCGGCGGTGTCGGGTCTTGGGCCGTTGAATCGTTGGCTCGCAGTGGTGTGGGCCGGTTGACATTGATTGATCTGGATCACGTCTCGGAGTCCAATATCAACCGGCAGATTCACGCTCTGGATTCAACATTGGGACAGGCCAAAGTTCTGGCCATGCGAGACCGCATATCGCAGATCAACCCCGACTGCCGAGTGACCTGCATCGAAGAATTTGTGGAGCAATCAAACTGGCCCGATCTGATGGCCGAGGGTGTCGATGCGGTGCTCGATGCCTGCGATCAGGTCAAGGCCAAGACAGCCATGGCGGCATGGTCATTGTTGTCAAATACAAGTACGATTTTTATATCAGTAGGCGCGGCCGGTGGAAAGCGCCAGGCGCACCTCGTGGACATTGATGACCTGAGCCAGACAACCCACGACCCGCTGCTCGCCCAGATGCGTTACCGGCTTCGCAAAGAACACGGTGCCCCGCGCTTGGGTAAAAAAATAGGTGTTGCATGCGTTTTTAGTCGCGAAGCAGTGGCTGCACCTGATACGTCTTGCGCCATTGATACAAACGGCGCAAGCGATGGCAGCCTGAACTGTCATGGTTATGGTTCTGTCGTGAGCGTCACCGCCACCTTTGGTCAATGTGCGGCGGGCTGGCTCATGGATCAAATTTCGAACAGCAAGACAATCGGCCTTGCAAAGACGACAAAATTCAAGCTATAATTTGAGGCTTCGCAGGGTGGTGTAAATCACTTTGTCTGGTTTTGTAGTTACTCCGCAAAACCATGTGGGGACGTTAGCTCAGTTGGTAGAGCAGCGGACTTTTAATCCGTTTGTCGTGGGTTCGACCCCCGCACGTCCCACCAAGATTTAAGGGCCCGAATGAAAATTCGGGCCCTTTCTCTTTTTTGCAGACGAGAAAGGGGAACTTAGCTCAGCTGGTAGAGCAGCGGACTCTTAATCCGTAGGTCGAGAGTTCGAATCTCTCAGTTCCCACCAGCCGTATCAAAGGGAATCACACTGTCACCGTCATTTCCCCTTTTCTTCTGGCGTCGTCATTGCGTAGCCTGAAAGCGGCCTTACCGGCCCGGGCCCTTTCCGTTACCACTAGACTGACACGCATGTCCACAAAGCTATCCCCTAAACGCGAGCTGTGGCTTCTGCTGACGCTGGCCGGTATTCAGTTCACTCACATTCTTGATTTCATGATCATGATGCCGCTGGGGCCTCAGTTCACCCAGATATTTTCGATCACAGACGCGCAGTTCGCGGTGCTTGTTTCCGCATACACCTTCGCGGCCGGTCTTTCCGGTTTGATGGCGGCCACCTATCTCGACAAGTTTGACCGCAAGA
>JANPAZ010000484.1:0-3611 GCA_031430225.1 Rhodoferax sp. | reverse complement strand
GCAGTTTCCGGCATGGCGCGCACGTCGAGCCCGCCGTCAGCCGCCTCGTCCGCCATCAGCACGCCAACACCACCAGACACGGTAAACAAACCCACCGAGCGGTCGCGCGGAAGTCCGGCAATGCTGGCACTCGCGGCAATGTCGAAAAACTCGGTAATGTCGCGTGCACGGTGCACACCGTATTCACGAAATATGGCGTCATAGGCCGCGTCGTTGCCAGCCAATGCGGCAGTGTGCGAAGCCGCTGCCTGAGCGCCAGCCTCCGTGCGGCCCACCTTTACCAGGACCACGGGTTTGCGTGCCGCGTGGGCAGCTGCCAATGCCCGGCGCAGTTTAAAGCCATCACGACACCCTTCCATGTAACCCATAATGACCTTTGTTTCAGGGTCATGGGCCAGCCACTCCAGGCAGTCGGCGAGTTCAATATCAGCCTCATTGCCCGTTGTGATCCATTGCGAAAAACCAATATCGCGCTCGCGTGCCAGCGCATAGGCATAGCCTCCGAAAGCACCCGACTGGCTCACCAGGCCAATGCTGCCCTGGCGCACCAGCCCGCCATTGGGCACAGGGCAAAAGGTGGCGTACACACTGTTACGCAGATTCATGAAGCCCAGGCAGTTTGGGCCCAACAGGCGTATGCCGGCCGCGCGGGCGGTGGCACGCAGACGGGCCTGGGCCCGTGCGCCATCATCACTGACTTCGGCATAGCCGGAGGTGAACAAGACCACGCCAAGCACACCGGCTGCGATAGCGTCTTCAAGCGCACCCTGAACCAGCGCTTCTGGCACCGCGAAAACGGCAAGATCCACCGGTTTACCAATACTCAACAGGCTTGGATAGGCCTGCATGCCCTGTACCAGTGCAGGCCTCGGATTCACAGGGTAGATTGGCCCGTCAAATCCGAAACGGCGATTGAAATCCACCGGTATGCCTCCAATTTTGGAGGCAGTGTCAGACGCACCAACTACTGCGATTGACCTCGGGGCAAAAATGCGGGTCAAAGTGTCAAGGCGCAAGCGCGCCTGTGGTTCCTGCAATAAAGACATTTAAATGGTCTTTCAATGGTTGTTTATTGACGCGCCATCTCAGTGCGCATTTGGGCCTTGATTTCACCTTTGGCCACTTTTTCATCGAGCGCAAATTCAACCTTCGCGATTTTCCCGCTGTAGTTGAACGGCGCCTGGTAGTCATCATTCACCGGCGACAGGCTACGGCCCACATCCATACCAATGCTGGAGAGTACAAACAGCAACTTGGGAATGCGTGCCTGCGCAACGCAGTTGCCATCCAGCTCAAGCGCAATGTCTGCCCCACCATCCTCTTGTCGCTGCACCCGCAGGGTCACAATATGGGCGCCTGACGATATGGCGTCCGCAGACGCAACTACGGTATGGTGATGAAAACAGTTGTAGTCAAAATGCAATCGTCCACGCAGAACATACAGAACAAAGCCACTGTTGATCGTGCCTCGCGCCAACAGTGCACCGTCGCCATTGACGGCCGGGTGATCCATCGTGACGGTGGTCGTCCAGCTCCTTGCTGCTGAAGGGCAAGTGTCGGCCGGCATGTGGTCAATGGGTGGGAAGTAAGTGAAGTGGTTTCGGGAAGTCGGCATATCGGGCCGCCGAGACGCCCGAAACAGTTCTGACAAACCCCGGTCATCAAGTGGTAGAACGCCGTGCTTCTCAGCCTCACGCCACCACATTGCAATCATGTCCTGCAGTCGTTGGCCCTGGCTTTCCGAGAGATCGACACACTCCGAAAAGTCACTGTCGAGATGGTAAAGCTCCCAGACGTCGTCCTCGTAAGACGCCCCCGCCTTGTGCCGCGACACAGCCTTCCAGCCATCTGCCACGAGAGCACGGTGCCCAAACATCTCAAAATATTGCGGACCGCGCTCAATAGTTGCCTGAGGGTTGGAAAAGCTGGTGAGCAGGCTGCTGCCATGCATGGGCGTCTGGGGAACATCCGCGACCGTGGTTGGCGCCTCGATACCAATAGCCGCCAGAATAGTGGGCGCGATGTCTATCGCGTGGCAAAACTGGTGGCGCATGCTGCCAGGGTCTGCGACATGGCCCGGCCAGTGCAGCACCATAGGATCACGAACGCCGCCACCATGCGTGTTTTGCTTGTACCACTTCAACGGGCTGTTCCCAACCTGCGCCCAGCCCCACGGAATGTTGCTGTGACTGTTCGGCCCGCCAATGTCGTCCAGCCGCAGCACAGCCGCATCAACGTCTTCACGCATTCCATTGAAATAGCGCATCTCGTCGAGAATGCCGGTGGCGCCGCCCTCCTGGCTGGCACCGTTGTCCGACATCAGCAAAAACAGCGTGTTGTCCCACGCACCAAGACTCTTGATGTGCGCCACCAAACGGCCCACTTGAACGTCTGTGTGCTCCAGCATGGCGGCATAAGCTTCCTGCAGACGCGCTGCAAGTCGCTGCTCATTGCTTGACAGATCCACCCACGGTCGCACACCCGGGTTACGCGGTGCAAGCTGAGTCCCTGGCGGGATGATGCCCATCGCCAACTGCCGTTTGAACCACACCTCACGCTCGACATCCCAGCCCGCGTCAAACCTGCCCCGATATTTTTCCAAATAGGCTTGAGGCGCCTGATGCGGCGCATGCATGGCACCAAACGCCAGGTACAGAAAAAAAGGCCTTTCAGGAACCAACGATTTCAGGTTGCCTAGACACGCATTGGCCTGGTCAACGACATCTTCAGAGAAGTGGTAGCCCTCTTCAACCGATTTCGGCTGTGTTATGGCGTGGTTGTCGCACACCAGCTCGGGGCTGAACTGATCAGTTTCACCATTGAGAAAACCGTAGAAACGGTCAAAACCCCTTTGCAAGGGCCAATTGGCAAACGGCCCAGCCGCAGAACACTCGGCCATGGGCGCGAGATGCCATTTACCCATGGCGTAAGTACCGTAGCCGTTGTCCCTCAAGACTTCGGCCAGTGTGGCAGCAGAACGCGGGATCGACCCGCGCATATTGGGGAAGCCGGTGTCAAAATTCGAGATGGAACGCATCCCAACAGCGTGATGATTTCGCCCGGTTAGAAGGCACGCACGGGTTGGCGAACAAAGCGCTGTCGTGTGAAAGCCGGTGTAACGCACCCCTTGCGAGGCTATCGCGTCAATGTTTGGGGTTTTCAGCGTAGAGCCATAACACCCCAGGTGAGAAAACCCCATATCGTCAAAAACGACAACCACCACATTGGGCGAGCCCGGCTTGATCTTTGATGCCGGCCAAGAGGGCGTGGACTCATTGACGGTGCGACCTATGTTGCCGCGAAACGGCGGCTCTGATGAAGGAATCGGACTCATGGCTTTGTCTCCTGCTGCACTAACACTGACTTGCGCTATTTAATTCATGTGAATTACAATGGATTTTTCTCGAACTGTCAATTGCATTGGCGACCCTGCCTCACCCTCAAACTCATGGCAAAACCCACGGCCACAGTGTCCGAACCCGACACTCTTTCAGCCACTCCCACGCAATTGCTGGATGCTGCTGAACGCCTGTTTGCGGAACACGGTATCGACAGCGTCTCGATCCGCGAAATAGTACGCGTCAGCGGGCAAAGCAATCTATCGGCGGCGC
>JANPAZ010000483.1:0-1569 GCA_031430225.1 Rhodoferax sp. | reverse complement strand
TGATTCAGGTCCACCGTGGCGTCGTAGTGCACCGTCAACGGGCCGCCAAAGGCCTTGAGCCGCAAAAAACGCGTATGCGTGACGGGATCGGTGTAGAGATTGGGTACCAGCTGCTGGCTGATCCGCAACGACTCACTCACGACGGTTTGATGTGGCGTCTGAGCGGCGTGGATACTGAAGATGAAATCACAGCCCGGGGCCGTGATTTCATAATTCAGCGCGATCGAGAATTGAAGGCGGACCAAAAACAGCTCGACTTCTTACTTGGCAACTTCGTGGCCAATCACGCCACCGACGGCAGCACCAGCGCCCGTGCACAGCAGGCCGCCACCGCACAGTACATTGCCAGCCACGCCGCCAATGACGGCACCGGTTGCAGTGCTTTTCTCTTGTGAGGTCATGCCTGCACAGCCGGTCAGCAAAACCAGGGCGGTCGCAGCAATAGTGCCGAGGAGGGAAGATTTTGTGGTGTTCATTTTTCAGTTCCTTGAGGTTGGTTGGTCGAACAGCTTGAGTATCAACATCAGGGTGTGCGATGCCCAGCGGACAGCATCGCTTGTGGGGGTAGTAGTTGTCCTACGTGGGCGAGCCTGGGCAAGAAAATAGGCTTGCGCGAAGCCGCCCGAAGCCACCCGGAGCCGCAGGGGCGACCGCGAAGAAGGACGGCTTGTAGGAAAGGTCTTACACGATTACAGGTCAGTTAACCCGTGCATTCCGGGGTGCCGATGGCATACTGGTACTGAAGAATTATTGGCAACCATTTTGTCTGCACTGCCCCTTAAAATTTACCTCGTCGAAGACAGCTTGGTCATCCGCGAGAGCCTTATAGCGACATTGGAAGAACTGGTTCCAGTCACAATCGTGGGCACCGCTGAAGACGAACGAACCGCCGTGCAGTGGCTTTCGCAGCCCACCAACCCCTGGGATCTGGTGGTCATCGATATTTTTCTAAAACACGGTTCGGGCCTGGGGGTTTTGCGCTGTGCGCAGGCACTTTCGCAGGGGCGCGCTCTGGTGGTGCTGAGCAATTACGCCACGATAGACATGCGCCGCAAATGCCTGGAACTGGGTGCGGACAGGGTGTTTGACAAGTCCAACGACATTGAGGACCTGATTCAATATTGCGGCGACCTGGCCGCAGGCGGCACGCTCAGCCCAACCACCACCCTGCACTGAAGCGGCCCTGACCGTGGCTACTGAATCAGGCCGTTCTTCAGCGCGTAATAGGTCAGATCGCTGTTCGAATCAAGTTTCATTTTCTCCATCACGCGGGTGCGGTAGGTGCTGACCGTCTTCACGCTAAGCGACATACTGATGGCCATGTGCCCGATGGTCTCGCCACGTGCCAGCCGCAAAAACACCTGCAACTCACGTTCGGACAATTGCTCATGAAACGGTTTGTCGACTCCGCTCCCAGTCAACCCGTCAGCCAGTTGCTCGGCCACACCGGCGGTGATGTACTTGCGCCCGCGGTGCACGGTGCGAATCGCCTTGACGATTTCTTCGGGGTCGCAGTCTTTGTTGAGGTAGCCGCTGGCCCCCTGGCGCAACAGCGTGGTGGCGTAGTGC
>JANPAZ010000482.1:0-12989 GCA_031430225.1 Rhodoferax sp. | reverse complement strand
GCGCGGGCTGCTGCCAGCCGAATAGGCCTTGAAGCGACCCCGGCCAATGTGGTTGAGCATGGCTTCAGCCAGAATGCTGCGGGCCGAGTTGTGGGTGCACAAAAAAAGCACGTTGATGGTTGGGTTTGACATGGTTTTTGATCTCCGTGAGGCAAGAGAAAGGTTGAGAGGAATACGCGAAGAAAAGAATTTCTGTGTCAGCAGCTCGTACAAATATTGTCAGGTTGCGCAAGCTCATAGCCCGCCAGCAGCGGCTGCAAGCCCGGCGGCAAGTCCATCTGTGGCACGACCAGCACGGGCGAGAAGCCACCACCCGGCGTGCGGAAGTTGGTGGTCTGGCCGCTGTACGTGCGCGCCACCAGCAGCTGGATTTGCCCGTTGTAGGTGTAGGCCCGAATGTCGAACTTCAGGTGAGTCGCAACGCCGTCCACACTCACCAGCCGCTGCCCCGGCGGCACCAGCGCCTGCGCAATGAAGTCGCCCGCGAGGATGTCTTGCCAGACCTTTTTTGTGAGCTTGTCGCCCCGATACGCCGCCTTGCCACCGTAACCCGAAACGGGTTTGA
Source organism: Rhodoferax sp. (assembly GCA_031430225.1). GTDB lineage: Bacteria > Pseudomonadota > Gammaproteobacteria > Burkholderiales > Burkholderiaceae_C > JANYCG01. Next base: position 12,424 of record JANPAZ010000482.1, on the reverse strand, counting down.
AGAACAGCTGGCGGCGCTGGGCCCACAGGGCTTCGGCTTTGTCACGGGTGACGGCTTGCGTGGCGGGAATCGCATCGCGCAGGCATTGCCGGTCTGCATCCTGCACGCCCCAGCGCGCCAGGAGCTCGTCGTTGGATAGGGTGATCAGGTTGCGCTTGTTCGCCCGCAGCGCGTGGGCGTGCGGGTGGGGTGTGAAGACCGCGCTGCCCGCCAGATAGGCATCATGCAGCGCCTGATGTGCCGGGTTGGACAGGTCGAAATCGGTGAGCCGGTTGTAAACCAGGTCGATGGCGACGTCACCATGCATCAGCTTCCCGTCTGACAGTTGCAGATCCCCGGGGTCGGCAATGACCGCCTGCACGCCTCGCTGCACAAACATTTGCCGGCACAGTGCAAATTCGGGGGCCAGGTATTGCGCCTGTGGGTCGTCATCGACGATGGCCACGCTGCGCAGGGGCGTATCACCGCGTTGCAGCTTCCACTCTTGCACAAACATGTCAAAGAAGGTTTGCTCCAGCGTGCCAAGCCGGGTGTAGGTCTCCATAGCCAATGACATGGACTCGCAGCACGCCAGGTGGGCCCGTGCCAGTGCGGCGTTCAGGAAGGCGCCGCCCGCATTGGTGTTGATCTCGATGAGTTTTGGCCCGGTGAACGCTGCATGGCCCGTGTCCACATGAAAGTCGTAGCCCATGAAGGCACCCAGCGGCCCGAAGACGGGCTGCGCCACGGGCGGTGCGTGTTCAAGTGCCGCGGCCTGATAGGCGGGCAGGGCCATGACGCGCTCGATGGCTGCCACGGCCTGCGCAATGGCCTGATATGTGGCAGTCGAGATGAACACCACACTTTGAGAAAAAAGATGCGGCTGCGACAGCGCGATGTTGTCGTACATGCCCGCCAGGGTGGGGTCCCGCTCCAGCTGCTCGCGCAGGCGGGCCGGGTCCAGAGTAAGGCACACGCATGCCTGATTCAACGTGTCGGCAATGGTCATGGTGTGGTCGGGTGCAACTTGTGGGTCAGCAGGTTGTGCAAGCGGGGTCTGCCATAACTGCACATCCGGCACCCTGGCAGCAATGCTCGGTCAGGTAGCCCAGCAAGGCGTTCATTTGCATGAAGTTCGCCCGGTAGATAAGGTTGCGGCCGCGCGGCTCGCAACTCACCAGACCCGAGTGAGAAAGTTCCTTGAGGTGAAACGACAAGGCGCTGTTGGAACTCCCCAATTTTTCTGCGATGGCACCGGGCGTCAGCCCTTTCGGCCCGGCCACCACCAGCGCCCTGAAGGTGCGCAGGCGCTGGGGTTGTGCCAATGCAGCCAGCGCTTTGACCGCCATGGGTTCATCAATGTCCGTGTCAATTGTTTCCATGTTTCAATAATACTTGAAATATAGAAATATGGAAACCTTCAGGCAATCTGACTGAAATTTTCGTGAAATCGCGTTCCTTTCTGTCCGTCATACCAGCGTCACGCGGGTTTCGTATGCTCCGGCCTTCACAGCAAATCAAGCCCAACCTGAAAGGCATTGCCCCATCATGAAGCTCCGATTTCGATTGCCCTTTGACACCAGCCGCCATAGCGCCGTCACCACACCTTTGCGTCTGCTGCTCGCCACAACGGCAGCGTTCTGGATGGGAACCGCCCAACCGCAGGTCACCACCAGCAAAGTGTCCCGACAGGTCATGGAGTTGCGCTTTCGCGACTTTTTCAGCATGCCCGTGGGGCCCGCTGGACTCGCCATCAGTGACACGTTGCGCAATGCAGAAGGGCAGGCCGTGCGTCTGGTGGGCTACATGGTCCAGCAAGAAAGCCCGGCACCCGGGCGCTTCATGCTGGCACCTCGCCCGGTACAAATGAGTGAGCATGCCGATGGTGAAGCAGACGACCTGCCGCCCGCCACGGTAACGGTTTATCTGGACCCTAGTCAGCAGGATTGGGCCGTGCCACACGTGCGGGGACTTGTTGCGGTTAGCGGCACACTTAGCGTGAGCCGACACGAAGCGACCGACGGCCGGGTGTCCTGGGTTCGGCTGCAGCTCGGCCCGGATTCGGCCCGGGGCATGACCGCCACCGAGATTGCCGGCTTCTTGCACAACCGACAACACGGCCATTAGTTTTCTTGTTTTATCTGAGGCAAATCATGCACAACAATTTCAAGCCACAATTTTCCGGTCTGCTCTTTGCAGCGGGCATCTTTAGTGCCATTTCTTTGCTGGGTGCGAGCGCTCGTGCTGCGCCAACTGTCAGCCGGATGACGCCGCCCAGTGAGTTGTTTTCCAGCGGCCAGCCAGCGCCCGTCATCGCGAGATTCCTGCCCGGGCAGCGCTTTGACCTGCAGGCAACGATCAAACCGGATGACCCCGGCAAGAGCATTTCCAGTGCCAGGTTTGTCATTGACGGCAAGACCGTTGATCGTCCTGTGGCTCTGCGAGACTGCGCCAGTGGCTGTTTGCCCGCTGTGGCCAAAAACGCAGCTATCGTTACCGTTCGCGCGGTCAGCGTCATCAAGCCGGGGCTGCACACATTCTCAGTCAACGCCACACAAAGCGACGGGCAGAGCGTATCGGCCAACGGAAACTTTGAAGTCGTGCCATTGCTGGCTGGCGGCCAGAAAGTCAAAAACATTGTGATCCTGCTGGGTGACGGCATGGGTGCCGCGCAGCGCACGGCAGCGCGCATGGTGGCGGGCGGCTATGCCCAGGGCAAGGTCATTACGCCGTTGGCCATGGATACCTTCCCGGTGATCGGGATGGTGAAGACGGCGTCGCTTAATTCGGTGGTGACTGACTCTGCGCCCGGCATGACGGCATATGTCTCCGGCAACAAGAATAACAACAATGAAGAGGGCGTGTTCCCTGATGACACCATCGACCCGTTTGACAACCCGCGCATTGAATACCTCAGCGAATACCTGCACCGCACGCAAGGCAAGGCTTTGGGTTTGGTGACAACCGCCGACGTGTTTGACGCAACGCCGGCCGGCAACGCGGTCCACACCAGCAGCCGGGGCGCGGGAACCGGCATCGTGGATCAGTACCTGGATGACCGGGGCCTTACGGGTTTGTCAGTTCTGATGGGCGGCGGGCGCAAGTGGTTCCTGCCTTCGACCACGCCGGGTTCGGCCCGTGGTGACCGAACCGACTATGCGTTTTCGACTGCCAACCTGCACACCTCCGAGATCGTCAAACGTTGGGGTGCCAGTCCTGGCAAGTTGGACAAAGACCGCGACTTGCTCGCAGATTTCCAGGCTTCCGGTTTTCAATATGCGCCGGATAAGGCGGCTCTTGACGCGATTGATCCCCGCAAGACGGATCGCCTGCTAGGCCTGTTTGCGCATTCGAATATGAACGTGGCACTTGACAAGATCGATGGCCGCCGTGGCAAGGCCCGTGGTGTCACCGGCAAAGTGGTGGATGACTATGGCTTCCCCGACCAGCCCATGCTCGATGAGATGACAGTTAAGGCGCTTTCGGTGCTTGAGCGCCAAAAAAATGGTTTCGTGCTGATGGTTGAGGGCGCTTCCATCGACAAACAGGCACACAACATGGATACAGAGCGTTGGATGCTCGACACCATCGAGTTTGATCGCGCGATCAAGGTGGCGCAGGATTTCGCTGCCAAGCGGGGAGACACTTTGGTGATCGTCACAGCCGACCATGAATGCTCCGGGGTTGCATTGATTGGCGGCTCGCGCGTGAGCGACGCCCGGCTTCAGGAACTGGTGCGCGAGGGTGGCGCGGACAACCTGCGCGACAAGGTGGTAGGGATCTATGAGCAAGCGGGTTTCCCCAAGTATCGAATCGCTGGTGACGGCTACCCTGATACCACGGACATTGATCATCGCCTGCTGGTGGGTTACGGTGCCAATTCCGACCGTTTTGAAGATTGGCGTACCAACGACCGCCCCCTCCAGGACAGCCAGCAACCGTTCGTCAAAACCGCACCATTAACCGCCTATCCGGCCAGCCCGGCGACCCGCGACATGCTGGGCAGTTTCCAGGTGACAGGCCAGGTGCCTGGTGACAGTGCAGTTCACACTGCCACTGATATTCCCCTCTCGGCGTTCGGGCCAGGTGCCTACGCGTTTACAGGCGTGATGGACAACACTGACGTATTTTTCAAATTGGCACAAGCGACGCTCAAGGGCGTTGTAATACCGCCCGGCATGCTACCTGCAGCAGCCCGCGCCAAACGCAAGCCTTGACTTTCATCAAATAGTCATCGGGCGTGAATAAGCTCGTGCACAAGCCACTGAAATGTTTCGGTGGCTTTTTTTTAACTGGGATGGACATGAATCAAAAGACCCTGCTTTTTGTATTGCTGAGCGCCGTACTGGCTACAACGACCGCGCAGGCTGCGCCAACGTTGATCGCTATTGGCACGCTGAACGGCACCACCGACCTGTCCGGGCTCACCGGTAACCTTGAGAATGGTCTGGCCGGCAACATCCTGGGTGGCATGGGCTCGGGGCTGACCTGGGCGGGTGGCAACACTTTTCTGGCCACACCCGATCGAGGCCCGAATGCCACGGCCTATAACCCGCTGGTGGACGACACCACGTCTTACATTTCGCGTTTTCAGACGTTGACGCTGAATCTGACGGCTGTCGCCAATGGCAACCTGCCATACACATTGACGCCAACACTGACGGGGACCACCTTGCTGTCAAGCGCCACAGCGCTGACTTATGGTACGGGTGCCGGATTGAGCCTGCCCAACGGTGCGCCGACGCAAAACACGGCAGGCTTCAATTACTTCACGGGGCGATCAGACAATTTTGATGCGGCCAAGCCATCCACCAACCCAAACAACGCGCGTCTGGACCCGGAGGCCATCCGCGTATCACGCGACGGCAAGAGCGTCTTCATCTCAGACGAATACGGCCCCTATGTGTACCAGTTTGATCGCGCTACCGGCCAACGAATCAAATCGTTTTCCCTCCCGACTAACCTGGCGATTTCAAACTTGAATGCCCAGGGTGCGCTGGAGATTTCCGGGAATACAAGCGGGCGTGTCACCAACAAGGGTATGGAAGGTCTGGCCATCACGCCCGACGGAACCATGCTGATCGGCATCATGCAGGCTTCTCTGGCACAGGACAAAAACAAGATGGTTCGCATCGTCACCATCGATATTGCCACCGGTGTTACTCACGAATACGCTTACCAGCTCACGACCGGAACAGGTGTCAGTGAAATCGTTGCCATCAACAACAAAGAGTTCCTGGTGGATGAGCGCGACGGCAAGGGTCTTGGTGATGGCAGTGCTGCGGTGGTGAAGCAGCTTTTCCGCATTAATCTTACGGGGGCTACCGAGGTCAGCGGTCTTACCGGGTCTGCCAACGACCAGATCACGCTCAAGAACGCGGCGATCCCAAAGACGATGGTGCTGGATGTGGCAGCCCTCCTGAACGCAAACGGCTTTGCATTCACGGCCATCCCATCCAAGATCGAAGGCCTGGCCTTCGGCGAAGATATCGTGATCAACGGCATCACAGAGCACACGCTGTACGTGGCCAATGACAATGATTTCGTTCCCGGATCAGCGGGTGCCAACAAGTTTTTCGTGTTCGCCGTGAGCGACGCAGACTTGGGCGCAACCTTTCAGCAGCAACAGATTCCAGAGCCTGAGAGCCTGGCACTGGTGCTTTTGGGGCTGGGGGCTGCTGGTTTCACCAAGCGCCGCACGGGGCGCTCAACGCTGTAACCAAACTGCCATGGACACTTCATGGCGTTGACATCTTGGCTCATAACAATCCTCTCATCGAGCAAAAACCTAAGGAGATGAAGATGAAAGAATTGCCCAGCCCCACGTTTCCGCTGTCTGGCATCACCTGGCCCAAGGGACTGTTGCGCATGCCAGCGCAACCCGCAGTCAGCGCGCATGAAACGCCTGTTGCAGCGGCGACACCGGGCGGCATTGTGGTCTCCTGGGCAAAGCACAGCGATGAAGTGCGCCAGGCACAACGGCTTCGGTTCAATGTCTTTGCTGGGGAAATGGGTGCCCGCCTGGACACAACGTCGCCGGGACACGACGTCGACTTGTTTGACAACTACTGTGAACACTTGCTGGTGCGCGATGCCGTCACCCGCGAGGTGGTGGGAACCTATCGGGTGCTGACACCGGCTCAGGCCAAACGTGTCGGCAGCACCTACAGCGACACCGAGTTTGACCTGGTGCGCTTGCGCGGCCTGCGTGACCGCATGGTGGAGCTGGGCCGCAGCTGCGTTCATCCGGACTACCGGCATGGCGGCGTCATCATGGCGCTGTGGGGCGCGCTGGCTGAGTTCATGGTGCGCAATGACCTGGACACCATGATCGGTTGCGCCAGCATTCCGATGTTGCACAACGGCATTGTGAGCGGTGATGCGGCCGCCAGCATCTGGCGCAAGGTCAGCCAAAGCCACCTGGCTCCCATCGAGTTTCAGGTCAGGCCCCGTTTGCCACTGCCGGTGGATCGTCTGGATGGCACGCTCGAGGTCGAGCCACCGGCCTTGATAAAGGGTTATCTGCGGCTGGGGGCCAAAGTGCTGGGCGCGCCCGCGTGGGACCCTGACTTCAACACAGCTGATTTGCCGATGATGATGCGCATCAATGACTTGCCTGCGAGGTATCGAAAACACTTTCTGGGGGCCTGATGCGTACCGCGTTCGATGCGCTGGGTCCGTGGGCAAATAGCCTGGCCGACGAGGGTGCACAGGATCAGGACGAGTCACCTTCGGCGCACCGCTATCGCGCGATCTTTATTTCAGATCTGCACTTGGGAACACCCGGCTTTCAGGCGCAAGCCCTGCTGGATTTCCTGAAGTCCCACCCCAGTGACTACCTGTACCTGGTGGGCGACATTGTGGATGGCTGGCAGCTGCGCAGGCGCTGGTTTTGGCCCCAAGCCCACAACGATGTGGTGCAAAAGCTGTTGCGCCGCGCCCGCAAGGGCTGCCAGGTCATTTACGTGCCCGGCAATCACGATGAGTTCGCACGCGCCTTTGTCGGCCACCAGTTTGGTGGCATTGAAGTCGTGCAGGACACCGTGCACGTCACCGCAGATGGCCGCAAGCTGTGGATCACCCACGGCGACTATTTCGATGGTGTCGTTCAATGTGCAAAGTGGCTGGCCTATCTGGGTGATTATTTGTATGAGTTGACGCTCAGACTCAACCGCCACCTCAACAGCCTGCGCGCGCGTATGGGGTTGCCCTATTGGTCGCTCTCTGCCTACCTGAAGCACAAGGTAAAAAAGGCGATGAGCTACGTCACTGACTTTGAGGTCGCCGTGGCCCATGAAGCCAAACGGCGTGGCCACCATGGCGTGGTGTGCGGGCATATCCACCGCGCTGAAATGCGCGAGATCAATGGCACTTTGTATTGCAATGATGGTGACTGGGTAGAAAGCCGCACGGCGCTGGTTGAGCACAGCGATGGGCGTCTGGAGTTGATTCATTGGCAAGCGACAATGGGAGCGCCTGTGAGTGCAGCTCAAATCAACATGGTGACGGCATAACGGCGGGGTTCATAGCAGGTTTGTCACAAAGTTGTCATGTAGCGGGTCAACAATCTGTCATCACTGCGTCATATTCCGATCCATGTCCCATCCCATCGTCCGTCACGAGCCCAAGTCACTGTCCAGCCTGCACGCCGTAGCACTGCTGGACCGCGACCACAGCATCCTGGCATTCAACGCCCGCGTGCTCGACTGGGCTTATCGCAAGGATGTGCCGGTACTGGAGCGGTTGCGCTATCTGTGCATCGTGTCGTCAAACCTTGACGAGTTTTTTGAGGTCAGGGCCGAGCCGCATCTGGCCGCGCATCAAGCTGGCGAAGCTCTGGGTAAGGAGTCCTTCGAGAGGCTTGCGCAAGCGGCCCACGCGTTGGTTGACCGGCAATATGCCCTCTACAACGACGAGCTCATGCCGACTCTGGAGACGCATGGCATCAAGATTGTGGCTCACGGCGAACGCAACGCCGCTCAACGCAGCTGGGTGCGCCAGTACTTCGAACGGGAAGTGCGGCCCCTGTTGATGCCGGTGGGGCTGGATCCCTCCCATCCTTTTCCGCAAGTGGCCAACAAGTCGTTGAACTTCATTGTGCGACTGGGCGGGCATGATGCCTTTGGGCGCGATAACGACATCGCCATCGTGAAAGTGCCCCGCGTCCTGCCGCGCATGATCCGCATGCCGACCAAAGTGTCGGATGGCAAGCGGCTGTTTGTGTCGCTTTCCAGTGTCATTCGCGCCCACCTTGCCGAGCTGTTTGCGGGGCGCGAAGTGGGGCAGTTTTCGCAGTTTCGTGTGACCCGTCACTCTGATCTGGCGGTCGACGAGGAAGACGTCAAAAACTTGCGCACCGCCTTGCGCCAGGGCCTTCAGCACAGGCACTACGGGCAGGCGGTCCGCATTGAGGTGTCCGCTGGGTGTTCGGAATATCTGGCCAGTGTTTTGCTCAAGGAGTTTGAGCTTCCTCAGCCCGCTTTGTACCGCGTGCACGGGCCGGTCAACCTGGTCCGGCTGACCCAGTTGATTGACATGGTGGATGACGTCCAGCTTTGTTTCCCGCCCTTCAAACCCGCTTACCCCACCCAGATCTCACCTGGACAGTCCATTTTCGAGCAGCTCAAAGAGCGCGATATCTTGATTCATCAGCCGTTTGAGAGTTTTGACGGCGTGCTGGCGTTTCTGCGCGAGGCGGTGGATGACCCGGATGTGCTGGCCATCAAGCAGACCATTTACCGAACAGGCACTGACTCCACTCTGATGGACCTGCTGCGCGAAGCCGTTCGCCGTGGCAAGGAAGTGACTGTCGTGGTTGAACTCAAGGCCCGGTTTGATGAGGAAGCCAATATCAACTGGGCAGAGATGCTGGAATCCATTGGAGCCCAGGTGCTGTATGGCGTTGTGGGTCTCAAGACGCACGCCAAAATGATGCTGGTCACACGGCGCGAAGGGCGTCAGCTCAAGCGCTATGGTCACTTGTCAACCGGCAACTACAACCCACGCACGGCACGCCTGTACACCGATGTCAGCCACCTCACGGCGGATGCGGCGCTCACGCTTGATATGGATCTGGTGTTCCTTCATTTGGCAAGTCAAAGCCGTTTGCCCAAACTGAAAAAAATCTGGCTTGCGCCTTTTGACTTGCAGCGCAAGCTGGTGGCCAAGGTCAACGCGCTGGCTGACGCGGCCACTGCCGGGCAGTCCGCCCGCATTGTGGCCAAGATGAACGCTTTGACTGACGAGGTTCTGGTGCGCGCCCTTATTCATGCGGGCCAGTGTGGCGTCAAAATTGATTTGATCATCCGTGGCGCCTGCACCCTGCCAGCGGGTCTGCCAGGCGTGACCGACAACGTGCGGGTGCGCTCGGTGATCGGGCGTTTCCTGGAGCATTCCCGTGTGTTTTATTTCCGGCTGGCCGACAAAGACGAGCTGTACTTGTCAAGTGCGGACTGGATGAACCGAAACATGATGCGGCGCGTTGAACTGGCGTGGCCGGTCACAGACCGCGTACAGCGCCAGCGCATTGTTGATGAGTGCCTGGTGGCCTATCTGCATGATGGTGTTGACGCCTGGGATTTGCTGCCAGATGGAAGCTATGCCCGGGTAACGAACGACGCCAAAATGGTTGTCCATGGCGCGCAGGCGGCGCTGATGGCACTTTACTCAAGGCGCACTGCCGGACAGGAGAGGCGGTGATGGACCTTATCCTGTGGCGTCATGCAGAAGCACAGGACCTGGCTGACGGTCAGGATGATATGGCTCGCGCCCTGACCAGCCGGGGTGAAAAACAGGCGGCCCGCATGGCCAACTGGCTTGACCGCCAGTTGCCAGACGGCGCAAGGATATTGGTCAGCCCATCACGTCGTACTGAGCAAACTGCACTGGCGCTTGGGCGCAAATACAAGATCAGGCCAGAATTGGCGCCGGACGGCACCGTGGCCCAGCTGCTGGAAGTAGCCCAGTGGCCGGATTCAAAACACCCAGTGCTGCTGGTTGGGCATCAACCCACGCTGGGCCAGACCATTGCCCAGCTCATGGGGTTGTCTGCCAGCGAGTGCGTGGTACGGCGCGGGGCGGTGTGGTGGTTGCGCAACCGCGAGCGCGGTGCGCTGCTTCAAACCGTGGTGGTCACGGTTCAGTCGCCTGAAGTTTTATAGGGCGACTGGCTGACTTCAGGACTTGGCAGGGCGCCCGGTCTTGATGGCTGGCACGGCCTTCAATGCTGCCACAAATGCGGCGTCTGCCATCAGTGCAAGCGCCTTGATACCCGCCCGCAGCAACTCACTCTTTTTGGCAGGGCTGGCCAGCTTGTTGGCGCGTGCCTTGAGCTCGTCCAGTACCAGGTACTCTGGCTTGGGTATGGTGAAGCTGTCACGCACCAGCTTGGGCTTTTTGGGCTTGGCGGGTTTGACGGCTTTGGGCTTGGCCACGGGTTTGGCAACAGCCTTGGCAGGCACTTTGCCAGCGGGCTTTGCCCTGGCAGGTGCGGCGGCGTTTGGTGCCGTGGCAGTTGCTGCCGAAACTGTTGCGGCGGGCATTGGGGCTGCGGTTTTGGGGGCGGTTGCTTTTTTTGCGGTGACCATGCTTGTTCCTTTTTAAATGGTGTAAACAGTTTATACGGTTAATTTTAATCAGTCAAATTTTTGGCACAACAATGCGCTGTTCATGCCCAAAAGCCTGTCGGTTTTCACAAGACCGTCATATGTTTGTCGTATTGTCTGGCGATGTGTCCCCAAGATTTTCGTGAAAAGGTGTGCCTATGACTGCCAACCAAGCGGTGCACTCACGCATGCAGTTGCCCCCTTCTCCAGATTCGCTGACCCGCCTATCCCGCCGAGTGCTTGAAGGCACCGGGCCTTTGGCGGCCTTGCTTCGTGCCGAGGGGTTGCATCCGGTTTTCCAACCCATTGCTTCGCTCGACGATGGCGCAATCTTTTCGCATGAAGCCCTGATACGCGGGCCGGAGGGTTCGCCCTTGCAATGGCCTGATGCCTTGCTGACGGCTGCCGATCAGGAAGACCTGGACTTTGACTTTGAGGCCCGGTGTGTCATTTCGGCCTTGAGCCAGTGGGGCCACCTCAAAAACCAGGGTCGGGTGTTTGTCAACCTCAGTGCTGATGTGCTGGTCAAAATGCTGGGCGCCTGCGGAGAAAGTGCCTTGGTCTCCCTTGTCAAGAGCTTTGGCGTGTTGCCCCGAATGCTGGTGCTTGAGATCACCGAGCACGAGCGTGTCACGGACATGGACCGCCTGGCGCGCATGGTTCAGGTGCTGCGAGGTACCGGTGTTTCCCTGGCACTGGATGACTTCGGCGATGGCCGCTCAAGCCTGCGTCTTTGGTCGCAGCTCAAACCCGAGTACGTCAAGATTGACAAGTACTTCACCAAAGACATCAGCCTGCACTCAGACAAGCTCAAGACGATTCAGGCATTGCAGCAGATTGCCGCCATCTTTGACACCGCGCTGATCGCCGAAGGCATAGAGACGCAGCTCGATTTGCGTGTGCTTCGCGACCTGGGCATTCCTTACGGGCAAGGCTATATGCTGGGGTATCCAGAACCGAGCCCAAAAACTGCCATCGCTGATGAAGCGCTTGAGGTGCTGGTTGACCGGCGTGTTTCCGTGTTCCCCGAACAGGGCAGGGCCGTTCAATTGGGTCACTTGCGCCGCGTCTCGGTGATTTACGCCCCTGCTGCCAGTATTCACACCACCATTGATGAACTGGCCGCCATGTTCCGGGCAGACATGGGGCTCCATGCCATCGCCGTGGTGGACGCCGGTGCCCCGATAGGCATCATCAACCGCATGCTGTTCATCAATGAGTACAGCCAGCTTTACTACCGCGACATCTGGGGCCGCAAGTCTTGCATGGTGCACGCCAACACGTCGCCTCGCCTCATTGAACACGACCACAATGTTGACGAACTGGTCGGCATATTGACCTCAGACGATCAGCGCTACCTGGCCGATGGATTTATCGTGACTGACAACGGGCGCTATGTGGGCCTGGGCACCGCAGATCAGCTGGTGCGCTCAGTGACCGAAACCCGTATTGAAGCCGCCCGCCATGCCAACCCGCTGACCTTCCTGCCTGGCAATGTGCCCATCAGCCAGCACATCGACCGGCTGCTGGCAAGCGGTTCGCATTTTGTGGCCTGCTACGCCGATTTGAATAATTTCAAGCCTTTCAATGACCAGTATGGTTATTGGCGTGGCGACGAGATGATCCGTCTGCTGGCCCGTGTCGTGCTGTCGCACTGTGATGCCCAGAAGGATTTTGTGGGCCATGTTGGGGGCGATGACTTTTTGATTCTGTTTCAGAGTGCCGACTGGCGTGCCCGGTGTGAGCGGATCATTGCTGAGCTGGCTGCCACTGCCCGGGAATTGTTTGATCCGCAGGCCCGCCTTCTTGGCGGCATTCAGGCTGAAGACCGTCACGGCGTG
>JANPAZ010000481.1:0-14296 GCA_031430225.1 Rhodoferax sp. | reverse complement strand
ACCAGCTTGCCGGTGGCATCGACCACGGCCACTTTCACGCCCGTGCGAATGCCGGGGTCCAGCCCCATGGTCACCCGGGGCCCGGCGGGTGCCGCCAGCAGAAGGTCGCGCAGGTTATCGGCAAACACCTTGATGGCGACTTTTTCGGCATCTTCGCGCAGCTTGGCAAATAGGTCACGCTCGGTGGACAGACTGAGTTTGACGCGCCAGGTCCAGGCCACACATTTGCGGATCAGGTCATCGCCCGGGCGGCCCTTGTGGCTCCAGCCCAGGCGCAGGGCAATGCGTGCCTCGGCCAGCGAGACCACGGGAGTTGCTACTTTTTTTATAGCTGACTGTGCAGTGGAAACGTGGGCCAATGCCTCATTTGATTCGGGAAGCACCAGTTTGGCCTCCAGAATGTCCAGACTCCGCCCCCTGAACACCGCCAACGCCCGGTGCGAAGGCACGCGGCCAATGGGCTCGTCGTAGTCAAAATAATCGCGGAACTTGGCCACATCGGCATCGTTCTCATCTTTGCCGGCCATCAGTTTGCTCTGGAGCAGGCCTGCCTGCCACAGCCATTCGCGCAGGTCTTGCACCAGGGCCGGGCTTTCAGCCCAGCGCTCGCTCAAGAGGTCACGCACGCCGTCCAGCACCGATTGCACGGTGGAGAAATCGGGCTGTTTGTCGCCGCCCTCCACCACCGGGCGCATGGGAATCACATAGGCCAGCGCTTCATCGGCGGGCACCAGGGTGGGATTGGCAAACAGCGCGTCGGCCAGCGGCTCCAGCCCGGCTTCCTTGGCCAACTGGCCCTTGGTGCGGCGCTTGAGCTTGAAGGGCAGGTACAGGTCTTCCAGTTCCTGCTTGGTGGCGGCGCCCACCAGGGCGGCCAGCAGCACCGGGGTCATCCTGCCCTGCTCCTCAATGGCTTTGATGACGGTCTGCAGGCGGTCCGCCAACTCACGCAGATAGCCCAGGCGGGCCTCGAGCTCGCGCAGCTGGATGTCGTCCAGCCCGCCGGTCACCTCCTTGCGGTAGCGTGCGATGAAGGGCACCGTGGCTCCACCATCCAGCAGATCAACTGCGGCTTGTACCTGTTTGTCCTGAACCCGGATTTCTTGCGCGATTTGCGCGATGATTTTTTGCATGACTGTAAGAACCGTTGGCCTTGCGCCGACTTAGAAATAAAAAAGGTAAACCCGCTGAGGCCGCGAGTGTGCCACACGCAGAAACGGCTTTTTTCCAGGCACCAGCGTGCGCTTTTCCGACCCCATTTCCGCAGAGGCCAAAATATGACAAAAGCGACTAAAAACCTAGCACTGCTTGCCCTTTCGACCTGGGCATTTGCTGCGTATTCCCAGTCAACAGGGTTTGGAGGATGCAGTGTGCACTCCGCGCCAACACGCACACCCGTGATTGAGTTGTACACCTCTGAGGGATGCAGCTCTTGTCCGCCCGCCGACAAGTGGCTGTCAACCCTGAAAACCGGCAACGACGCAAAAAACTTGATTTCGCCCCCAGTGGTGCAGGCTTTTCATGTGGGCTATTGGGACTACATTGGCTGGGTTGACCGTTTTGCCAGCCCGGCCCACACCACGCGGCAACGCCAGCTGGCCCGGTTGAGCGGTCTCTCGTCTATCTACACACCACAGGCGGTGCTGGACGGTCGGGACTGGCGTGATTGGGGACGTTTGACCACCCATCGCGCACCGGCCCAGGCCACCATCAGCCTGAAAGAGGTCGCGCCGGACCAGTTTGAAGCCCAGGTGACACCTGCAGCTGGCGCGCCAGAGACGTGGTCGGCCTACTGGACGGTGACCGAGCATGGGCACAGCTCAAAAGTGAAGTCCGGGGAGAATGCCGGTGAGTTCCTGCAACACGACTTTGTTGTACGCCAGTACACAGCTGCCGGTGACTACCCGACAAACCAGAAGATGCCGCAAAAACTGACGTGGCGCTCGATTGCTGCCACGCCCGGACACCCGCGCCAGATCAACCTGGTGGTGTTCGACCCCAAGACCGGCAAAACCTTGCAGGCCGTTTCAGCCGCCTGCGGTTAGTCAGGGTTCCCATGTAGGAAAAAATCCTACACGCTGTCTAGACAAACGCCGACTTATCTTATTGGAACCGACCTACTACAGTCATCGCCAAGCCCTGTTTTTTACAGTTTACCGGGCGCTTCGATCCTCTGGATCTGGTGTTTACTGAAGAGGTTACCAATATATGAACGAGCAAATCACTCCGTCAATCAGCCGTTTTGTCAGGCCTTTGCCTCATCAGCCCCTGCGCGGTGGCGATGTGCAGCCTGGTATGGCCCAAGAGGTTTTGCCCTTCACGATTTCGGTCGTCACCAACCAGGAGGAACTCGACAAAGCGGTTCACATCCGGCACTCGGCCTACGCGCGCCACGTGCCCGAGTTTGCTGAAACCCTTAGATTTCCCGAAGCAGCGGATACAGACCCCGGCGTCGTGGTGTTGCTGGCGCAATCCAAGTTGGACGCCTCACCCCTGGGAACCATCCGCATTCAAACCAACCAGTACAAGCCGCTGTGTCTGGAGCAATCGGTCGCCCTGCCCGACTGGATGAAACCTCTGCGCCTGGCTGAAGCCACCCGCCTTGGCGTAACTGACGGGAAATTCGGTCGCCTGATTACCACGGTGTTGTTCAAGTCTTTTTACCTGTACTGCAAGGAAATTGGCACTGACTGGATGGTCATCACTGGGCGCTCTCCGATTGACCGTCAGTACGAGCGCATGCTGTTTTCAGATGTATTTCCCGGCCGCGGCTACATCCCGATGCCGCACGTTGGCAACCTGCCCCACCGTGTGATGTCGTCGTGCGTTGAAACCGCAGAGGCGCGCTGGAGCACCGCAAAGCACCCGCTTTTTGACTTTGCGTTCCGCACGCACCACCCCGACATCAAGCTCGACGCTGAGCACATGTCGATCTATCCGCCCATGACCCGCTCATTAAACACCGGGCGTCGCCCGATGTTCACCATGTAAATGGTGGAACAGTCATATGCACTGTTAACCGGCTGGGTGTATGGGGCCGATTGAGTCAATTGGATCAATTCCAGACCCTTTGACCCAGTGCCCCTGGAGACCCCTGGGCTCAATCACGGCACTCAAAACCCTCCCACATTAACGATCACATCCAATGTAAAACATCATATTTTTGAGGCAAGCTAATGATTCATATGTTGTTTTTATATAACGACATATTCTGAATCTGCTTGTCGCAGGCTGGCAGCGGGTGTAATGTCCACTCCCCGCTACGCTTTTTCAAGCGTGCAGCAAGACGAATATGAACTGTTGGAAATCAAAAAGCAGCCGCAGGTTGCAGACTACGCGCGACGCCCTCTTAATGTGGGGCGATAGCGGCATCGTTCGTTTCCGTCAGGTTTTGAGGGTAACAACATGAACAGCACCAAAGAGCCTGAGGCCCTACCCCGGCGACCGGGCAGACGGATCGATTTTTCACTCGATCGGCTGCTGTTTGGCTTTTCAGCCTATGCCGTGCCGCTATTTATTGGGCTGGTTTCCCTGGTTGCCCTATTTGTATGGAAATCTCAATATCCCATTACTGAACCCCAGGACCTGGACCTGCAGGTGGTTCAGGCGTCGGCCAGTCTCGTCACGCCTGAGCAGGCGCTGGCCCAGTTGCAGGGCAGCCCCACCGCGTCGCACCAGGACACCCAATTGTCCGAAGCACCTTTCTGGATAGCTTTTTCCCTGCCCAAAGCTCCTGACGGCATCGCCACGACCGTTGAATTTCCGTCTCGCCACGCCATGGACATCGCGTGCTGGGATTCAAAGACCCTGACCCTTCTCGGGCGCGTCAACAAAAAGAAGGCGACCGGGGGAATGTCGCAGATCAAAGCGGGTTTTGCACTTGAGGTGACCTCAGCCATGAGCGATGGGCAAGTCATTTGCCAGACGCGGTCTGTTGGACCTGCGCGTATCACCGCGTCTTTGTGGCGCACTGCCGACTTGCAGACATCGGCCCAGGAGTTTCATCGCAAATCGGGCCTGTTGGATGGCGGAATCATCATTCTGGCCATCTTTGTGCTGATTACCGCCCTGATCAACCGGAGTGGGCTTTATGTGCTTTTCGCAGCCTGGCTGGTGGTGAACTTGCGCATGGGCTCGCTGTCCGCCGGATGGGATGCCCAGTGGCTGGGCAACGTGGTGCCGGTTGAATGGCTGTCTCAGGCTCGAGCTCTCACATTGTCGGTCTATTACGTGTTGTCGCTCACGCTTTTCAGGGTGCTGTTCAGCGCGGACATGGCGAAGGTTGGCACGCTAAAGCTTCTTCGCGTTGTGCAGTGGACGTGTTTGCCACTGGTGCTGATTTCTTTGCTGGTGCCGTATCAATCCTTCCTGCCGTTTCTCTGGGTGTCCACCGCGCTGATCATTGCCGTGATGGTGGTTTCGCTCACCCTGATCCTGATCAAGACCCCGTCCTCAGTGGCCATCTGGTACAGCGCGTCTGTGAGTATTACGATTCTCGCCAGCCTGTACGAAGTCATGGCTGCCGCGTTGGGGATCAAGGGCCTCATCGAATCGATCAATAGCGTGACTGCCGCCCTGTCGTCCAGCCTGCTGGCCGCTCTGGCCATTGCCGCACAAATGCGCCAGGAACATGACAAACGGCTGGAGGTCCAGGCCGAACTGGAACACACTTATGAGGCCATGCCGATCGGCCTCTTCACGCTGGACATGCGTGGACGATTCACCAGCGCGAACCCGGCCTTGCAGAGGATGCTGGGCCACAACGTGCTGGCCAATGGTGGAAGTTCATGGCAGCGCTATTTCAATGGCGGCGCATGGACGCAGTTGCACCATCTCGTGCATACCCAGACCGATGGTGAGCTTGAAATCCGGGGCAAATCAAAATTGTTGGGAAGTACCGAAGCACGCCGTTTTTTGGTCAAGGCCATTCTGGCGCGCGAAAAGATTGAAGGCTCGCTGCAAGACGTCACAGAAAGGTCAAGAGCGACTGAAGACCTGCTGTTTCTTGCCAACAATGACCCGTTGACCAAGGTCTTCAACCGCCGCGGTATTGAAAAAGCCCTGGACAGCGCGATGGCGCAGTTGGCCGATGGCAAACCCCTGGCCCTGGCCTATCTGGATCTGGACCGCTTCAAGCTGATCAACGATCTGTATGGGCACAACGCAGGGGATGAGGTCCTGCAGCAGGTTTGCCTGCGTGTAACGAACATGGTTTCGGGCGCAGTGCAGTTCGGGCGTGTGGGTGGCGATGAATTTGTGCTGGTGCTGACGGACACCCGCATTCCGATGGCGACGCTGATTTGCCGCGGTATCGTGGAGAGCATCGGCACGGCACCGTACCGTGTGGGGGATCGCGCTTTTCATGTGCGCGGATCCATGGGGCTCATTGAAGTAGCACCGGGCATGCAGATTAAAGACGCCGTTTCAGCGGCAGACAGGGCCTGTCGCGAGGCCAAACTGGGGCACAGCGATGGTCTGGTGGTGTACGAGAAAGACGCCGCCGCATTCCATCTGCATGAAGTCGAACTCAAGTTGGTGGAACGCCTGTCGAACAGTTCTGCCACAGACGGCCTGTTCCTGGTGATGCAACCGATCATGTCGTTGTCAAAGCCGCATGAATCGCTGAACTTTGAAGTCCTGCTGCGCATGCTCGATGAAAACGGCAAACTGATACCTACCGAGCGCCTGATCACGGCCGGTGAAAACAGCGGACGCATGAGCATCATTGACCGATGGGTACTGTCCAGCACGCTAACGTGGCTGAACAAGAACTATGCGTTGATGAAACACACCAAGTTCATTTGCATGAACCTCAGCGGTGCGTCGCTGAATGACGAAAAGTTCATGCAGGACGTCTACAGCATGCTGGAGCGCAACATGCATGTGGTGGGCCATTTGTGTCTTGAAATCACTGAGAGCGTTGCGCTGCATGACCTGGACAACACCCGGCGATTTGTCGACAAGGTTCGCGGCTATGGCGCCAAAGTGGCGCTGGATGATTTCGGCGCAGGGTACACCTCCTTCTCTTACCTGAAGGAATTGACGGCTGATCTGCTGAAGATCGACGGCAGCTTCATCGTCAACATGAACAAACACCCGGCCAACGTCGCGATTGTGGAAGCCATCGTGAGCCTGGCCCGCAATCTGGGTATGAAGACCATTGCCGAATGGGCCGAAGACACGGCGACCGTGCAGACCCTGGTGGAGATTGGTGTTGATTATGTGCAGGGCTTTGTAGTCGCCCGGCCGCAGTCGCCTGAGAAGTTATTGACTGCCATTTCTTCAGCCAGTTTCATCGAGGATGAAGAATTGGCGCAGTACGTGTTTTCGCTTGGCAAGACAGACGACTCACTCACCCAGGTCGACTTGTTTGACCACTCCAAGATGCAGAACCTGCACTGATCACGACTCCGATCGCAGGGCACGCCGCAAGTCGGCACCAATTTCGGGTTTGTCCGCAAACGGATCTGTCGGGTTTCGGGCCTGCAATATGTCTTCCATGCGGGTTTGCACCGACTTGATTGCCTTGGGATGGCTGTAAATATAGAAGCGGTTTGCGGCGATGCCATCAAACACGAGTTGCGCCACGTCCGCAGCAGTCACTTTGCCACTGGTCACCGCTTTGCTGGTCATGGCCTGGCCTACCATTTGGCTCTTGGTGAGTTTTGCGCTGGCGTCCGACATGCCCTGCGGCCGGTTGCGTTCACTTTGGTTAATACCGGTGGCCACAAAAAACGGACACAGCACGCTGGCGCTGATCTGATCCGTCACGAGTGACAAATCCTGGTAGAGCGTTTCACTGAGACTGACGACGGCGTGCTTGCTGACGTTGTAGACGCCCATGTTCGGCGGATTCAGCAGGCCGGCCATGCTGGCGGTATTGACAATGTGGCCCTGGTAGGACGGGTCCTTTCGGGCGGCGTCGAGCATCATGGGTGTAAAGGTGCGCACGCCGTGCACGACGCCCATCACGTTGACGCCCAGCACCCACTCCCAATCCTTGAGGGTGTTTTCCCAGATCAGCCCGCCTGCGCCCACCCCTGCGTTGTTAAACACAAAATGGGGTGCGCCGAAGCGCTCGAACGTAGCACGACCCAACGCCTCGAACTGGGCCGCATCGGACACGTCCAGTTTGAAGGCCAGCACTTGTGCTCCTGCTGCCTGCAACTCGGCAGCGGCTTTGTCCAGAGCATCTTGCTGCACATCCGCCAGTACCAGGTTCATGCCCAGACGCGCGCCAATGCGGGCGCAATCCAGGCCAAAGCCGGAACCAGCCCCAGTCAACACAGCGGTTTTGTTTTTGAAGTCAGTGATCATGCGAATTGTGAGGAGTAAATAAAAATGTTGAAGATGCCCGATGGGTGCGAAATAAGCTTGGGTCTCAGGCCTTTTTCAGTACAAAGCCAATGCGCGGGAAATGCACATGAACTGTGCCAGCACGATCGTCAGTACGCCGCAAGGTGTATCGTGTGCGCGTGGCTGCAATCAGCTCACCTTGTGTGGGCTCAGGCCCAAAGGACTCCGCCGTGATCGTGACCTGGCTGCCCAGCGCAATGCCATGTTCGTCCTGAAAGGCATCATTTTCAAGGCTGACCCTCTGAGAACGGGCAGCAGCAGCTATTGATTCTGTAGCGTTTGATTTCTGCATCTGGCCGTGCCCAATTGCCGCCATGCGGTCCATCCAGGCTAAAACTCCGGGTGTGCGGTCCAGAATGTCGGCCATGACGGGCACCCGTACCCGGGTAAACCACAGTGAGTGGTAGACGGCGAAATCTGCCACGCACGGAGCGTCGCCCAAAAGAAAGGTTTGGCCTTCGAGCATATTGGCAATGCGGCGCAAATAGCTTTTGTACGCTGCCGTGGCGTCTGGTGTGCGCAGACGCGTCATGCCAGTAGTCATCTGTTTGCGGTCGTCAACAAACGCTTGCATGGCCTGCGGCGGCGCATCGGCAAACATATGGGCGTAGCCCTTGGGACCCAGGTTGTAAGCCATCGCAGCCCAGAACAGTGTGCTGTCAGCCCATTGGGCAACGATGCGCGCCGCACCCTTGATGCCCTGGGGATAGAGCCCCGGGGTCGGCTGAATGTGCTCCAGCACATCGCAAATGAGTGCACTGTCGCAATAGATGTCGGCACCGATTTGCATGAACGGCGTTTTGCGGTAGCCCCCGGTGAGAGCCAGCACATCGGGCTTGGGGCTGATATTCGGAATGATGACGGACTTCCACTCCAGTTTCTTGTAACCCAGAATCAACCGGATTTTTTCGGAAAATGGTGAGGCCGGGTAATGATGAAGAATGATGTCTGTCATGGGATCTCGATTGAAGTCCAGTTGAAATGGTCAGGCAGGACGTGCCAGTGCGGTCGGCATGGCGCGCTGCAGGATCGCATCAAAATCGGTGCCTGCGCCCAGCGTGCCAAAAGCCTGGCCCCAATCGCCACCTAACCTGGAATTGCAAAACGCGGTGAAAACTGCTGTCGGTGCCGTCTGGTACAGCAACGCGGCCTGCACGGCAAGCGCCACGTCCTGCGCCAGCCGCCGGGACTCGATTTCAGAAGCCATTTCTTCAACACGAATGGGTAAGGAAGCGGCCATGCGGTCCAACGCCGGATGCGCGCCGCTCGCGGGGGCCAGCTCGGCAGCCAGTGCACCCGCCGCGTCGCCTTTGCGCAGGGCGCGCAACAAATCCAGCGCCATGATGTTGCCCGCACCCTCCCAAATCGAGTTAAGGGGCATTTCCCGGTAAATGCGGGCCATGATGCCTTCGCCGCCCTCTTCCACATAGCCGTTACCACCAAGGCACTCCATGGTCTCCTGAGCGAAGTGGCTGCCACGCTTGCAAATCCAGAACTTGGCAATCGGCGTGAGCAGCCGCGCCATGATGGCTTCATGGGCATCGTCGGGGTGGTCAAATGAACGCGCCAGACGGATAGCGAGTGCTGTTGCGGCTTCGGACTCGAGCGCCAGATCGGACAGCACATTGCGCATCAAGGGCTGATCAATCAGGCGCTTGCCAAAGGTCTGCCGTTGCGAGGTGTGATGGAGTGCGATGCACAGGGCCTGGCGCATCAGCCCGCTGGTGCCCAAGGCGCAATCGAGGCGGGTCATGGTCCCCATCTCCAAGATTTGCGGCACGCCCCGACCCTCCACGCCGACCAGCCAGGCGGTAGCGTTGTGAAACTCCACCTCTGAGCTGGCGTTGGCCTTATTGCCCAGTTTGTCCTTCAGCCGCTGGATGTGAATGGCATTGAGCGAGCCACGGCCGGAGGCGTTTGCTACATCACTAGGCGGGTCCGGATGAGCGACGCCTGGGGTTGCAAAGTCAGGCAACACACGGGGCATGAAAAAGCAGCTCAATCCAACTTCCGTTTGTGCGAGCACCAGAAACGCATCGCACATGGGTGCCGAAAAGAACCATTTGTGACCCACCAGCTTGAACCGCTGGCCCCACGCGTCGGTGCCGTCGCGCGTGGCCTGAGTGGTGTTGGCCCGAACGTCTGAGCCACCCTGCTTCTCGGTCATTCCCATGCCCATGGTGACGCCGAGTTTGCTCGAAAATATCTTCAGGGCGGGGTCATACACCTGGCTCGTCAACCGGGCTTGCCAGTCTGCAAAAATCGCCGAATTGCCGCGCAACGCAGGCGTCACGGCATACGTCATCGAGATGGGGCAAAGCATGGAGGGTTCCAGCTCGGTGAACATCATGAACCCTGCAGCGCGCCGCACATGGGGAGAAGCAACAAGCGCTGGGGCTATGCCTGCTGCCCACGGTGTGCCGTGAAGGCCAGCCTCCACAGCTTGCGCCATCAGCGCATGGTAGGACGGATGAAACTCGACCTCGTCGATCCGCCGACCAAACCGGTCATGGCTGTGCAACTGAGGCAAGTTCACATTGGCGAGGCGGGCGTGCGTCTGCATGGCGGCGCTGCCCAAGCTCTCGCCCAGCGCCAAGAGCCCAGCGGTATCGAGTGCAGGGGCGTTGAACCTGAGCGCATCCTGTAGCGCCTGGTTGGACGCGAGCAGGTTGTAATTCACCAGCGGTGCGGGCTGGTTGAAAACCTCGTGTGTGGTTTGCATGAAGTCTCCTTGGCAGCGCACCCGGCGATGGATTGCCTAGATAAGTTTGACCAATTGCTTGCCGAAGTTTTTGCCTTTGAGCAGCCCGAGAAATGCCTCGGGCGCAGCCTCCAGTCCCAGCGCAATGGACTCGCGGGGCTTGAGCTTGCCCGTGGCCACCAGCGTGCCCAGCTCGTTCAGGGCTTCAGGCCAGACATCCATGTGCTCGCTGACAATGAAGCCTTCCACCTTGAGGCGGCTGATAAGTATCAAGGATGGCTGCGCCAGAGGCAGTGGTGCGCCGTCGTAGCCGGCGATCATGCCGCACACGGCAATGCGTCCGAACGCGTTCATGCGCATCAGCACGGCATCGAGCACCATGCCACCCACGTTCTCAAAATATCCGTCGATGCCATTGGGGCAAGCTTCCTTCAAGGCCTTCGAGAGTGACGCGGCATCCTTGTGCAACTTGTAGTCAATGCAGGCGTCAAAACCCAGTTCTTCCACCACGTATTTGCATTTGTCCGGTCCACCCGCAATACCGACTGTGCGGCAGCCGCGTGCTTTGGACAAAGCGCCAAACGCGCTGCCCACCGCACCACTGGCCGCGCTGACCACCATGGTTTCACCCGCCTTGGGTGCACAGATTTTCACCAGGCCATACCAGGCTGTGACACCGGGCATGCCGACAGCGCCCAGATAAGCGCTCAGGGGGACATGGGTTGTGTCCACTTTTTTGAGCGCTCCAGGCTGCTTGACATCCACCACGCTGTATTCCTGCCAGCCACCCATGCCAACGACTTTGTCGCCCACCGCAAACTTGTCACTTTGGGACTCCACAATTTCGCCAACTGTGCCACCGCCCATGGTCTGGCCCAGCGGCTGCGGCATTGCATAACTTTTGCCATCATTCATGCGGCCACGCATGTAGGGGTCCAGGCTCAGGAAATGGTGGCGAACCAGCACTTGACCCGTTACCAGCGCTGGTGTTTGCGCGACGACGAGTTTGAAGTTGCTGGCCGCAGCGTCGGCAACAGGGCGATTATCCAGATGGATCTGTTTGTTTTGAGGCATGAAGTTCTCGCTAAAAATACGTTGAAATGTAGGGTATGGGATTGACCAACCAATAGGCCGCCGGCCAATTAGTCGGTGGAAATGGCGTCAGACGGTCCCGAAGAACCGTCAGCGCTGCCTTTTCGGCGCTTGACGTATTTGAAGGTCCCGGTAGCGTGTGCGCATGCCCTGCCCGCTTCGTCATAGATCGTCGCTTGCGTGAATGCCAGGGAGGTGGTGCGATGCATCAACTTGCCTTCGCTTCGGAGCTTTCCGCGTGAGGGCTGCATGAAGCTGGTCTTCATTTCGATCGTGACCACGCCCATGTCAACCTGGTCGCTGCGTGCAGCCGTTGCCATGCTGACATCCAGCAGTGTCATGACTGCCCCACCGTGCGCTACAGCGAACGAATTGCCATGTTCTGGCTTGACATCATAGTGAATTTCGGACCGGCCGCCCCCGATTTGAACGAGTTCAAACCCGAGCAGTTCAACGAATGGAATTGGCACGCCAAAATTCATGTCAAAGCTCACCCACCCGTGACCACACTGACACCACCGTCCACTGCCAGATACTGACCGGTGATGTGTTTGCCGGCGTCAGACGCCAAAAGCAGCGCGATACCTTTGAGGTCTTCGTCGTCCCCCAGCCGGTTGAGAGGCGCGTGCGAGGCCATGTTTTCCTCCCCCAGCGTCTTGATCAGCCCGGCCGCCAGCTTGGTCATAAAGAAGCCCGGACAGATGGCATTGACATTGATGTTGTACTGACCCCATTCAGCCGCCAGGGCGCGCGTGAAATTGACAACGGCGCCCTTGGATGTGTTGTAGGCGATGGACTTCATGCCCGGGGGATTGCCGTTAAGACCGGCAATCGACGCAATGTTGATAATGCGACCCTTTTTAGCCGGAATCATGCTGCGCTTGGCGATGTGCTGGCTCAGGATGAAGTAACCCCGGATGTTGAGGTTCATGACCTTGTCCCAGGCTTCTACCGGGTGGTCTTCTGCGGGCGAACCCCAGCTGGCCCCCGCGTTATTGACCAAAATATCGACCTCACCCATGCGCTCCAGCGTGGTGTCTGCCAGGCGGCGCAGGTCTTCTTCTTTGCCGCAGTCTGCGGCGATCCAGCGGGCATCAATGCCCGCAGCCTGCAACTCGGCAGCAGCTAGCTCCAGGTCTTCGGCCTTGCGCGAATTCAGCATGATTCGGGCACCCGCCTCACCCAGCGCATGGGCCATTTGCAGACCCAGTCCACGCGACCCTCCGGTGACCAGGGCTGTCTTGCCCTTGAGGTCAAAAAGCTGTTGAATAGTCCGGGTCATGGGATCTCCTTCAGGCGGGAACGCACATAAATTAGGACCACACCGAACGCCACGAATACACCGCCAACGACCGTCATCGACCAGGCCAAAGGTTCATCGTTGCGCCCCACAAAAGTGGCCAGCACGATGGTCAGAAGCCCACCGTAGATTGCCACCCAGACCAGCAACTGGATGCGCTTGAGCATGATGGGGGATGTCATCAGAAGGCCTCTTGCGGAAAATCAGCGCAGGTTTGGTCGCGCGTTTCAACCACTTTGAGCCACGCGCCGATCTTGGGCAGCTCATAATGGTAAAAGTAGCGGCATGCCCACATAGCGCCTTGATTGTTTGCTATATCTTTAGTAGCTAATGAATTGAGCGATGCGAGCGACACGTCAAGCCAGATCCACGCCAGAACCGTGTGGCCGAAAGCCTGCATGTACGGCACAGCGTTGGCCAGCACCTGCGCGGGTGTACCCGCCGACCAGGCGGCGCGGGTGGCTGTCTCTATATGGTTAAGCGCCAGCGTGAGGTCGTTCGCATGGGCAGCAAGCTCTTTCACGCTCGCGGCGCGAGCAATGGTCTCGCTCATGCGCTGGGCCAACAGGGACAGGCCGCGTCCATTCTCCATGAGCACCTTGCGGCCCAGCAAGTCAGCAGCCTGAATGCCGTGCGTGCCTTCGTGGATCATGTTCAAGCGGTTGTCGCGCCAGTATTGCTCTACCGGGAAGTCGCGCGTGTAGCCATAGCCGCCGTGAATCTGGATCGCCAGGCTGTTGGCTTCCAGGCACCACTCGCTGGGCCAGCTCTTGGCAATGGGCGTCAGCACCTCCAGCAAAATACGGGCTTCATCAGCCGCCCGGGTGTCGCCCGTGTGCTGCTCGTCCACGAGCCGGGCGCAGTAAAGCTCCAGAGCCAACGCGCCTTCGCAATACGATTTTTGCACCAGCAACATGCGCTTGACATCGGCATGCTCGATGATCGGTACCTGCGGCTGTTCAGCATCCTTGACGACTGCGCCACCTGCACCGGCAGCTTTTACAGGCCGGCCCTGGGGACGGTTGCGTGCGTAGTCCAGCGATGCAAAGTAGCCAGCCATGCCCAGCATGGTCGCCGCGGTACCCACGCCAATTCGGGCTTCATTCATCATGTGGAACATGCAGCGCAGCCCCTCACCGGGCTTGCCAACCAGATAGCCAACAGCACCGGGCTGACCGGCAACGGCGTACTTGCCTTCGCCGAAATTTAAAAGTGTGTTGGTGGTGCCGCGCCAGCCGAGCTTGTGGTTCAGGCCGGCCAGCGCCACATCATTGCGCTCTCCTGTCAGGTCGCCTTGTGCATTTACGATTTTTTTGGGAACAATGAACAACGAGATCCCACGGGTTCCTGCCACCAGTTTGCCGTCCGCACCCGGAATCTTGGCCAGCACGAGGTGTACGATGTTTTCAGTCAGCTCATGCTCGCCGGCCGAAATCCACATCTTGTTGCCTTTGAGGCGATAGCGCGGACCCAGTGCGTCGGCCTCGAAACCGTCACCGTCCGGTATCGCACGTGTGACCACGTCAGACAGACTGGAGCCCGCCTGCGGCTCGCTCAGGCACATGGTGCCCGACCAGCGGCCCGAAAACTCATTGAGCGCAAACACCTTCTTTTGAAGTTCAGTGCCATGCTTCATCAACAAATTGGCATTGCCCACCGACAGCATGCCCGCGCCAATGCTTACCGAAGCGCAGGCAAAAAAGGCATTGGCCGCCGCCTCGACCGTATACGGCAGCTGCATGCCACCAATGTCGTAATCTTGCGCCGCGCTGAGCATGCCGGACGCTGCGAATGCGTCATAGGCATCGTGGGTGGCTTGCGGCAGAATGACCTTTTCGCCATCAAAA
>JANPAZ010000480.1:0-6642 GCA_031430225.1 Rhodoferax sp. | reverse complement strand
GGCGATTCGCTGGCGTCACTGGATCGATTCAAAACGACAGCCACCAACCTGAAGGCCACGGTGATCATCCAGCATGACGCACGCGACGTGGGCAAGCTGCCGGTCTGGCCAGCTTCGGTGAAGTGAGGTTAATTGCCCGTTTGGCTGACTTCTGGAAGTAAAATGGGCATTAGGCCCACATATCCATTGAATAGTTTGCTATTTTTTTGGGAGTATCCAACAGACTTTGGCCGACCCTACTAATGCATGGTTCGGGCATACCGGTGCCATTCAGCCAGCTTGCTAGACCGCGCAATACTTGTTCTGGATCTCTTCGTCTGCCAAAAGGTCTTTGGCAGTGCCTTCGTGCACGATCAACCCCTGGTCCAAGATATAGGCCCGGTCGGAGATGGCCAGGGACCGCGCTACGTTCTGCTCCACAAGAAGAATGGTTGTGCCCTGTGCCTTCATGCGGGCAAACAGTTCAAACATCTCATCAACCAGCACAGGCATGATGCCCTCGGAGGGCTCGTCTAGCAGAATCATGCGCGGCTGTGCCATCATGGCCCGCGCGATCGCCAGCATCTGCTGCTCTCCACCCGACATTGAGGTCGCCTCCTGGGACAAGCGTTCTTTCAGCCGGGGAAATGTTTCTGCAATGGCATCAATGCGGGCATCCATGTCCACCTTGCCACGGCTTGCAATCAGGCCGAGCTGCAGGTTTTCTCGCACGGTCAATGAGGCCACAATGCGCCGGTCTTCGGGAACATATGCAAACCCGTCGTGAAACCGCGCATGGGCCGGAAGGGTCAGCAGGTCTTTGCCTGCAAAAAACGCCTGCCCCTTGTTGCGGGTGACCAGGCCCATCAGCGTTCGCAGCGTGGTGGTTTTACCTGCACCGTTGCGGCCCATCAGGGTCACGATTTCACCGGCGTGGACATGAAAGGACACGTCCTGCACGACATGGCTGCGGTCGTACCAGGCGTTCAGTTGTTTGACGTCCAGCAGTGGCGTTGTGCTCATATCAGCCTTGACCCAGGTAAACACGACGCACCTCGTCGTTGTTGCGGATATCGTCGGGAGTGCCCTGCGCCAGCAACTCGCCGTGGTGCAGCACGATCAGGCGGTCACATATGCCCATGACCAGTTTCATCTTGTGTTCTACCAGGATCACCGTGCGCTCTTTGGCCAGCGCGGTAATCAGCCCCATCATGGCGGTGGTTTCCTCTGGGGACATGCCTGCTGTGGGCTCGTCCATCAGGAGCAGCTTGGGCTTGGCAGCCAGGGCCATCGCAATTTCCAGGGCGCGCTGCTGGCCGTGCGCCAGGTCGCCCACGGTTTTATGGCGCAGGCCCAGCAAGCCTACGCGTTCGAGCAACGCATCGGCCTCGTCAATAGCTGCCTTGAGCTGGTTGCGGGGCGTGAGGATATCGAATCGTGCGTAGCCCATCTGGGTGGCCACCCGCACGTTTTCATGCACGCTGAGCTGCTTGAAAACGTTGGTAATCTGAAAGCTCTTGGCAATACCGCGGCGGGCATATTCGTGCTGCTTGAGCGCCGTGATGTCTTGCCCTTCAAACAGGATCTTGCCTGAAGAGGGTGCCAGCGCACCGCTCAGCGTATTGAAAAATGTGCTCTTGCCCGCCCCGTTGGGCCCGATGATGGCCGCGAGCTGGTGGGCAGCAAAATCCACGGACACATTGCTCAGCGCCTTGAAATTGCCAAAGTTGCGGCTGACCTGGTGAACCTGAAGAATCGGTGCGGACGTCATGCACGGTCTCCCTTGAGCACACCGTGACGCTCCAGTGATTGCATCAGGGTGCCCCAGATTCCACGAGGAAAGAACAATACCAGCGCCACAAACAGCAGGCCCACCACAGCCATCCAGTACTTGGTGAGGTTGGTCACCACGTCTTCGAGATACAAGAACACGGCCGCGCCGACAAACGGGCCGAAGAATGTGCCCATGCCGCCCAGCAGGCACATCATTACGGCGTGGCCGGATTGCAGGTAATGCAGGGAGTCCACCGGCACCACGGAAAGATGCAGCGCCCGCAGTCCACCGGCCAGCCCGCAGATACCGGCGGAGATCACGAAGATGAGCAGCTTGGCTTTTGCCACGTCATAGCCGCAGGCGGCCGTGCGCTTTTCGTTCTCGCGAATGGCTTCAATGACTGCGCCGAAAGGCGAGGCCAGCAGCCGTGACACCAGCCACAGCGCCAGCGCCACGAAGACCCATATCACGTAGTACTTGGCAGTGGGGTTGAGAAAGTCAATATGCAGCGGGCCGATATCCAGGGCCTGGGCCTTGATACCCCGCAGGCCGTTTTCGCCACCGGTCCAGCGTTCGGCCTTGTAAAACAGGTAGTAGATGATCTGTCCCAGCGCCAGCGTCACCATCGAGAAATAAATGCCACGGGTGCGGATGGCAAGGTAGCCCACTGCCAGCCCCGCAATAAGTGAAGCCACCACACCCACCAGCAGAGCCGGAATCCAATGCAGACTAAAGTGCACCATGGCAATTCCGGTCAGGTAGCCGCCCACGCCCAGGAAGGAAGCATGGCCGAAAGACAGCAAACCGGTGTAGCCGAACACCAGGTTGAACCCCACGGCAAACAGACCAAAAATAAGAATGTTGACGGCCAGTGCTTCGTACGGCATGAGCAGCGGAAAGACGAGCAAGAACAATAGAACGGACGCAACCCGGTGGCGTGCAATGACGTTGGCGATAGACGACAGGCTCATCCCAGCACCCCCGCTTTGCCAAAGAAGCCTTGTGGCCTGACCAGCAGCACCAGGGCCATCAGTACAAAGATCGACATCTCGGCAAATTCAGGTGCCAGCAAGGATGTCATGCTGAACACCACGCCCACCAACAGGCCAGCCACCACTGCCCCGGGCAGCGAGCCCATTCCGCCGACCACCGTGACCACAAACGATTCGGCCAGCACAGGAATACCCATCTCGGGGTTCACTGCCCGGGTCGGCGCCGCCAGAACACCGGAGAGACCGGCAATGGCAGTGCCCAGGCCAAATACCAGCCACCACACGCGAGAAATATCAATGCCCAGCACACGAACAATGTCGGCGTCGCGCGAACCCGCACGGATGATCAGTCCGTATCGGGTTTTCTCCAGAAACAGCCACAGCGCCAGCACCACCACCGCCGTGGCGACGATCAGAAACAGGCGGTATATCGGGAAATGTCCTATGCCCAAATTCACGGCACCGCGCAGCGCAGCCGGGGTGGAAGAGGGAAGTCCCTCAATACCGAATAAAGCCCGGATCACATCGATCAGCACGTAGGACAGGCCAAACGTCAACAGCAGCGGGTAGTCGATGCCCCGCCCATACAGCGGGCGCACGAGAAAGCGTTCACACGCCAGCCCGATGACGCCGGCCACCAGAGGCGCAATCACCAGGCTGAGCCAGAAACTGCCGGTGAGCCCCAGAAAATAGACGCCCAGAAACGCACCCACCATGAAAAAAGCACCGTGGGCGAAATTCACCACGGTCAGCATACCGAAGATGAGCGACAGGCCAATTGCCAAGAGGGCGTAGATCGCCCCCAAGGCCAGGCCCGTCACCAGCTGAAGCATGAGCAAAGAGGGGGTGAGTTCAGACACGGGGCGTCCTCCTGCGATTACGCCTTGTGACCCAGCTCGGAGCAGCTGCGCAGGCTGGCTTCGTCGGCCTTCTCGGTCGAGACGATGCTGAAGACGTCGTTCTTGTCCTTCATGCCCTTGGACTTGGACTCCACAATGATGACGGACTGCACCGACTGATGGTCACACTTGCGGTAGAACTGGTCGCCTTTGTACCAGTTGTATTTAAGGCGACCCATGGCGTCGCTGACCTTGAGGGAATCGGTGGATTTGGCGTCCACCATGGCTTGCAGCACGCTACGGATGCCGGCGTATCCCAGCGCGCCGTAGTCCGAAGGCACGGCGCCACCGTGGGCTTTGCGGAATTTGTCATTGAAGACCTTGGCCGCAGGCACCGTGTCTTCCATGCCCCAGTAATACGACGTGCCGCCCACAACGCCTTCAAACGCTTCGGCACCACCGGCCTGGCGTGAGGTGTACAGGAGCACGGGGGCAATGATCCGGGTCTTTTCCTTGATGCCAAAGTCGGTGGCCTGTTTGACCGAGTTCACCAGATCGCGGCCGAAGTTGCACATCACCAGCACATCGGGGTTCAGGGCCTGGATGCGAGGCAGGAAGGCAGAGTAGTCTGCAGCACCAATGGGGTGGCGGATGTCGGCCAGGGTGGTGGCCCCCAGGGCTTTTCCGGCACGTTCAAAGCCGCGCACCATTTCCTGGCCATAGGCGTAGTCGGCAGTCAGGTACACGACTCTCTTGCCGTACTTCGGGAAGGCGTAGCGGGCCACCGCACCTGCCGTCATGTGGGGATTGAGTGCCTCGTGGAAGGTGTACGGGCTCCAGTCTTTGGCCTCGTTGATCGCATCCGACTGGCTGATGGAATTAAAGATGACCTTGCGCTCGCGGGTGACCGCATTGATGGAAAGTTGTGTAGCGGCGGAGAGCGACCCGACAATGAAATCCACTTTGTCTTTTTCGATCAGCTCGAGCGTGCGGGTGGCGGCCTCGCCGGGGTTGAGCTTGTCGTCGCGCACCAGCAACTCCACCTTGCGGCCCATGAACCCACCGGCGTCGTTGAAGTCTTTCACCGCAATTTCCGCAGCGCGCACCTGGTCTTGCGCCTCGGCGGAAAACGCACCGGTCAGCGGCACCGGAAAACCAATTTTGATGTTGCTGGTCTGAGCATGTGCAATGTTGAACAAGAACGGCACAGTGCCCGCCGCAGCCCCAGCTGCGCCGAATTGCAGCAGTTGTCGGCGGCTTGGCAGGGATTTCTGGATGGAATCGGTTTTTCGCATGAAAGTCTCCTTGGGTGGTTAAAAGGGTCAGGGAACGGGAAACGAACTCAGGTGGCCATACACATCAAGATCGATGGCGGTTTCAGTCAATACATCTTGCGCATTGCGCTGGGCCACTTCGCCATCTCTGCCACTGATTTGGGCCTGCATGTAAGCACCGAGCCAGCGTGCGCGGGCAACGGCTTGCTGACCCTGAGGCAGGCGTGCCTGCTCGTAGGCCTGCAGTGCCAGCGGACCGGCCCCATGCTGGCGAATCGCGTCGCACAGTGCCGCTGCATCCTGAGCCGCTTTGGTAACCCCCATGCCGATGTGCGGGCGCGCCACAAAGGAGGCGTCTCCCATCAGAGCAACACGGTCAAACGCAATCTGGTCTGAGGCAACATCAAAAATGGGTTGCAGAAACGGCATGGCAGTCTTCTCGATCATTTCTGCAAACTGCGGCGCTAGCAGGTCGCGGGCGCTCTGGCGCATGGCCGCAATGTGTTGCCATGCCACTTTGTTGGGCGCAATGCCAGCGGGGTAGTGCTGGCCATCGGCATCGGTCAGCAAAGCCTGCAGCTGTTCGCCTGAGGCCGGGCGGTACCAGACGAAGTTATAGGCACGATGCCCGCGCTGCGTGTTGTTGCCCTGGCCGGCGACAGGGTAGCCAATGATCTGCTCACCCGATGGCAGGCCAAAGCCGAATTTTTCAAACACCGTTTCCATCGTCCGGCGCGACAACACAGCCTCGTCACAAACGCCGCGCCAGGCCACATAGCCTGCATAAACGGGTTGAATCTGGGGCGCAAATTGTTGTCGCACGGCAGAACGGATGCCGTCGCTGGCAACTGTCAAATCTGCCTGCCATTGTGTGGCGCCCTGCGCACCGGTGGTCTGCACCGTAACCGCATCACCGGCCGTGCTGATGCGCTGCACCGTGATGCCCTGAACATACCGCTCGGCCGGCAGCAACGCGCGCAAGATCTCATACAGGCGGCTCCACGAGGTGAGCACCTGGGGCATGGCGCTCTGCGCCACGGTGTTGCCTTGCACATCAAGCACCGCGCGCCCCTCTATGGCCACGCCAAGCGCTTCCATGCTCAGAAGGCCTGAGCGTTGCAAAGCGGCAAACAAGGCCTGGTGAGTCACGATGCCGGCACCCCGGCCATCCATGGATCCGCTGACTTTTTCGAGCACGGTCACATCGTGTCCGTCGCGCCACAGCATGTTGGCAGCCAGCAGGCCGCCCAGCGAACCACCGATGACCAGAACGCGTGCCATTCAGCGGCTTGCGTCCAGTGCTTCTTTTTCCGCCGTGGGGTAGTTAAGCTCCACCACAATGCCGCTGGGGTCATCCAGAAACAGCTGGTGGAGCCCGATGGCCGGCACCGTGCGCTCACGCACCGCCACACCGTGTTGCTTGAGATGCGCCAGCATCTGCGCCAGTCCATCGGCAAAAAAAGCGATGTGATCCACGGCACCGCTACCACTGAGGGCGCTGGCATCGCGGTCGCCCAGGTAGTTCTTCAGGCCCACGGGGTCATTGGGATCCATGCCGATCACGTGGACCACGGCATTGGCCACGTCGGCATGGTCGCCGCGGTAGAGCCAGATGCCCGGAAACGGAAAGGGTGGCCTGGGACCCACGGTCAGGCCCAGAATATCGGCATAGAAGCGGCGCGTGGCTTCCATGTCCAGCGTACGGATGGAAAAGTGATTCAAGCTAAGTGTCACTGGCTCTTCTCCTTTTTGAACAATGCAACGCTGGCTTGCAAATAGCTGCG
>JANPAZ010000479.1:0-15315 GCA_031430225.1 Rhodoferax sp. | reverse complement strand
GTTTTTCACACCCGAGAGCAGGATGCGGGTGTGCTCCGCCGCTTCACGGGTCTGCGCCAGCGTGCTGCCGGGTGGCAGCTCCACATACACCTGCGTCTGCGAGTTGTCGTCGGGCGGAATAAAGCCGCTGGGAATCAGGGGCACCAGAAATAACGAGCCCACAAAGAAACTGATGGCCAGCGCCACGGTGATCCAGCGGTGGTTCAGCGTCCAGCGCGTGATGCGCAAATACAAGGGCATCCAAACGGGCTCTTCATGCACATGGGTTGATGGCTTCATGATGTAGGCCGCCATCATGGGTGTTAGCAACCGTGCCACTACCAGGGAGGCAAAGATGGCAAACACTGCCGTCCAGCCAAACTGTTTGAAGAACTTGCCCACCACGCCATCCATAAAGGCGGTGGGCAAAAACACGGCGATCAGTGCGAAGGTGGTGGCAATCACCGCCAGGCCGATCTCATCTGCTGCCTCCATGGCGGCCTGGTAGGGCGTTTTGCCCATGCGCAGGTGTCGCTCGATGTTTTCAACCTCCACAATGGCGTCGTCCACCAGGATGCCGACGACCAGCGACATGGCCAGCAGCGACACGATGTTGAGTGTGAATCCCATGTAGTGCATGCCGATGAAGGCCGGAATGGCTGAGAGTGGAAGTGCCACGGCAGACACAAAGGTGGCGCGCCAGTTGCGCAAAAAGAACCACACCACAATCACCGCCAGCACCGCGCCCTCAAACAGCATCGTCATGGAGGCGTTGAACTCCTCCTGTACCGGGGTGACGAAGTCAAATGCCTGGGTCAGCTCCAGGTCGGGGTGGCTGGCTTTGAGGTCAGTCAGCGCTTGTTGCACAGCGGCACCCACTTCGATCTCACTGGCCCCTTTGCTGCGGGTGACTTCGAAGCCCACCACCTGCTTGCCATTGAGCAAGGCCACGCTGCGCGGC
The DNA here is from genome assembly GCA_031430225.1 of Rhodoferax sp. GTDB lineage: Bacteria > Pseudomonadota > Gammaproteobacteria > Burkholderiales > Burkholderiaceae_C > JANYCG01. Next base: position 14,375 of record JANPAZ010000479.1, on the reverse strand, counting down.
TCGGCAACAGAGTCTTTCACGGTGGCCAATTCGTCCAGACGTACGCGGCGGCCACCCGACAGGGTCAGCTCCAGGCCGGCCAGCTCACCCACCGTAGCCACTGTGGCCAGGGTGCGCATGGGTTGCTCACTGCCGCCCAGGTCAGCACGGCCCCCTGCGCTCTCGGTTTGCACCTGCTTGAGCTGGCGCGAGATATCAGCCGCGGTAGTGCCCAGGCTTTGCAGCTTGAGCGGGTTCAGCGCCACTTGCACCTCCCGGGTCACGCCACCTACACGAACGACCGAGCCCACGCCCCGCACGCCCAGCAGCGCCCGGGCTACGGTGTTGTCCACAAACCAGCTCAGGGCTTCATCGTCCATCTGGTTGGATCGGATGGTGAACGCCAGAATCGGTGCGCCAGACAGATTCATCTTGGCAACGATGGGGTCGCGCACATCACTGGGCAATTCGCTGCGCACCCCTTGAACGGCGCTGCGCACATCGTCCACCGCTTCTTGCGTGGGTTTCTCAAGGCGGAATTCGGCAGTGACAGTGACCAGGCCGTCTGACACGTTGGTGTAGATATTTTTCAGACCCTGCAGCGGCGCAATGGCGTTTTCCAGTTTGCGTGCCACTTCGGTTTCCAGTTGGGCCGGTGCAGCACCGGGCAGGCTGGCAGATACAGACACGGTGGGCAGTTCCAGATCCGGAAAGTTCTGCACCTTCATGGCTTTGAATGACATGAGACCGGCCAACGTCAGCAGCACAAACAGCATGACGGCCGGAATCGGGTTTTTGATCGACCAGGAGGAGAAATTCATGGTGAGGTCAGCTCCTTATTTGCTAGCTGACTTGGCAGGTGCGACAGGGGTCTGAGGTGTATTTGATGCTGGGGCCTCCACCAAACGTACCAAATCTCCGCTATTGAGAAACCCGGCGCCGCTGGCCACCAGCCGGGCGTCTGCCGCCACACCGGCTACCTCCACCCGATCTGCCGAACGGCGGCCGGTTTGTACCTTGATCTGGGTGACTCGGTTGTCGGTGCCCACGATATAGACATAGCTGAATCCGTCGCGGATCAGCACGGCGGTTTGAGGCACGGTGAGCGCTGACGTACTGCCCAGCTCAAACTCACCCTTTGCGTACATGCCTGCTTTTATCAAGGCAGACGTTCCGGATGTCGCGGGTAAATCCACGTAGACCAGCGCTGCACGGGTTTGCGGGTCCACGGTGGGCGCAATCATTCGCACCCGCCCCTTGACCTGCGCGCCACTGACGGCGGTGACGCTGGCCTGCGTCCCGACAGCAATGCGCCCCAATTCGGCTGATGTGACCTCGGCGCGCCATTCCAGCCGCCCCTGACGGATCATGCGAAACAGCTCGGTACCGCTGCCCAGCACGGCCCCCACCGTGGCATTTCGCGCCGAGATGATGCCACTGTCTGGTGCCAGCACCTGGGTGTGCTTCAGGCGTTGCTGCTGGACGGTCAGCATGGCTTTGGCGGCTTCGACCCGCGCCTTGGCCGTTTGCTCGGTGGTCTGGTACTGGTTAATTTGTTGCGTGCTCAATGCACCGGTACTTTGCAGTGTGCGTGCCCGTTCTGCGTTGCCCGCAGCGTCAAGCGCATTGGCTTCAGCTTCCATCAGGCTCGCTCGCGCCTGCGCCATGTCGGCCTGTACGCTTTCGGGGGCAAAGGTTGCCAGGACTTGACCGGCTCGCACTGCGTCTCCCACATTCACGCGCACGTCGGCCAGGCGAAGCCCGGCTGCTTCACTGCCGATGCTGGCCTCCTGCCAGGCCGCGATATTGCCGTTGGCAACCAGCTTGACCGGCAGCTGGCTCGTCTGCGGCTGCACGGTCGAGACAGTCAGCGCGGGTTTGGGCTGGATGGCCTTTTTGTCGTCTGCAGCGTGAGATTTTGAAGAAAATAGGCCTATTCCCCACGTAGATATTGCGCAGATTGCTATATAAATAATAGCATTTCTTGGGGTCGGAAGTTGAATCATGATTCGGTGTCTCGGAACAGTCAGGTGTCGGTGAAGGGCCAGGTTTTTTTGAACTCAAGTGTCAGGGTGCTGAATTGTTGTTGGCCGTCGGTGCCTGCCAGCCGCCGCCTGCAGCGCGGTACAGCGCAACCCAGGCAAGCTGTCTCTCGCGCTGAAGCGACAGAACGCCAATGTCAGCATTGAGGGCGGTGCGCCGTGCATCCTCCAGCTCCGGCAGGCTGGCCAGCCCGCTGCCATAGCGCGCCTGCGTGGCCTTGAACGCAGCGCGATAGCCCTCGGCTGCAACTTGCGTGTCAGCGTTGCGCGCGGTGGTGCTTTGCAGGTTCACCAGGGCCTCCTCGACCTCACGCACAGCCAGCCTCACACGGGCGCGATACAGGGCTGCGGCCTCGTCATACCGGGCCTTGGCGGCTTGGACATTAGCTGCCCGCCGCCCGCCGTCAAACAGCGGCAGCGACAGTGCCACCGGTCCAATCGACCAGGTCGTGAAATCAGAGCTGACGCCTGCGGCGCTATAGCTCATGGCACCGATGGAACCGTTCAAGGCCAGGTGCGGGTAGCGCTGTGCATCGCGGCTGGAAACATCGAAGCTGGCGGCGGCGAGGTCACGTTCTGCGCTGTAGACGTCGGGCCGCTGGGCCAAGGCCTGGGCCGGAACCTGAGCAACCGAAAACTGAACATCCTGGACGGGTTTGTAATTGGCGGGCGCAAGTTTCTGGCGCAGTTCGGTTTCGGGCAACGCGGTGAGCGCGACCAGCCCTTTCACGGTCAAGTCGCAAAGTGCGACCTGCTGGGTCACGCGGTTGGCGGCTTCCGCGGCACTGGCACGGGCCAGAGCGTCCTGTGCCGGTGCGGTGAAGCCGGCACGGGTGGTGAGCCCCGACAAACGAGCCGTTTCAGCGCGCGAGGTAGCGTCTTGGCGCGACAGTGCCAGTTGCACGTGGCAGGAGCGGTGGCCAATGTATTGGTTGGCAACCTCGGCAGCCACCGACACACGGGCCTCGTGCCACAGGGCCTGCGCGCCTGCCTCGCGCTCGCGCGCCGCATTGGATGCAGCCCGGTTCCCGCCCAACAGGTCAATTTCCCAGGCCGCCTGAAAGCTGCCTTGCCCCATGCTTGCGGCCGGGACGCCAGGCTGGGTGACACCACGGCTGGCGCTCAGCGATGCGTCCAGGGTGGGGCCCAGCGTGGCCTGACTGCCAACCTGCGTCGCGCGGGCCTGGGCAATGCGCGAGGTGGCAGTGGCCATGGACGGGCTTGCAACTTGCGCGGCCTCAATCAGTTCGACCAGCAGTGGATCGCCCAGGCTTTGCCACCACTGGTTCAGGTCAGTGAGCTGGCCGTTATGCGGCAATGGCGCTTGCCACTGGGCTGGCAGCTCTGCGCTGACTTTGGCAGGCGGCGCTTGCAGCGGCGCGCAGCCAATGACCCACAGAGGCACGCAAAGGGCTAGGAGACGGACAAAATTCATGGCTTCTTTCGCGATCTTGGTAGGGTTGTGGTTGCCTGGCGCCGTTGGCGTTCTGCGGCAACCATGGCTTGTGCAAAGTCGGCCAGCCTGTGGGCCGTGGCATCAATAGCGGTGGGCAAGCTCACCAGTTGAGGTGCGATGGCATCCACCACGTCGCGGCCCACATACATCTGCAACGCCAGTGCCGTGATGGCAAAGGCAAGCCGGTGCACATCGTCATCCGCGCGGGGCAACTCAAGGTGGCGCACCAGAATGCCCACGAGCGCCAGATGGGCGGGCTTGATCCCCTGTTCCAGCTCCTGCTGCCACAGGCCAGTGGGTTCCAGCATTTCCCTGAAGTGCAAACGCATGCAATGCTGCACCAGTTCGCTTTGCTTCATCGGTTCAAGAAAGCTGGCATAAAAACCATCCAGCGACTCGCGCAAACTGAAGTGCGGCTGGTCGTACAGCGGAATATCGTCACGCGGATTCCCCAGCGGTTCGGTGAAAACAGCGCGATACAGGCCGGCCTTGTCACCAAAGTAGTAGCTGATGGCCGCAATGTTGGCGTCTGCTGCCTGCGCGATTTCACGCGTTGATGTCTTGGCAAAGCCTTTTTCCGAGAAAAGCTGCAGGGCGCAGTTCAGGAGCCGGTTGCGCGCTTCAATGCCGTCACTGCGCTGGGCTTTGAGGGAAGGTCTGGGGCTCGTCGTCAAGTTGCTCATGCACTTGATTAAATCACACTTAAATCAAACGATTGATTTAAGTATGGCGGCGCGAGAGGTTATTGACATTCAGTTCAACGGGGGCTCGGGCCGGAATACGGCAGACCACAGCGCCAGCACCGCGTCGCGTTCCGCCTGCAGCGCCGGTGGGATAACCTGTGTGGGTTCTTCATTCAGGCGGGCCCTGTGCTGCACCCTGCGCAATTCGCGGTAGGCATCTGCGGCGGCATGGCCCAGGTTGTCTGCCAACAAGCCGCAAGCTTGCGCCCGCTCCAGCAAGGCAATATTGCCCGCATTGGCAATCAGATCCGGATGCGTGAGTCCTTGCGAAAGCACCAGAAATTGCACAGCAAACTCCACATCCACCATGCCGCCATGGCTGTGCTTGACGTCAAAGTTGTCTCCTTTGACAGGATGCGCTGCGCGCACCTTGTCACGCATGGCAATGATTTCAGTGCGCAGACTCGGTGTGTCGCGGTGTGAAACCACCACGGCAGCCCGGATGGCATCAAAGCGCGCGCGCAATGGCTCGCTCCCCAGGACGAAACGCGCGCGTGTCATGGCCTGGTGTTCCCAGGTCCAGGCGGTGTTGCTACCGCGCTGTTGCTGATAATTGGCGTAGGCCTCAAAGCTGGTCACCAGCATGCCCGAATTACCGTTGGGCCGCAGGGCCGTGTCGATTTCGTACAGGTCGCCTTCGGCCGTCTTCACGGTCAACCAATTGATCAACTTGCGCACTAGGGCGGCGTAAACCTCGCCGGCGCGTTCGTCATCGTCCTGGTAGACAAATACGATATCGAGATCGCTGCCATAACCCAACTCTTTGCCTCCAAGCTTTCCATAGGCAATGATGGCAAATTGATGCGTCTCGCGGTGCCGGTTTTTGACACGCTCCCAGCACCAGCCCGTCGTGATGCGCAGAACGGCCTCAGCCAGCGCGCTCAAATCGTCGGCGACTTGCTCGACCGTCAACGTCCCTTCAATGTCCCGCGTCAGGGTGCGGAACACTTCTGCGTGGTGAGCGCGACGCAGCAGGTTCAACAGTGCCTCGTCATCGTCTTCGCCGGTAATCTGAAGCGAGGCACGCCGGCGCTCCAGATCGCGTTCGAAGTCTGCTGCGTTAAAGCGTTCTTTCAGTATTTCGTTACTGGCCAGCTCGTCAATCACGCCAGGGTGCTTGAGCAGGTAGCGGGCTGGCCAGCGGGCAGCGCCGAGCATGCGAAGCAGACGCTCATGCACCAGTGGTCGCTCCAAAAGAAGTGCCAGGTAGCTCTCGCGCCGCAGCAGAGGCTCTATCCAGTCGGCGATGCGCACCGCCGCCTCTTCGTTGACCCGGCCGTCCTGAAGCCATTGGCCCGTGCGGGCCACCAGCCGGACCAATCGATTGCGCGAATCCTCGCGCAGTGCCATGACGCGGGGGTGGTCGCGCCACAGTGCCACCCGCGAGCGAAATTTTTCAGGCAGGCGAGCCAATACCTCTTCAAAATCAGAACTCTCAGACGCAGATTTACGGCATCCACCGGTTTTGCATGCGGTGTCACCGCCTCCCAGCAAGGTGTCGAACTCCTGGGCCACAAACTCGCGGTGTGTGTCCATCAGGCTCAAAAACTGGCAGGAGTCAACGCATCCCATGGCCTGCGCGATCCAGTCGAGGTCGTTGTCCTGAGTGGGCAAAACGTGCGTCTGCTGGTCATCGAGGTATTGGATCCGGTGCTCAACCCGTCGCAGGAAGTCGTAGGCCGCCGAGAGGGAATCGGCAGCGGACTTGGGCATCAGCCCGGCCTTCGCCAGGCGCAGCAGCGCGCCTTGAGTGGGGCGGGTCCGCAGCTCCGGGAACTGGCCACCCCGCACCACCTGGATTAGCTGCACGATGAACTCTATTTCGCGAATGCCGCCCCGCGACAGCTTCACGTCATTGGTCCGCTCGGGCCGACCGGCACTGCGCCTGGCCGCGTGTTCCCTGATTTGCCGATGAAGAACTCGCAGCGAATCAAAAACGTTGTAGTCCAGATAGCGGCGAAATACAAAGGGCAACACCACAGACCGCAATGACAGGGCTGACCCGTCAATCAGTGTGTCCCGCGGCGCGATGACGCGGCTTTTAAGCCATGCAAATCGCTCCCATTCCCGGCCCTGAACGTGGAAATATTCTTCCAGTGCACTCAACGACACGGCGGGCGGGCCTGAGTTGCCGTTGGGGCGCAAGGCCAGGTCCACGCGGAACACGAACCCGTGCTCGGTCGCGTCGCCAATCAGGCTGTAGATGGCGCGAACGCACTTGGCAAAATACTCCTGGTTTGAAATCCGCCCGCGGCCCTCTGCGTTGCCGGCCGTTTCGCCGTCATGGTCGTACACATAGATCAAGTCAATGTCGCTGGACACATTGAGTTCGCGGGCACCGAGCTTGCCCATACCGATCACAAACAGGCGGGCGCGATTCCCTTTGGCAGTCATGGGCGCGCCGAACTGTGCATCAAGGGCCGTCTGGACATGGTTGCAGGCGAAGTCCAGTGCGAACTCGGCGAGCGCTGTCATGGCACCCGTCACCAGCGCCACCGGCGCCTCTTTCTCGCAGTCCAGGCACAGCAGTCGCTCAAGCACCAATTGCCGCGTGATGCGCAAGGCGCAGGCCGCGTCTACCGAACCCTGCTGCAATGCAGCGAATAATTGCGCGATCTGCGCAGCATCGGGAGTGCCTTGCGGCAGCAACTGCATCTCAGCAGCGTAGCGGCGGCGAATGCGTTGGGCAAACCGGGAATAAGACGACAGCGGCCTGGCGCTGCTGGGGTTCACTGCATTGTCAACATGGGGCGTATTGCCATGTGACAAATCGGCAGGACCGTTGCGGGTCATAATTCTTGACACATTCACGCGTTCAAAATGAAAGAATTGCAGCCAGTCCCATCAACACTGCTGAAGGCCACGGCTGCCATCGCGCGCACCGCCTTGTTGCTGATGCTTTTTGCATGGTTTTTGTTGGCCGCAGGTTGGGGTGCTTTGCATTTGCTCATTGTGCCGCGAATCGGCGAACTCCGCCCGCAACTGGAGGAGCAGGTGTCCAAGGCGCTGGGTGTGTCGGTGAAGATTGGCTCCGTCACGGCGTATTCGACCGGACTGATTCCGTCTTTTGAACTAACAGGTGTGAGTCTGTTTGACAGCCAGGGCCGACCCGCCCTGGTGCTCCCAAGAGTGCTGGTAGCGCTGTCGCCCCAGTCGGCTTTGAGCCTCGGGTTTGAGCAGGTCTACATTGATGGCGCAGAACTTGATGTCAGGCGCACCGCCCAGGGCAAGATTGTTGTGGCCGGCCTGGATTTTTCCAAGGGTGGCAAGGATGATGGCTCGTTGGCAGATTGGGTGTTTTCCCAACGCGAGTTCGCCATCCGAAATGGACGGGTCAGCTGGACCGATGAGATGCGTGCCGAGCCCACACTGGACCTGCGGCAGGTCGACCTGGTCATGCGCAACAGCTACCGCAACCACGGCCTGAGGCTTGATGCCACACCGCCGCCCGACATGGGCGACCGGTTTCAGGCGATGGCAGTCTTCAGGCAGCCGCTGCTCAGCAGACGTAACGGCCAATGGCGTGAGTGGGACGGGCAGGTTTACGGTTCGTTCACTCGCGTTGATGTCAACCGTCTGAGCCGATACGCAGACATTGGTTTGCAAGTCACTCAGGGACATGGCGCCCTGCGCGCATGGGCTGACATCAGCCGCGGCGAGTTGACGGGTGCGACCGCAGACGTTGCGCTGGCAAACGTGAGTACCTCGTTGGACAGGCAGCTCCCGCCACTGGAACTCCATTCTGCAACCGGTCGCCTCGGCGGGCGTTTTCTAGCCGGAGGTTTTGAATTTCAGACCCAGAACCTTCAATTCGAAACCCGCGATGGCCTTCGCTGGCCGGGTGGCAACGTTCGCGTGACCCAGGTCGGCGGCGAAGGAAAATTGCCGGGCCGTGGCGAACTGGTTGCTGACAAGCTGGACCTGGCCGTACTGGCGCAAATTGCCGACCGACTTCCGCTAGGCGAGGCAAGCCATTCAACGCTCGCAACCTGGGCACCTAAAGGGCTGGTCGAAAACGTCCGCGCGAGCTGGCAGGGCACGCTGAATGCGCCTGAAAAATATGAAGCCAAGGGCCGCGTTGTTCGGCTGGAGCTGGCTTCAAGGAACGCCCCCGGACCCGCAGTGCGGGGTGCCACCCTAGATTTTGATGTAACCCAAGCGGGCGGCAAGGCTACCGTGTCCATGGAGAACGCCGCCATCGAGTTGCCGCGCGTGTTTGATGAGCCGTTGGTTCCGGTCGACCAATTGTCGGCGGACGTGCAATGGCAAATTGCCGGTCAGCGCATAACGGTACAAGTCCCGAAGCTGAAGTTCAGCAACGCCGATGTACAGGGTGAAGCCCAGGTCAAGTGGCAGACCAGTGATGCCAATCCATCCCGTGGCGGGGGGCGATTTCCGGGGGTGCTGGACTTGCAGGGCAGTATGACCCGGGTGCAAGGCACGCGGGTTTTTCGTTACATGCCCAAGGTCATGCTGCCGCGTGTTCGAGACTATGTGCGCGATGCGGTACAAAAGGGCACCGCCACGGGCGTGAAATTCAAGGTCAAGGGTGATTTGTATGACATGCCTTTCACCGACCCCAAGTTGGGCGAGTTCAGGATTGCAGGCCGATTCTCGGATGTCACCTATGCCTATGTGCCCCGCAGCATTGCGCCGCCAGACAGCTTGCCGTGGCCAGAATTGACCCAAATGTCCGGCGAGTTGGTGATTGACCGTGTGTCACTGCAGGTAAAAGATGCCGTCGGTCGCCTGGCGGGTCAAGGTCCTGGCGGGGGCTTGCAGATCTCCCGCGCAGAGGGTCAGATACCGGATGTGCTGCACGCCACGGTGAATGTCACCGCTGAAGCCCGTGGCGCACTGCCCCAGATGCTTGACACCGTGAATGGCTCGCCATTGAACTTCCTGACCGGGGGGGTGATGTCGCAAGTGGTGGCCACTGGCAATGCTGATCTGCGCCTGAAGCTTGCCCTGCCCCTTTCTGCGCTTGACAAGACCAGCGTGCAGGGCAGCGTCACGCTGACAAACAATGATGTGCAATGGACCCCGCTGACGCCCAGGTTGAACCGGGCGAGGGGGACTGTGAATTTTTCCGAAAGCGGCTTCGCCATTGTCGGAGGGCAAGCGCGCATGCTGGGCGGCGACATGACCCTGGTCGGCGGTACGGTGCCGGCGGCTGCGCCCGGTGCGCAGGGCCAGCCGGTCACGTCTGGGGCGTCAACTGGCGCGAAGGCCAACACGATGATTGTCCTGCGCGCCCAAGGCAGCGTGACAGCGGATGCCTTGCGGCAGGCAAAAGACCTGGGTTTTGTCTCGCGCATAGCGCAGCAAGCCACGGGCAGCACCAATTATTCAGGCGTTCTGGGCTTTCGCCGCGGCGTGCCGGAGCTGCAGGTGAACACCAATCTCGTCGGGATGGCACTCAACCTGCCTGCACCCATAGGCAAATCAGCAGATGTGCCGTTGCCCGTGAAATTTGAGACCGGGCCCGCGCGCGAGTCCGGTGCACCAGTCATACCGGGCGCCGTGCCGCCAATGCAGGATCAATTGCAACTGGATGTTGGGCGTATCGCGTCGATCGCTTACATCCGTGACGTCTCTGGCACCGATGCCCGCGTACTTCGCGGAGCCATTGCGGTGGGCTTGCAGGCCAATGAATCGGCGCCCATGCCGAATGAAGGTGTCGTGGCCAACATCAACCTCGCGGCCGTGGATCTAGATGCCTGGTCAACTGCTCTCGCAAACGCGGCAGGTGCGCCCCTGACAGCGATTGAAGCACTCCCCCGTTCGTCCTCAGCCGATGCCAACAGCAACGTGCTGGGCTACCTTCCGACCAGCATCGCGGTGCGTGCCAGGGAGCTGACCTTTGGCGGGCGAAAATTGTCCAATATCGTGGTGGGCGGAAGCCGTGATGGACGCACCTGGCGGGCCAACATGGATGCCCGCGAGCTCAACGGCTACGTCGAGTACCGGCAGCCATCCGGCTTGGGGGCAGGACGGGTGTATGCGCGCTTGGCCCGACTGACTCTGGCCCAGGCGACTGCCGCCGATGTGGAAAGCCTGCTTGACGAGCAACCCGTGTCGATCCCGGCATTGGATATCGTTGTGGAAGAGCTTGAACTCCGTGGCAAGCGACTGGGCCGCGTGGAGATAGAGGCTGTCAATCGGGGTGCTGGCGCGGTAGCCGGTGATGGTGGTGCGCGCGAATGGCGCTTGTCGAAGTTCAATGTCATCATGCCTGAGGCGGTTTTCACGGCGACTGGCAATTGGGCCAATCTGAATTCACAGAGCGCAGCGATTGCGCCGGTAACCAGGGCCGTCGCGTCACCTGAGCGGCGGCGTACCGTCATGAATTTCAAGCTGGACATCAACGACGCGGGCGACCTGCTGACCCGGTTGGGCATGAAGGATGTCATCCGCCGTGGCAAAGGCAAACTCGAGGGCCAGGTTGCCTGGATCGGATCGCCGCTTAGCCCGGACTATCCCAGCATGGGCGGCGCTTTCAAGGTGGGTGTTGAGTCGGGGCAGTTTCTGAAAGCTGACCCTGGCATTGCCAAGCTGCTGGGTGTGTTGAGCCTGCAATCTTTGCCACGCCGTCTTGCGCTGGATTTTCGCGATGTGTTCAGCGAGGGGTTTTCTTTTGACTTTGTGCGCGGTGATGTCAATATTGAGCAAGGTATTGCCAGTACCAATAACCTGCAAATGAAAGGCGTCAACGCCGCCGTGCTGATGGACGGTCGCGCCGACATTGCCAAAGAGACCCAGGACATCCGGGTCATTGTGGTGCCCGAAATCAATGCGGGTACAGCGTCGCTGATTGCTTCGGTGATCAATCCTGCAATCGGCATTGGAACCTTTCTTGCGCAGGTGCTGTTGCGCGGTCCGCTCATTGAGTCGTCCACCCAGGAATTTCACATTGACGGGACCTGGCTTGACCCCAAAGTCACCCAGGTGGCTCGCAAGTCCAACCCCAGAAACGAACCCGCGCCGGAGACCGCAAGATGAAAGTCGCAGCGATTCAGATGGTGTCCGCCACAACGCTGGAGGCTAATCTGGCAAGTGCAGGTGGGCTGCTCAACGAGGCCGCGCAGGCCGGTGCGGAGCTTGCCGTCTTGCCCGAATATTTTTGTTTGCTGGGCCATCGGGACACCGACAAATTGGCCATTCAGGAGCCTTTTGGTGCAGGCTTGATCCAGCAATTCCTGGCCACCCAAGCACGGGAACTGGGCCTCTGGATTGTCGGCGGCACGCTGCCGATCTCGATTGACGACCCGGCGCTGGGTCAAACGGGAAAACGCGTGTGCAATACCTCTCTGGTGTATTCGCCGCAAGGCCGTTGCGTGGCGCGCTACGACAAGATTCACCTTTTCAGGTTTGACAACGGCACAGAGCGCTACGATGAGTCTCGTGTGTTGCAAAGGGGCTGCGAGCCACAAAGCTTTGCGCTCGCGTCCCGGGACGGGCACACCTGGCGCATTGGTATGAGTGTTTGCTACGACCTGCGCTTTCCCGAGTTGTACCGGGGCTATGCCCGCGAGGGTACCGACTTGTTGCTGGTGCCAAGCGCATTTACGCACACAACTGGCGAGGCACACTGGGAGGTGCTTCTGCGCGCGAGAGCTATCGAGAACCAGGCCTTTGTCGTGGCGTCGGCCCAGGGAGGACTTCATGAAAACGGCAGACGCACGTGGGGGCATACCATGCTGGTGGACCCCTGGGGCAGGGTGATGGCGCAGCGGCCGCAGGGTGGTGGCGTTGTCTGCGATGAGTTGTCAAGCGCGGTGCTGAAGGAATGCCGGGTCAAATTGCCAGCGCTTGATCACCGGGTTTTATAGCGTGTTCGTATGCGTGCAAGTGAGCCACTTTGAGTGATCCGGCGCTGATCGTTGACCACGACCGCGAGGACCGACCACCATCGGCGCGACGCAGGCGACTGTTATGGCTGTTGCTGGTGGTTCTGGTGGTGGCGCTGCTCGCGATGCTGGTCTGGCTGGCGGGGCGCTATGAGGCCAGCCAGGTGCAGGACCGGCTTGAGCGCGATACGGCCGACGCAGTGGGCGACATCCGGGCTGCGCTGACCCGCAATGTGCAAAGCATTCAGGCGTTGCAATTCAATGACCCGGTGCCCGGGTCTTGGTCTCAGGATGCGGTGGGTTTGCTGCGCGAACACCGCGAGCTGGTGCGTCTTGAGTGGCGCGATGCCCAGCTTGGCGTAAAAGCAAATGCAGATACACCGTTTCGCTCCCCGGTATTTGCGCGGCTGGGCAGAGACAACGCACAGGGCGAGGTGGTTCAGGCCTGCAGTACGGCCCGCCGGTTCAGTGGGCCGGCGTATTCAAGCAGTTACTTTGTTTCTTTGTCGGACGGCCTCGGAATGGAGGTGATGGATGTCTGCCTGCCACTGGTGACCACTGGCAAAGTCGCGGGATACCTGGTGGCAACTTACTCACTGCAAGAGGCCCTGGATGAACTCTTGGGCCGCCAGCTTACCCGAAGCCAGGAGGTGTCTTTTACGGAGGCAGATGGCACCCGCCTTGCCGTGCGCGGTGCCGGGCCCCGGGGCAGGCGTGTTTTTACCGCCCAGCAACTGCTGGACTTGCCTGGCACCACCTTTATTCTCCGCATGGATAGCTGGCGTGGCGCGCCCGACATTTTCCCCAATGTGCTGACGGCATTGGTAACGACGATGTCAATTGCCTTGATTTCTGTTCTGGCCATTCTGGGCAAGGACATGCGCCGTCGGCTCAAGGCCGAGAGGGATCTGGCTGATGCCTTTGCCTTTCGGAAGGCCATGGAGGACTCGTTGGTGACCGGCCTTCGTGCGCGCGACCTGCGCGGCCAGACGACCTACGTCAACCCGGCTTTTTGCCAGATGGTGGGATTCAGTGCTGAGGAGCTGTTGCAGCATGATGCCGCAGCACCGTATTGGCCACCCGAACTGCTTGACGAATACCAGCGCCGCCAGGCCGTCCGTCTGGCGGGCAATGTGCCGCCGCGGGAAGGGTTTGAGTCCGTGTTCATGCGCAAGGACGGCTCCCTGTTTCCGGTGCTCATCATTGAGGCGCCTCTGATAAATGCCCAGGGTGTGCAGACCGGCTGGATGAGCGCATTTCTGGACATCAGCGAACAGCGGCGGGTGGAGGAAATGTCCAGAGCCAGCCAGGAGCGGCTGCAGGCTACGGCCCGCCTGGCCACGGTAGGGGAAATGGCGTCGCTTCTCAGCCACGAGTTGAACCAGCCACTGGCAGCGATCGCAAGTTACGCGACAGGTTCCATGAACCTGCTGAAAGATGAGCACGAGTCGGTGGCGTCGCTGGCCCGCGACATTGAAGTCGCCATGCGGCGCATTGCAGAGCAGGCTGAACGCGCGGGCAAAGTCATTAAAAGCGTACATGACTTTGTGCGCCGACGCGATCAGGAGCGTGAAGCCGTGGCGCCTCAGGCCTTGTTTGATGCGGTGCTTCCGCTGGTCAGCCTGCAGGCGCGCAAGTTGTCGGTGCGGGTGTACACCCGCGTAGACGAGAACATCCCGCCCGTACAGTGCGACCGAACCATGGTTGAGCAGGTGCTGCTGAACCTGGCGCGCAACGCCATGCAGGCCATGGACCTTCCAGAGATTGTCGACCGCGTGCTCAAAATGAGTGTGAGCCGGGCAGCCGGACGTGGGCAAGAGAGATGGGTGACGTTTTCGGTGCAAGACTGTGGGCCGGGCATATCACCGCAAGTGCAGCAGCAACTGTTTACGCCTTTTTTTACCACCAAGGCTGAGGGCATGGGGTTGGGTCTGAGCTTGTGCAGAACCGTCATCGAGCAACACGGGGGTGCCTTGGTGTTTGAGCCCAACCTGCCCCACGGTACGGTCTTCAGGTTCACCCTGCCAGCCCACGTCGTCGCATAACATCAGACCATGCAACCCGTTATCGATGCCTGTGTATTCATTGTGGACGACGATGCCAGCGTGCGTGATGCGCTCGCCTGGCTGTTGCGCACGCGCCGCTTGCCGAGCCAGTTGTTCACCGGCGCAGCGCCCTTTCAGGCCATGATCGAGAGCCACCAGTTGCCGGCACAGCCGTGTTGCCTGCTTCTGGATGTGCGCATGCCGGGCACAAGCGGGCTGGCCTTGTTCGACTGGCTGGTCGCACGGGGCCTCCATCAGGC
>JANPAZ010000478.1:0-3737 GCA_031430225.1 Rhodoferax sp. | reverse complement strand
AGGTTCAGTTACCCAAAGGCACGCTGGCCAAAAACTTCTTGTCCGAAGGCAGCGCGCCGCGTCTGCGGGCCGTGCTTGAAGGTTTGCTGGAAGACCGCTTGCTGGATGACCCCGCGCAAATTCATTTCGCGTTGGCTCCGCAGGCGCGCGACGATGCACCCGTTTGGGTGGCTGCCTGCGACCGGGTCTGGTTGCGCGATGCCTTGCAGGCACTGGAACTGGCAGGTAGGCCAGCGGCGCGCATTGTTCCCGAGTTTGCGCCGGGTGGGTTTGATGACTCTGAAGACAATGGCGACGCCCTTTACGTCACCGGCTCGGGCGATGACGCACAGCTGGTATGGATGCGCGCAGAAGGCGTCACTGTGCTGCCCTTGTCGCCCGCCAGCGTAGCGCTGACGGCATGGCCCGAGGAAGCTGCGATCGTGGCTGAGCCGGCGGTGGCGGCACTGGCCGAGGGCCTGTTCAAACGCCGCGTGAGCCTGCAGCAGAACGGACAGCGGTGGCTGCGCGCGGCCCGCTCCGGTTGGGATCTGGCGCAGTTTGACCTCGTGAATTCGGGCCGCACCCGCACCTGGAAGCGTGCGTCCAGTATGGCAGGCACTTTGTTCAACGCGCCACGCTGGCGTGCTGCTCGATGGGCCGCCGTGGCGCTGGTCGTGGCAAATCTTGCAGGATTGAATGCCTGGGCCTGGAAAGAGCGCACCAGCCTTGACGCGAAACGCCAGGCCGTACGTGATGTTCTCACCAGCACGTTTCCCGGGGTGAAGGTGGTGATTGATGCGCCGGTGCAAATGAGCCGCGAACTCGCAGTGCTGCGCCAGGCCACGGGTGGGGTTTCCCAGGGGGATTTTGAGAGTATATTAGCATATTTTGGTGCTGCAGCCCCCGTATCCATTGCGCCATCAGCTATTGAATATATAGCAAACGAGATGCGTATCAAGGGACTTGAACTGAGCACTGCGCAGGCCGCCGCGGCGGCGGACACGCTCAAACGCGCGGGTCTTTCATTGCGCAGCGAGGGTGACACCCTCGTGATGCGGTCGCAGGAGGCACCATGAGCGAATCCCTGAGCTTGTTCCAGCAATGGCAGTCGCGCTGGAATTCGCTCGCGAGCCGGGAGCGAAGCCTGGTGCTGGTGGCTGCCGTCATCGTGGCAGCGGCCGCGTTGTGGTGGCTGGCGCTGGCACCCGCCCTGACCACTTTGCGCGCAGCAGACGCCCAGCATCAAAAGCTCGACGCCCAGCTTCAGCAGATGCAAAGCCTTCAAGCGCAAGCCAAAGCCCTGCAGACCCAACCCAAACTGACGGGAGAGGATGCCCAGCGCACCCTGGCGGCGTTGCTGAAGCAGACGCTGCCGGGCACGGCGCAGATGTCTGTTGTGGGCGACCGTGTCACCGTCACCCTCAAGGGGGCAACGGCAGATTCACTGGCACAGTGGGTCACCCAGGCGCGTATCAATGCCCGGGCAATTCCCAGCGAAGTGCGGCTGGCACGCAGTGGGGCAAACAGTGCTGCCAGCCCGGCCAACAACCGCACCGTTGCGTGGGATGGCACGCTGGTGCTGACCCTGCCCGCGCGCTGATGCAGGCCATGGCGCGCTCGCGTGTCACCTCGGGTGTCAAAGCGCCTGGGCGGGCGATTTCAAATTGGGGCTGGGCGGTGGGCGGGGCCGTGTCCGGTCTGGTCGTGGCCACGCTGGTCTTTGCACCTGCGCGCTGGTTGGCAGCTCTGGTGGCCCAAGTCACTGCAGGGCATGTGACCCTGGCTCAACCCCGCGGTACGGTGTGGGCGGGCTCGGCGCAGCTCGTGTTGTCTGGCGGTGCAGACAGCCTGGGCGCTACCGCATTGCCGGGTCGTGTTGAGTGGCGTTTGCGGCCAGCGCTAAACCAGATCCATGCAGATGTCACCGCAACCTGTTGTATGGCACAGGCGTTGCACATGCTTGCATCGCCGCGCTGGGGTGGCGCGCGCCTGAGTGTGGCTGATCACCAGTCGAACTGGCCTGCCGGGCTGCTGGCTGGGCTGGGCACGCCCTGGAATACGGTCCAGGCCCAGGGGCAATTGCTGCTGTCAACCCAGGGGCTGTCGGTAGAATGGTCGCAAGGGCGTGCTGCCATGGAAGGGCGCTTGCAGGTTGATGCGCTGGACATGGCGTCCCGCCTGTCCACCCTCAAGCCAATGGGCAGTTATCGGGTGACGCTGACGGGAGGCGCTCTGAACACATTACAGCTCGACACACTTGCCGGAAGCCTGCAATTGACGGGCACCGGACAATGGGTGGGTGGCCGTCTTCGGTTTGAGGGCGTCGCGAGTGCAGCGCCTGACCGCCTGGAGGCCCTGTCGAATCTTCTGAACATCATTGGACGGCGCGATGGCGCGCGCTCCGTCATCAAAGTAGGCTAACGCTGCATGATATTTACCAATTCACCCCATCGGTCTGGCGGCTTGATCGCTACAAAATATATAGCTAATTACGCAATAGCTATGTGGGCCTGTTGCCTTTTTTCTTCTTATTCTTTGGCTCAGACGGTCGTGCAGCCGCCTGGTACTCCCACGGGGCAACCCTTGCCGTTTGTTCAGCCACAGGTCCAGCCACAAATACAGCCGCAATTTCAGGCTCCGCAGGCACCACTCCCTGCGGCACCCCCGCAGCAATCGGGCCAGGGGCAGCCCCAGACACAGGTCGTCCAGGCGCGCCGTGGTGAGCCCATCACCTTGAACTTTGCCAATGCCGAAATCGAAGCGGTGGCTCGCACCATGGCCACCATCACGGGTCGCAATGTGGTGGTGGACCCCCGCGTCAAGGGCGTGATGACCCTGGTCACCGAACGCCCGGTATCGCCCGCTGTGGCGTACAACCAGTTTCTGGCAACGCTGCGCATGCAGGGCTTCACCGTGGTCGACGCGGCCGGCCTGGACAAGGTCGTGCCAGAGGCCGACGCCAAATTGCAAGGCGGTGCTGTCACCGTGGGCGATGTGTCTTCCGCTGCGGTGGGCAACCAGATCATCACTCAGATCTTCAAGCTCAACTACGAATCGGCCAACAACCTGGTGCCGGTGCTGCGCCCACTGATCAACCCCAACAACACCATCAACGTCAACCCCGGCAACAACTCGCTGGTCATCACCGATTACGCCGACAACCTGCGCCGCCTCTCGCGCATCATTGCCACGATGGACGTGCCCAATGCGACCGATGTCGAAATCATTGCGCTCAAACATGCCATTGCGTCTGATCTGGCCCCGCTGGTGCTGCGCCTGATTGAGGCGCCGGCCGGTGCCGCCGCCGCAGGGCAGGCGGCGGACGCCTCATTCAAGACCACGCTGGTGGCCGAGCCACGCTCCAACACGCTGATCTTGCGCGCCGCCAACCAGGGCCGGGTCACCCTGGTCAAGTCATTGATTGACAAGCTTGACCAGCCCACCAGCGCAGGCACCAACGGGGCTTTGGGCAATATTTATGTGGTGTACCTGAAGAATGCCGAGGCGGCCAAACTTGCAGTTACTTTGCGCGCAGCGATGTCGGGTGAGGCCCGCAGCGCGACCACCGGCAGCACGCCATTGACGACAGCGGCAACACCTGCCGGGGCAGCAGGTACCAGCAGCCAAACGTTTGGCCAGTCGGCCCAGCCCTCCACGGGCGGACAAATTCAGGCGGACCCGGCCACCAATTCGCTCATCATCACGGCGCCCGAGCCGCAATACCGGCAACTGCGCGCAGTGATCGACAAGCTTGA
>JANPAZ010000477.1:0-3470 GCA_031430225.1 Rhodoferax sp. | reverse complement strand
GAATAAATCCGTGGGCCAATCACTCAATTTCTTGTTACTTTCCGTTGATGGCGAGTAATTCGACCTCAAACAGCAAGGTCGCGTTGGGCGGAATCACACCACTCGCTCCGCGCTCGCCGTAGGCGATGGAAGCAGGGCAGGTGAGCTTGGCCTTGCCGCCGACCTTCATGCGCTGCACGCCTTCGGTCCAGCACTTGATGACACCGCTCAAGGGGAACTCAATGGCCTCGTTGCGCTTGTAAGAGCTGTCAAATTCTTTGCCATCGGGGAACGTGCCACGGTAATGCACCTTGACCTTGTCACTGGCGGTGGGGCTGGCACCGGTGCCGTCCTTGAGCGAGCGGTACACCAGCCCGGTGGAGGTGACGACCGCACCACTTTCTTTGGCGGCTGCCTCAGTCACGGCATTTTGGGCCTGGGTCGCAGCACAGACCAAAAGGGGCACAGAGACAAGAATGGCGCGAATACGACTTCTAATTTTCACAGGATGACCTCTTTGAATGGGAAAAGATGTTGGGGCGAACTGCCGTAGCCTGCAGGCTTGGGGTGCGCAACATGATAGCTGGCCCTCACGGTGCATTGATTGCTAGATCCTGCCCAACAGACTTCCTGCATCCACGGGGATAAGCTGACCTGTCACCACGGAGTCTGGCTCCAGCAACCAGCACACCGCGCTGGCGATCTGCTCCGGCTGGCTGATTTTGCGCAGCGCAGCAGCATTGGCGGTTGCGGCTTTGGCACGTTCGAATGCCTCGTCACCCAAACCATCACGCATCCAGCGCCCGTCAATCATGCCAGGCAACACCGCATTGACCCGTATGGCGGGCGCCAGCGTGCGCGCAAGGGAAACTGTCAGCAAATTCAAGGCCGCTTTGGACAGCACATACGGCAAGGAACTGCCACTACCCGTCAGTGCGGAGATGGAAGACACGTTCACGATGGCGCTTCCCGTCGGCATATGGGCGCGTACGGCGCGGGCCATCTGAAACGGCCCCAACGTGTTGACCGCATAGACCTGCTCAAAATCGTCAGCCGATACGGCATCAAGATCGGCCATGGGAATGAATCGCGTCGTGCCAGCACTGTTGACCAAAGCGTCAATATGGCCCCAGCGTTCCACGGCAACGCGGACCAGCTCTTTGCAATCGGCATCTCTGGATACATCCGCCTTGACTGCCACGGCTTCTACCCCTAGCGCCTTGCATTGCTGCACCACTTGTTCGGCAGCATCTGCGCTACGGCTGTAGTTGATGAGCACGTTGTAGCCCCGCGCGGCCAGCATTTGCGCGCTGGCGGCTCCGACGCCGGTGCCGCCGCCTGTGATGATCGCGATTCGCTTTGTGTGGGTCATGGTTGCGCTCAATTTTTGCGGAAGAAGCGGCGCACGACATGATCGGCCACGCACGCTGGCCGCTCCACACCTTCGATCTCAAACGTGATCGACCAGGTCATCTGGATCCCGTCCTGGATGTCATCCAGCTTCGCGAGTACAAACCGGCCCCGCACGCGGCTGCCCGATCGAACCGGGTTGGTGAACCGCACCTTGTTCAATCCGTAATTGATGCCCACATCACAAAATGGCAGGATGATGTCGTCGTCGTAAAACTTGCCCAGCAGCGACAGCGTCAGGAAACCATGGGCAATGGTGCCGCCAAAAGGTGATTCGCGATGGGAGCGTTCCACATCCACATGAATCCACTGGAAATCGCCCGTCGCCTGCGCGAACTGGTCAATCCGCTCCTGTGACATGAGGACCCATTCGGTGACGACCGCCTCTTGGCCGACCTGAGCGCGGAGTTTTTCTAGTGTGCTGATATCTGCATTGGCCATATGAATTTCCTTGAACTGATTGATTTTTGGCGAGTGCTCTAACGGGCAGTCTCAGCCATGGCGATGATCTGGTCGCGCAAAGCCCGCTTGACCAGTTTCCCGTTGGCGTTACGTGGCAGCGGCGTGTTTGAGATGGAATAGGTTTCAGGTACCTTGTAGTCGGACAGACGGGATGAGCAGTATTCCTTCAAGGCCTGGCCCGTCAGCTCGCCTGTGCGCAGTGCAACGAAAGCATGCACGCGCTCACCCAGCACGGGGCAGGGCTTCGCGACCACCGCGCACTCCAGAACCTGAGGGTGGCTGTACAAGACGTTTTCAACCTCAATGGTGTAGATCTTGTAGCCACCCCGGTTGATCATGTCTTTCTTGCGGTCCACCACCTTGATGAAGCCCTCATCGTCGATGGAGCCGATGTCCCCGGAATGCCAGTACCCGCCCGTGAAGTTACTGGCCGTCGCCTTGGGGTTACCCCAGTAGTCCTTGACCACCATGGGCCCCTTGATCCAGATTTCACCCAATTGGCCATGGGGGACTTCATGACCGTCGTCGTCAAACACAGCCACTTCTGCACACGCGAGACACTTGCCGACCGTGTCGCTGTGGGCGGCGGTCTCGCCCTGTGGCATCAGCGTGGTGGGTGACGTTGTCTCAGTGGAGCCGTAGCAGTTCATCAGCGTCAGACCGGGTACCTTTTGCGCCAGGGTGGAGATGGTGGCCACCGGCATGGGTGCACCGCCATAAGCACCCACCCGCCAGGTGGACAAACCGTGACTTTCAAAATTGCCTTGCAACAGACACAGGTTGTACATGGCAGGCACCATCAAGGTGTGCGTCATCTTTTCCCTTGCAGCAAGGAGCAAAAAATCTGCGGCTTTGAACGTAGGCATGATCACCAGCTTGGCGCTGCAATGAACCATGGTTGCAACCAGTGCTACCAGGCCGGTCACATGGCTCAAGGGCACTGCAGCGATGGAGCTGTCTTGTTCAGTCAAGCCCATGGCGATTGTGTAATGCAAGGTGGAGTGCACGATGCCCAGGTGGGTCAGTGTTGCGCCCTTCGGGTTGCCTGTGGTGCCCGACGTATACATGATCGCGGCGATATCTTCTTCCTGCACTTCTGCGGGCGTCTCATGCGGACCATTGGCCAGCAAGTCGGGGTAGTCGATCGACCCTTCGCAAGCACCAAAAGACACTCGGGTGTGCACACTGGGAATGTCGGTGCTGGCGGGCAGGCGGTCAGCCAGGTCGCCTTCATGGATGATCATGGCCGCAGTGCAGTCATTGATCATGTAGGCCAGGCCTGGCGTCTGTTCTCGGATGCTAATGGGCACTGCGATGGCGCCCAGATGCGCGATTGCAAACAGTGTGGTCACAAACTCGCTGCGGTTGCCGATGAGCATCGCCACTCGGTCGCCCCGCTGAATTCCTTGACGCGCGAGCCCCGCGGCGAGGCAGGCCGACTGGTGGCGCAATTGGGCCCAGGTCAGACGTGTGCCATCGCAAACAATGGCTTCGCGCTGCGGGTGCAACGTCGCAGAATCAGCCAGAAGCGCATGCAGGCTGGGCGGGCGTTTGGTGAAGCAGCGCACCAAACGGTCGCCATAGTGCGATTCCAGGCGCATCTCGGGCCAGGTGTCATT
>JANPAZ010000476.1:0-3343 GCA_031430225.1 Rhodoferax sp. | reverse complement strand
CAACGACCCTGCGCTGGCTGGAATGAACGACAACCTGATGGCCATCAACGCCACCTTGCAGATCGACCTGCTGGGCCAGTGCGGCTCGGAGAGCCTGGGCCATGCGCCCTACTCGGGCACCGGCGGACAAGCAGACTTTGTGCGCGCCGCCAACCGGTCAAAGGGCGGTAAAGCCTTCATTGTGGTGCCATCGACGGCGAAAAACGACACCATTTCACGCATTGTGCTGAGCCTGTCGCCCGGCACGCATGTCACCACCAGCAAGAACGACATCAACTACGTGGTGACCGAGTACGGGGTGGCCCAGTTGCGCGGCAAGTCTGCCAAACAGCGCGCGCGCGAATTGATAGGCATTGCCCACCCGAATTTCCGGGGCGAACTCACACAACAGGCCAAAAAAGCGGGGCTGATGTAAGGCAGTGAACAGGTCACTGACTGGACCCTGGACGCGCTGGCTGCCGTGAGGTTTGCAGCCATTTGACGAGTTCGAACCAGGCCACGGCAAGCGCTACAGTGGCCAGTCCAGCTGCCAGCATGCGTGACGATAGAGCGCCGAATGCAAACAAGCCCCGAATCACCTCGATGCCCAGCACGCAGCCCAACATGAACAATGCGGCTGCCGCAATCCATTTGAAGTAGCTGTTGCGGACACCCTGGCCTGTCCAGCGGGTTCGCCCCCATGAGCGATTGCAGTAGATCAACCCCAAATTGGCCAGCACCAGCACCATAAAGACCAGCGCGCGGGCGGCGTTGTCGGTCTGGGCCACGTCGATCATGCCGCCACGAGCGCCCGCATAAACAGCCAGCAACAGCGCGAGAAGCCCCAGCCCCTGCCAGACGCCCCGCCCCACCACAGCGCTGTCAAACAGCCTTGCATCGGGAGACCTTGGCCCCGCTTTCATGGCATCAGGCTCCAGCAGCTCGGCTTCAAATACGACCGAACAGGCCGGATCAATGATGAGTTGCAAAAACAGGATGTGAACCGGCATCAGCAGCATGGGCCAACCCATCATCACGGGGATCAACGACAGGCCGATGATGGGCACATGGGCTGCCACCACAAACACAAATGCCTTGCGCAGGTTGGCAAACACGCGTCGCCCGTAACGCACCGCTGTCACGATGGAAGAGAAGTCGTCTGCCAGCAAAACCAGATCGGCCGCTTCACGTGCGACTTCGGTCCCCCTCGCACCCATGGCCACGCCAATGTCTGCGGCCTTGAGCGCGGGCGCGTCATTGACCCCATCGCCCGTCATCGCCACCACATCACCACGGGAGCGCAACGCCTGCACCAGACGCAGTTTGTGTTCAGGTTGAACCCGGCAAAAGATGTGGGTGCTGGCCAACCGGGTACGCAAAGTCTCGTCATCCAGGCTGGCCAGCTCGGTACCGGTGATCACGGGGGTGTCATCGGGCAGACCCACCTGACGGGCAATGGCCAAGGCCGTCGCGGGGTGGTCACCCGTCATCATCACCACACGGATTCCGGCGGCACGGCATTCGGCGATGGCTTGCGGCACATCGGCTCGCACCGGGTCTTCGAGCGCGATGAGGCCCAGAAATTCGAAATCGAAGTCATGCTGTTTATCTGGCAACTCCGCTGCGGCCAAGGTGGCGCGGGCAACACCCAGCACACGCAGACCCTGGCTTGCCATGGCAGCCGCATGTTCAGCAATGGCGCGCTGGCGCGTCGCATCCAGATGGCACAGATCGACGATGGCTTCCGGTGCCCCTTTGGCCGCAATCAACCGCTCTTGACGGTCAGGCGATTGCCATACGCGTGACATGGCCAGCATGTCCCGCGAGAGCGGGTAGTCGTCAATCAGAGACCAGTCAGCGTGCAGGTGTTCGGTGTTGACCAGAAGCGTCTGCCCGGCCTCGCCAATGGCGGTTTCCATCGGGTCAAAGGCGCGGCGATGGCTGGCCAGCACGGCGTATTCGAGCACACCATGCAAGGCCTCCTGCAGTGGCAGGACGGCCGGTCCTGGCGCAACTTCAAAGGCGGCCTCGGGTGACCACAGTTTGCGAACCACCATGCGGTTGGCCGTGAGTGTGCCGGTCTTGTCCACACACAGCACCGTGGTCGCGCCCAGCAGTTCAACCGCCGGAATGCTTCGCGCCAGGACGTTCTCACGCGAAAGCCGCCAGGCACCCAAGCCCAAAAACAGGGTCAGTACCACCGGCAACTCTTCTGGCAGGATGGCCATGGCCAGCGTGAGGCCAGACAGCAAGCCCTGGCGCCAGTCACCCAACCGGAGCCCATTGGCAACGGCCAGCACGCATGCCAACGCGAGCCCTATCAATGCGACTCGCTTGACCACGCGGTTGATCTCTCGCTGGATGGGCGTTGTCTCCTCAGCCAGACCTGCAAGCGATTTTCCGATTCGCCCCAGGGCGCTTCGCACGCCCGTGGCCACCACACAGCCGCGTGCCGTCCCCTGCGTCACCAGCGTGCCCGAAAACACCTGCGCCGTGGGCCCGCCACCGGTTACCGCGACTGCCGATGCCGCATCCTTGGCCACCGGCATGGACTCTCCGGTCAGCAGCGATTCATCGACCGAAAGGGTCGACACCTCCAGCAACGTCAGATCGGCCGGAATGCGGTCGCCTTCGGCCAGCAGCACGATATCCCCGCAGACCAGTTCGCGCCCTGCAATTTTTTGGGTTTGTCCGCCCCGAATGACCGTGGCACGCGGGCTTGACAGGTCACGCAACGCCTCCAGCGAGCGTTCGGTACGCCGCTGCTGAAAAAACGTGATGCCCATCACCACAAACACAAAGCCCAGCAGCATCAAGGCTTCCTGACGATCGCCCAGCAGCATGTAAAGGGCGCCACAGGCCACCAGCAGCAGGAACATGGGCTCCGTGACAACCTCAAGCATCAGCCTCAGCAACCCCCGGGGCTTTGAGACTGGCAACTCGTTGGGACCATCGGCCGCCAGCCGCTCAATGGCCTGGGCGTCCGTCAGGCCCGTGCGTTCGATTACAGGCACGGCCTCGATCATGGCTGGATCACAATTTGGGTGGCGTTGCAGGTACAGCGTGGTCCAGGTCCGGACGCCGCCAGGGGTCTACATGTGTCATGAGGTTCAGCACGCGATGTCGTGCCAACACGCGCTGGCGTGCCGAAACGGCAATGTCGTGCCCGGCTTCCACGGTGATGCTGGCGTCTACCTCCAGATGGGCGTCCACCACGATCAGGTCTCCCATCTTGCGCGTGCGCACATCATGCACGCCAACGACGCCAGGGGTTTCAACCAGGGTCTGGCGAATGGCATCCACCTCTTTCTCATCGACCGCGCGGTCCATCAAGTCATGCAGAGCATCCCACCCAAAACCCCAA
>JANPAZ010000475.1:0-1848 GCA_031430225.1 Rhodoferax sp. | reverse complement strand
GGTGGACGGCCTGGTTGAAGGCGGGTCTGATGTACTGTTGGTGGAAACCATTTTTGACACACTCAACGCCAAAGCGGCGCTGTTTGCAATCGAAGAGTACTTTGAAAACACGGGCGAACGCCTGCCCCTGATCATCAGCGGCACCGTGACGGATGCCTCGGGTCGCATTCTGAGCGGTCAGACAGTCACGGCTTTCTGGTACAGCGTGCGCCATGCGCAACCGCTGGCCATTGGGCTGAATTGCGCGCTGGGGGCGGCATTGATGCGCCCCTACATTCAGGAACTGAACCGCGTCGCGCCAGACACTTTCATCAGTTGTTATCCCAACGCAGGATTGCCCAATCCGATGGCCGAAACCGGCTTTGACGAGACGCCGGAGGTGACGGCGCGCCTGGTGCGCGAATTTGCCGCCGAAGGGCTGGTCAACATTGTGGGCGGCTGTTGCGGTACCACGCCTGACCATATCGCAGCCATGAGTGCGGCGGTGAATCCGCTCCCCACGCGCGGGTTGCAGCGCGAGTACTTTTACCGGGAAGCCGCCTGAGCCCCTGACTTTGTGAACTAAAATCAAGGCAGTCCCAAGGAGCGCTGCAGCAGACCTGTCAAACCAGACAGAACTTGCCAGGCTTGGGGTTTCAACTGCGCTCACTTGTATTGATTCACAAGGTGAGCCGTGTCCATCTCCAGTCCCAATTTAAGCCCTGATCCCAGCGCCAGCCCTCAGTCCAGCCAGGCGCTGAGCCCTGATTCCTCCAAGGCGTCCGCCGCAGCTGTTTTGCCCATGCTGCTGTCGGGCCTGGAGCCGGTGACGATTCAGGCGGACACACTCTTCGTCAACATTGGCGAGCGTACCAACGTCACAGGCTCCAAGGCGTTCGCCCGCATGATCCTGAATGGCGAGTTTGACCAGGCTTTGTCGGTGGCGCGCCAGCAGGTGGAAAACGGCGCACAGGTCATCGACATCAACATGGACGAGGCCATGCTCGACAGCAAGGCCGCCATGGTGCGTTTCCTGAACCTGATTGCCTCCGAACCTGATATTGCCCGCGTACCCATCATGGTGGACAGCTCCAAGTGGGACGTGATTGAGGCCGGCCTGCGCTGTATCCAGGGTAAAGGCATCGTCAACTCCATCAGCATGAAAGAGGGCGTGGACTCGTTCAAACACCAGGCCAAGCTGGTTCGCCGCTATGGTGCCGCTGCCGTGGTGATGGCGTTTGACGAAAAAGGCCAGGCCGATACCTACCAGCGCAAGATCGAAATTTGCGAGCGGGCTTACCGGATTTTGGTGGACGAAGTGGGATTTCCGCCGGAAGACATCATCTTTGATCCCAACATCTTTGCTGTGGCGACCGGTATTGAAGAGCACAACAACTACGCCGTTGACTTCATCGAAGCCACGCGCTGGATCAAAGCCAGCTTGCCGGGCGCGAAGGTGTCGGGCGGTGTGTCCAACGTGAGCTTCTCGTTTCGGGGCAATGACCCTGTGCGTGAAGCGATTCATACCGTGTTTTTGTACCATGCCATCCAAGCGGGCATGGACATGGGCATTGTCAATGCAGGCATGGTGGGGGTATACGACGACCTGGAGCCCGTATTGCGGGAGCGGGTGGAGGACGTGGTGCTGAATCGCCGCCCCGACGCTGGGGAGCGCCTGGTAGAGATCGCCGACAGTGCCAAGAGCGGCGCCAAGGACGAGAGCAAAAGGAACGAGTGGCGCGGCACACCCGAGCACCCCGTGGCGGTGGAGCAGCGCTTGAGCCACGCCATGGTGCATGGCATTACCGACTTCATCGTGCCCGACACCGAAGAAGCCTACCAGGCGATTTTGGCAACCGGCGGCAGGCC
>JANPAZ010000474.1:0-2675 GCA_031430225.1 Rhodoferax sp. | reverse complement strand
GAAGCCACGGGTCGTCATGGCCGGTGTCCCAATGCGCACGCCGCTGGTGACCATGGGCTTTTCAGGGTCGTTGGGAATGGCGTTTTTATTGATGGTCATGTGGGCACTGCCCAAAACCGCTTCGGCTTCCTTGCCTGTAATACCTTTGGCACGCAGGTCCACCAACATGACGTGGCTTTCGGTGCGGCCGCTCACAATGCGCAAACCGCGCAAAGTCAGCGTTTCGGCCACGATCTGGGCATTCTTAAGCACTTGTTGCTGGTACAGCTTGAATGACGGCTCGAGTGCTTCTTTAAAGGCGACTGCCTTGGCGGCAATCACGTGCATCAAGGGGCCGCCCTGAAGCCCGGGGAAGATGGCGCTGTTGATGGCTTTCTCATGCTGCGCCTTCATCAGGATGATGCCGCCACGTGGGCCACGCAAGCTCTTGTGGGTGGTGGATGTCACCACGTCGGCATGCGGCACCGGGTTGGGATAAATGCCAGCAGCAATCAGGCCAGCATAGTGCGCCATATCCACCATGAAAATGGCACCGACAGCTTTGGCTACCTTGGCGAAGCGCTCAAAGTCAATGCGCAGGCTGTAGGCCGAGGCGCCGGCAATGATGAGTTTCGGCTTGGTCTCATGTGCTTTGCGCTCCATGGCTTCGTAGTCGATTTCTTCCTTGTCATTCAGGCCATAGCTCACCACGTTGAACCACTTGCCACTCATGTTCAAAGCCATGCCGTGGGTCAGGTGGCCACCTTCGGCCAGGCTCATGCCCATAATGGTGTCGCCAGGCTTCAGGAATGCCAGAAACACGGCTTCATTGGCTGACGCACCGCAATGCGGTTGGACATTGGCCGCGTCTGCGCCAAAGATCTGTTTGACGCGATCCAGCGCCAGTTGCTCGGCGATGTCGACATACTCGCAACCGCCGTAGTAGCGCTTGCCAGGGTAGCCCTCGGCGTATTTGTTGGTGAGCTGGGTGCCTTGCGCTGCCATGACGGCGGGCGAGGCATAGTTTTCGCTGGCAATCAGCTCGATGTGGTGTTCCTGGCGTGCGTTTTCCGCGCTGATGGCGGCAAAAAGCTCAGGGTCAGTTTGCTCGATGAGAATTTTACGGTCGTACATGGCAGTCCTTAAAAGCGGGTGGGCTTCAACGATGTTGCCTTGCTCATTGCACAAATCAATGAAACTTAATGAAGCAAGGGCTGCCCAGGCGAACGGCTGAACACAACAGCCATCAGGGCGATTGCGGTGCGCTTCCAAGTGGTATTCCACGTCGGTTTGGCATGCCCTGAAGGCCGCAAACCTATCGCCAGTTGCGCACAGCTCAAGTTTACCCGAGCTCAGGCTGAACCGCCAGCGCAGCAACCTCTGCCTTCCTGCGGCCTCATCTCGCTTTGGCGCCCGGCTGCTAGCGTGATCAGGATGCCTGCAGCGCCGCAACCTTGTCCAGATCGGTCTCAGGCTTGACCGGGGCTACAACAGGAATCGTCTGCGGCAGTGTGATGGGCACCTGGCGCCCGGCTGAGACCTGCTTGAGCCGACCATGTTCAGCCAAGACTTTGGCCGTGTATCCGCCGTCGTCTTGAATATTGGCAGCACCGACATAAAAGCGCAAACCGGCTTCCAGAGACCCCGCACGCGCAATGCATTCCTGCAGCACTTTGACACCCACTCGCAGATTGGTAACGGGGTCAAAAGCTGCCAGCTTGCCGCCAAAGCTTTCATATTTGTCGCTGTGAATCTTGGTCATGACCTGCATCAGGCCCTGAGCGCCAACGGGGCTTTGCGCAAACGGGTTGAAGCCCGATTCAACCGCCATCACGGCCAGTATCAAAGTGGGGTCTAGCTTGGTGCGTCCGCCAATGTCATAAGCTTCAGACACAAGCGCGCTAACAGGCTCGGGTGCCACGCGGTATTTTTTGCTGAGCCAGAACGCCACAGCGGCTTGGGCCTTTGGCAGGCTGTGTGGGTTGGTGGCGGTGGCGCGGTCTATTGCATCAAGCTCCACGCCGATCATTTCCATGCCTGAAGCCACCACTTGGCGGCCTTGAAGCCAGCCTATGAGTTCCACTTCACCGGCCTGGCGCAGTTCGGGCCGGGCCACCAGGGCAATCACGGCAAACATCACGGCGAGGCCGACCAGTGCAAACCCGTTGTGTGTGATTTCAAAAAAGCCCTGGGCAACATCAGATGCGAAAGTTCGCATGCCCTGGCCAATTTTCTTTAACGCTGTCATAGCTCTTCCTTCTTGCGCGGGCGCTTCACCGTGGCGTTGTGTGCAATGCCTGGGCGGGAGCGCCTCGTTTGGGTTGGTACGCCATCAATATCCTGCGGCTGAATGGCAACCGAAGCAGAGATTTGAATATGCCGGGTTCGGCAGCGGATTGGGGTTATCCCTAGCTCTTTAGCAGGGATGGCCGGATTCTAGGTGCCTTTGATATATTCGGTCAACCATATGAAATAGGGTCTTTATTCTATTTTTGGCTAATGCTTTTCGCAATCAAACCGGTCTTTCCCATTGAAAACCAGATTTGCATTTGCTTTGCCGTGTGCCTAGACTGAAGTGGCCTGTTGTGAAACAGGCGCCTGGTCGGCAGTAGCCAGTCCCTACCTTCGGGTGGCGTTGATGAAGCGATCCCGGTCATTCACGGAGGCAATCTTTTGCGTCCAGCACTGCGGGACAT
>JANPAZ010000473.1:0-4239 GCA_031430225.1 Rhodoferax sp. | reverse complement strand
CTTTCCAAATACGACATGGCGTTTCCCGCTTGGTCACTGGGTTCTGACCCCGGCAATACGGTGCCCAACACCGTGTTTGATGCATTGGCCGCCTCACCCAAGCCGCCCAAGACGATTGCCATCGTGACCAGCAAATTCCCTTCAATCCACTTCATGTCGCTGGGAGCGCGCGAAGTTGCCAAAAAGCGCGGATTGAAGGAGGTGCTGTTTCTGGAGTGGGAATTCGGCAACCGCGATTTCGGTCCCATTGCTGCCCGCATCAAGGATGCCAAGCCTGATCTGGTCTGGATGGGTGACATCGCGCTGGAAGGCAATATGTTGCTCGATGCCATGAAGAAGATTGACTACACGCCGCCCCAGCACTTCCATACTTATCCAGCGCCTGGGCCCATGACGAAGTCTCCAGACGGCAAGAACGCCATTTCACTGACAATTTTCGAGGAGCACCCGCCCTTCAGCGACAACGCGTTGGGTGCCGCCTTCATCAAGGTCTTCAACGAGCGTGCTGCTGCCGCGCGTCTGCCCGATACGAGCGTTGAAGTGCAGGCGGCAGCGTCTTACACTGCGTGGCAGCTTCTGGAAGCCGGCGTGGTCGGAGCCAAGAGTTTTGACGACAAGGCCATTGCTGCGTTCCTGAAGGGCAACAAGATTGACACCATCACCGGGAAACTGCGGTTCAATGGCCCGGGGAACTATGGTGACGACCTGATGAAGGTAAAGCAGGTGCAAAACGGTAAATGGGTGGTCGTGTGGCCTCAGTCGTATGCGCCTGCGGGTGCCAAACTCCAGGTTCAATAAGCCCGGGTCGTTTGGTACTGTTTGGCCATGACTTTTCCCAGTTTCAACCTCTTAGCCCAATCCATACTGTCTGGCATCTTCATTGGCAGTCTGTATGGGCTGGTAGGGTTGGGCTTGGGGCTGACGTGGGGCCTTCTGCGCCAGATCAATCTGGCGCACTTCGGGTTCGTCTTCTTGAGTGCCTACCTGAGTTACCACATGGCAGCGGTGTGGGGGGTGGATCCGCTGCTCACGCTGCTCATCTTGCCGCCTCTATTTTTTGTTCTCGGCGCGGCCATGCAGTGGGTGCTGGCCAAATTCGAAATCACACCTTTCAATTCTTTGCTGGTCACTTTTGGCGTGACGGTCATGATCGAAAGCCTGCTTCAGGGTATTTGGACGGCTGACTTTCGCCGCCTGGAGTCGCATTACAACGAGCAGAAGTTTGTGATCGGGGGCCTGTACTTCCCGGTGCCAGAACTTGTGACGTTGGTCTTGGCCTGTGGCCTTTGTTATGCCGTATGGGCTGCGATGCGTTACACAGACCTCGGAAAAGCCTTGCGCGCCATGGCGGAAGACGGCCCTATTGCAACCGCCTTTGGTATCAATCAAAAGGCGTTGTCGCTGGTGCTGGCGGGTGTTTGCGCGGCGCTTGCAGCGGTTGCAGGTATTTGCCTTGCGTTGACGTTCGCGTTGACACCGTCACAGATATTCGCCTGGGTAGGCGTCGTGTTTGCCGCCGTCATGCTGGGTGGCCTAGGCAGCGCGCTGGGACCGCTCGCAGCGGGTGTTTTCATTGGCGTGAGTGAGGCGGTCACCATGGCTGTGGCGGCGCCTTCCTGGGCACCCATTGTGTCCTTCTCTTTGTTGATCGTGATGTTGCTGTTCAAGCCACGGGTGGGGTAGGGCGCATGAGCAAAACATTCGCGGGCATTGTGGCTGCCGGGCTGGGTCTTGCCTTGGTGCCGTGGCTGGGTTTACCGGCCTTTTATGAGTCGTTCCTGTACCTGATCTGCCATTGGACCATTTTGGCGTTGTCCTGGAACCTTTTGTCGGGTTACTCGGGCTATTTTTCATTTGGCCACGGTGTCTTTTTCGGCATTGGCATGTACACATCGGCAGGGCTATCGGTCAACCTGAATTGGCCTTTTCTGCTCACTTTGCCCGTCGCCACCCTGTTTGCGGCCCTGCTTGGCCTGGCGTTGGGGGCGGTCGTTTTCCGCGTCAAGTCAGTGCGGGGCGAATTGTTTGCGCTGCTGACGCTTGCCATCACTTTTGTGGTGGCGACCATCATCCTGAACACACCCATTGATGGTGGCCCCGGCGTGTCTTTGGCGGGTGTTGCAGTTCCCAAACTCGGGCCTACTGCGTCGTCTTCGATCTATTTGATGGCGGTCGCAGCGGCCGTTCTGACGGCCCTCATTGCCTGGAAGGTGCATGCGTCCAAACTCGGCCTGGGATTGTTCGCCATTCATGACGACGAAGACGTGGCTGAGGTCATGGGTGTGCCCACCCTCAAATACAAGCTGCTGGCCTTTGCATTGTCTTGTGCGTTGGCGGGGCTGGCGGGTGGCATTCATGCACTTTTTGTGAACTACGTGACGGTGGGTGAAACCTTCAACATCACGGTGCCACTGACCGTCGTTTTGATGAGTGTCCTGGGTGGTACGCGTTACTGGGCCGGGCCTGTGGTGGGTGCCGTGACGATCACCTGTTTGCTGTATGTCTTCACGGCGGGCAATTCTGCCGTGTTGGGGCGAGGTGTGTTTGGTGCCGTGCTGGTGGTGGTGATCCTGTTCATGCCCAACGGCATTTTGGCGATGCTTGATGGCTGGCGCAAGAAGAGAGCTCGCCCGGTGTCTTCACCCGATGAACCGCAGGCGCAACATTCCCACCCGCCGACCCATGGCGATGCAGTCAAAGTGCCTGTAGCGCCGGCCCGCGTTATCGACGCATCACGCCCGCTGCTGGAGGTGACTGACATTGTTAAAGCGTTTACGGGTGTGCGTGCGCTGGACGGCGTTAGCCTCAACGTCTACGAGGGTGAGATCCTCGGGCTTTTGGGTCCCAATGGGTCCGGGAAATCCACTTTTATCAATTTGGTCAGCGGTCACTTCCCGGCGACCTCCGGAAAAATCCTGTTTGAAGGTCGCGACCTGACCCGTATGAGTGCGCACACAGTAGCGCAGTCGGGCATTGCCCGAACCTATCAGATTCCACGACCCTTCGCGCACATGGATGTGTTGCAAAACGTGGCATTGGTGGGCATGTTTGGCAAGGCATCACTGTCGCGTTCTGCGGCTGAGGCACAGGCCTGGAAATGGCTTGAATTCACCGGGCTGGGTGCCAAAGCGCACGCCTTGCCCGATGACTTGAATCTGCACCAGCGCAAGTTTCTGGAGCTGGCCCGTGCCCTCGCGGCGCGACCCCGGCTGGTGCTGCTGGACGAGGTGCTGTCGGGCCTGACCCCCAGCGAAATCAACGATGCGGTGGCGCTCATCCGTCAAATCCGCGCGCAGGGCACGACCATCGTGTTTGTCGAGCACGTTATGCACGCCGTGATGGCCCTCGTAGACCGCATTGCCGTGCTCAATCACGGCCAGTTGCTGGCGCAGGGTGACCCCAGAGAGGTCATGAAGAACCCCGATGTGGTGCGGGCCTACCTGGGTGGTGCCGAGGCGGGGGGTGCGCATGCTTGAGCTTCAGGATATCAAGGTCAGCTATGGCGCGGCGCCTGCGCTATGGGGCATCAGCCTGCAGGTGCAGTCGGGCGAGCTGGTCTGTGTGGTGGGCCCCAACGGTGCCGGCAAATCCACGTTGATCAACGCCATTGCCGGTCTGCACAAGGCCAGCAGCGGCACGCTGCGCTTCAATGGCGAAAACATCTCGGCCCTGCCAAGTCACCAGTTTTGTGAGCACGGCATTGCCATCGTTCCTGAAGGCCGACGCTTGTTTACCGGCATGACTGTGCTGGAAAATCTGGAGCTTGGCAGCTTCATCAAATCGGCCAAGGCTCAGCGAAAACAGACGCTGGAGCACGTGATCTCATTGTTTCCGGCCTTGAAAGAAAAGCTGCCGCAACCTGCGGGTTCGCTCTCGGGCGGGCAGCAGCAAATGGTCGCTATTGGCCGCGCCCTGATGGCTAAACCGAAGCTGTTGCTGCTGGACGAGCCCTCATTGGGACTGTCGCCCTTGATCGTTCAGCAGATGTTCAAGGCGATTCGCGACATCAATGCGCAAGGTACCTCGGTGCTGCTGGTGGAGCAAAACGTGGTGATGGCCATGCAACTGGCCAGTCGCGCTTACGTGATGGAAGAAGGTCGCATCGTCGCCGAGGGCGAAGCCAGTGAACTGTTGACCCGGCCCGAAATCCGCAAGGCCTATCTTGGCCTGGAAATTGAATAAACCCTGCAGGTTTTAGATTCCCGGGCTTACAACGGGAAGGTTCATGGTTTTTCCACT
>JANPAZ010000472.1:0-5606 GCA_031430225.1 Rhodoferax sp. | reverse complement strand
GGGGGATGTGGTGCAGGGTCATGATCTGAAGAGCCGTGAGTATTGGGTTTCATGCTGGCTGGAGCGAATGGCCAACATGGGAGAAAAAGCCTGGCGCTGGCTGTCCATCAGGCTGGCCGCAAGGTCAACCGCCGCCGGGATTTCGCGCGATAACCGGGCCAGGATACGTTGCCCTGCGCTCTGGCCGAGCGGCACGGCCTTGATGGCGGCTTGCATCATGTTTTCGGCCCAGCCGAAGGCAAAGGTCAGCAGGCATTCGCGCACTGTGGCTTGAGTGCTGGATGCTGCCAGCGCGAAGGCGACGGGGTAGGTGGGTTGCATCTGTGCACAGGCCGCGATCTGGTCTGGTGTGGCGGTGTCATGGTTGCGCAGCCACTCCAGCAGAGACCGTCCCATCTGTTCGGTCTGTGCCCGGAACTCACTGCTTTCGCGGGTCTGCAAAACCCAGGCGTTGAGTTCGGCCACATGTTGCAAGTCGTCGCGCCGCCAGGCGGCCACCGCTTTGGCTACGACGGCCAGGTCGCCACGCGCCAGTGAGAGATGCAACTGATCAGTCAACCAGTTGGATGCTGCATATTCTGTAGCAAACTCTTCAATATATACGAGGGCCTCTAGCCCTTCTGAGTAAGAAAACCCACCAACAGGCAAGGCAGGCGATGCCAGCCACATCAGTTGCATGAGACTCGAATCACCGACCCGTGTCGACAACGGCGCCAGGGGGTTCCCAATGACCCGACGGCGACGAATGCCCGTGGGTTCTCCGTGCAAATTGGCTTTACATCGACGCATCAGTGCTTGTGGTGATGTGCGTGATCGTGTGCATGATCATGGCCGTGCTCGCCTTCAGCGTGGGGTTCATGTGCAGCATGATCATGATGGCCTGCGTGGCCATGGCCCCCACTGGTCCCACCGGCCCCCCCGGAATAGGCTCCGTTTTCAGGCTCAAATGCCTCGTGAGCGGCGTGCACGATCAGGTGCATGGCGCGCAGCATGTCGGCCAGCACATGGTCGGGTTCAATCTTCAAATGGTCGGGCTTGAGCTCAATTGGCACGTGGCGATTGCCCAGATGGTAGGCCGCGCGAATCAGGTCAAACGGCGTGCCGTGCTCCAGGCAGTGCGTGATGCGAAGCACGGGTTGTGATGCAGCAATCACCCTGATCAGCGAGCCGTCTTCAGCCACCAGCACATCGCCGCCCCTGGCAACCGTTCCACGCGCCAGAAAAATGCCCCATTTGCGCCCGGTTGAGTCCGTCGCTTCAAAGCGGCTCTTTTGCCGCACATCCCACTCGAGCTCAACCGTGGCAGCGCGTTTGAGCAGGGTGGGCGCCAGGCCCTTGCCTTGGGGGATCAGTTTGTTGCAGGGGGTCATGTTGCCTTGGTCGAAAGTGCGTCTTTCATTGTACTGATGGCCCTCTGCGAGACGACACCACAATGCCCCCCACAATCAGGGCGAAAGCAACGGCGTGGAAGGCCCTGGGCGGCTCACCCAGAAAAGCCGCGGACATGATGGCTGCAAACAGAGGCGTAAGGTTGCTGAAAAAGCTGGCCACCGTTGGGCCCACACGTTGCACGCCCATGCCCCAGCATCGATACGCCAGAATGGCCGGCCCCACCGCCACGTAGAGCAGGGTGGCGGCCATGGGCCAACCCCAGACAATGTGAGCCTCAGTCAGAGTCCATTCGCCGGCAGCAAAGAGACCAGACCAGCCCAGCCCAAACACCATTTGCGCCATCAGGAACGCCGCCCAGTCAGTGCGAATTTCCTGCGGATCCACGGGACGGGTCAATAGCCAGCTGTACCAGGCCCAAGCCAGTGTTGCCAGCAACACATAGAGATCGCCAGGAACCAGGTGGAATGCCATCAGCTGGGCGAATTCTCCCCGGCACAGCACCACCAGCACGCCGATGACGGACAGCAGCGCGCCATAAACTTGCCTTTGGCTGATCGCCTGCCCGAAAAATAGCCGCCCCATGCCCAGCATGAAGATGGGTGCACTGGATGCCACCAGCGTCACGTTGATCGGGGTGGATGTTTTCAACGCCAGATATTGCAAGGCGTTGTAACAGCCCACGCCCAGTAAGCCCAGTAGCGCGTAACGCCGCCAGTGCGTCCACAGGGCACTGCGACGGCGCAGCACGGGATAGGCCAGCGGCAGCAGTAAAACAAATGCGAGCGCCCAGCGCAGGAAGTTCAACGTAATGGGCGGCACCAGGCCGTTGGCCATTCGCCCCACTACCGCGTTGCCAGCCCACAACAGTGGCGGGACGACCAGAAGTGCGGCGGTGGCGGGTGTCAGGCGTTGGTTCATCCGCTCGACTTTAACAAGGCACGGGGCAGTGGGCGGCGGCAAGGCTTTCAAATTCGTGGCACCATGCCGACCTGCTAACGCGTTCCCCCATTAACCCCACAGGAGATAACAATGAGCAAGGCAATCCGTATTGACCGCAATGGCGGCCCCGAAGAACTGAAACTGGTCGATGTGACCGTGGGCGAGCCCGGGGCTGGCGAGATCCGCATCCGCCACAAGGCGATTGGCCTGAATTTCATCGACGTGTACCAGCGCACCGGCCTGTACGCCTTTCCCATGCCATTGCAACTGGGCATGGAAGGCTCGGGCATTGTCGAAGCCGTGGGCGAGGGCGTGACGCACCTTAAAGTGGGCGACCGCGCTGCCTATGCCAGCAACCCGCCGGGCAGCTACAGCGAGGTTCGCGTGATGCCCGCCAAATGCGTGTGCAAGCTGCCCGATGCCATCTCTTTCGAGACGGGTGCGGCCATGATGCTCAAAGGCCTTACGGCGCAATACCTGCTCAAGCGTACACTGCCACAGGGTGGTCTGAAGGCGGGCGACCATGTGCTGTTTCATGCCGCCGCCGGTGGCGTAGGTCTGATTGCCTGCCAGTGGGCCAAGGCGCTGGGCCTGCAACTCATCGGCACTGCGGGGTCAGACGCCAAATGCGCGCTGGCCAAAGAGCACGGCGCGGCTCATGTCATCAACTACGCCAAGGAAGACTTCCTGGCGCGGGTGAAGGAAATCACAGGCGGCAAGGGCGTGAAAGTGGTGTATGACTCGGTTGGCAAAGACACCTGGGACAAGTCGCTCGACTGCCTGCAGCCATTTGGGTTGATGGCCAGTTTTGGCAATGCCTCCGGCCCGGTGGCCCCGTTTGCACCTGGCATTCTGGGCGGCAAGGGCTCGATTTACGTGACGCGTCAGACCCTGTTCACCCACATTGCCACGCGTGAAACCACGCAGGCCATGGCCGACGAGCTGTTTGCGGTGGTGATGAGCGGCGACGTGAAGATTCGCATCGACCAGCGTTTTCCGCTGGCTGACGTGCAGGAAGCACATCGTGCGCTGGAAGCGCGCAAGACCACGGGCTGCACCATCCTGACGCTCTGACGCTCTGAGGCCCGGGCAGGTGGCACAGTTCGACGCCGCGTGGCTTGCCGACCTGCGGGCGCGCGCGGACGTGCCACCGCTGAAGGCGCGGGTACCGCTGATGGCTGGCCAGGATGTCATTGGATCGGTTTTGCCGGATTTATTTGACAAAATAGGCCAATGGCCCACGAATAACGTGCATAGTTTGCTATCAAAAGTGAAGCATTCTGCAGGCGCAAATGTGGCAATGGCGTGGGGCGTGAGCGGCCGTGTTACCCCTTCACTGGCCCAGCTGGCCCACGCTTTGCGCGACGCCAACGTGGGCCACGTGGCACACCACTGGCGCAACGAGCAACTTGCCGTGCACGGCGAGCGCGGTCAGCGCCTGGGTGATGTAGAGCGCGGTGTCGTTCGCACTCTGGGCATCCGGACCCGCGCAGTCCATCTGGTGGGCTTCGCGCAGGATGGCCGCCTCTGGGTGCAGCAGCGCGCGCTCAACAAGGCCAACGATCCGGGGCTGTGGGACACGCTGATGGGTGGCATGGTTGCAAGCAGCGACTCCGTTCAGACGGCACTGGTGCGCGAAACCTGGGAGGAGGCCGGTCTGTACCTTGACCAGCTAAAGGACGTGCTGCATGGCGGCGGCATAGCGATTCGCCGCCCGACTGGCGAGGCCGATGACGACGGCACAGGCTATGTGATTGAAGACACCGACTGGTACCGATGCACCGTGCCAGATGGCCTGATACCCGTCAATCAGGACGGCGAGGTGGAGCAGTTCCTCTTGCTGGATCGCACGGAACTCATGGCACGACTGCAGCGCAACGAATTTACGCTGGAAGCGGCGCTGATTCTGGCGGCGGCGATCACAGACTGATCACACGTTCACATGAACACGCCTTGTTTGGCGGGCTGGATCAGAGCAGATTTTGGTCCAGCACCGACTGCCGAAGTCGGCTCGGCGCCAGGGCACCCGCCGAATCGAGGATCGGGTAGGCAATCGAGCAGATGTGAGAGTTGATGCGCTTGAGGTCGCTGATCAGGTCCAGGTGCAGTGAGCTGGTCTCGATGCTCTGCACGGTGTTGACGGCCAGCCGACCCAGATGGGTGGACGCGTACTCACGCTCCAGATCGCGAAAGCGAGACTTTTCTTCCAGCAGTTTTTGCGCGTCGCGCACATTGCCGTTCAGGAACACGCTCATGCCTAAGCGCAGGTTGTCTACCAGCCGGGCATGCAGATCGCAGATCTCTGCCATGCCGGCCTGGGAGAACTCGCGTCCCGGGCTGATCTTCTTGTCTTCAATGTCCTGAATCACACGCTCAATGATGTCGCCAATCTGCTCCATGTTGATGGTGAAGCTGATGATGTCGGTCCAGCGACGGGCTTCGTTCTCGCCCAGTGCCTCGCGTGAGATTTTGGTCAGGTAGTACTTGATGTCGGAGTACAGCTCGTCTACCGTGTCGTCCATTTTGCGCAGGTCTTCAGCCAGCTTGCGGTCGTTGTCCTTGATCACGTTCAGCATCCCCAGCAGCATGCTCTCGACCACATCGGCCTGGTGCATCGACTCTCGCACCGCGCATGAGATGGCCAGCGTGGGCGTGGCCAGTGCAGAGGGGTCCAGATGGCGCTGGCGGCCCGCTACCGTGCTTCTCACGGGCTTGGGCAGGATTTTCTCGACAACACGGGCGACCACCTGCGTCAGGCCGATAAAGATCGTGCCAACTGCCAGGTTGAAAGTCAGGTGAAACAGCACGACCAGCGTACTGGTGTCGCTCAGCAGCGGGGGCACATATTGAAGCCACAGGCCAACGAGCGGCGCAGCAAGCATCACGCCCAGCAGCTTGAAAATCAGGTTACCCAGCGGCACCTGACGGGTTTCGACATTCGCGCTCAGGGTGGTCAGCACAGCCAGCAAGCCGCTGCCCAGGTTGGCGCCCAGCACCAGGCCCAGCGCGACGTCAATCGGAATCACCTGGGTCGATGCGAGTGTGGCAGTTAGCAGCACGATGGCCAGGCTGGAATACGACACGACGGACAGCAGCGCACCCACCAATATCTCCAGCAGCAGGTCGCTCGTGAGCGAGGCCAGAAGCGCCTTGACAGCGGCTGCCTGCGTCAGCACGTTGGCCGACTGGGTGACCAGCCGAAGTGCCAGCAGCATGAGGCCGAGCCCGATCAACACGCGGCCGATACGGCCAACGGTGGTGGACTGGCGCGAGAT
>JANPAZ010000471.1:0-2079 GCA_031430225.1 Rhodoferax sp. | reverse complement strand
TTGCAATCTGGAAATTCCCGCAGGCAGGCCTGCACACAAAAATGAAGGACGACACATGACATCTGGACAAGTAGCTGCTTCTGCCGGACGCCGCCCTGGCGTGCTCGCGGTTCATTCTGTGGATCGCATCGTTTTCACTGTGCCGGAGATTGCACCGGCGGAAGCCTTCTACGGCGCGTTCGGCCTTGACGTCCGAAAGTCGGAAGGGCGGGTCGATCTGTACACCCACGGGAACCCGCATTGCTGGCTGTCGGTACTCGCAAATGGCAAGCCCAAGGCGTTGCAGTACGTCAGGTTTGGCATCTATGCTGAAGACGAAGCCGCGTTCCGTCAAAGAATTGAAAAACTCAAAATTGGCTGTGATGCCCATCCACTTGCGGAGGCCAAAGGTCTTTGGTTACGAACACCCGAAGGCATTGCCATTCAATTGGTGGTGGCCCAAAAAGTTTCACCCCATCGCAAGACGCCCGCATCACCCGCGCGTGCGCAAGCCCGGCGTGACGCGAGCGCACCTGCGCGCTGCCAGTCTGCCAAAGTGCAGCCGCGCTGGTTGTCGCACGTGCTCCTGTTCTCGGCCGATGTGCTGGGCTCCATTGCCTTTTTTGAGGAAGCGCTTGGTTTGAGGCTTTCGGACAAGTCAGCCGATATCGTTGCCTTCCTTCACACGCCACACGGCAGTGACCACCATCTGCTGGCCTTCGCTAAGTCCAGCGGCCCCGGCCTGCACCACACAAGTTGGGACGTTGGCAGCCTTGATGAAGTTGGCGAAGGCAGCGAGCAGATGCGTCTTGCAGGCTTCACTGACGGCTGGGGTGTGGGCCGTCATGTGCTGGGCTCCAACTACTTTTACTATGCGCGTGATCCGTGGGGCAGCTTCGCCGAGTATTCGGCCGACATTGATTTCGTGCCTGCTACGCAGGACTGGGTCTCTGGCGATTACGAACCCGAGGATTCGTTCTACCTCTGGGGTCCATCGGTGCCGGAATGGTTCATTGCCAACACGGAGCATGAGCCCGCGTCAGCAGCGGCCTGAACCGTTAAGGCTGGAAAATAATCTTGACCTCACGGTGTTTGAACTTCCAGCCTTCGTCCGTCAACGCGTAGTCATCGTGGTATTCAACAACCATGGGGGCTGGTGTGGGCACGGGCAGGGCCGCACCCGGTGTCGTTTGAGTCTGAAAAACTGATGCGTAAGATCGGCCGCTTGCAGCAGCGGGTCCGATCATGGTGATGCAAATGTTGGTGCACACGTGGCGCGTCAATTTGTCGGCAGGGCGGGCATTTAAAAACTGCAGGATTTCGGCCCGTCCGCGGCTGATCTGCCCTGCACGGTCAAACACTCCGTCCAGCGCAAACAGCGCCACAAACTGATCGTAATGGCGGCCATCGACCGCCCACGCAAACTCATTGCACAAGCGGATGCACGCCTTTTCGCATTGATCACGGGCCAAGGGGAGCGCGGCGATTTGCATGATGGCCCGTTACCGCAGGTTCAGTGAATCCAGACCGCGTGCACCGCCATCTGGCCGCATCTTGATGGCGGTTTCGTCCTCACCCGCGTGAAAGCGCCGCGCCAGCTCAGCCGGTTCAAAGTCCACGCCAATCGGGTTTTTGGCAAAGGCGGGGCTGTAGAAAAACTTGCTGGCCTCTTCAACCGTATCGTAGTTGTCAACCTGAAGTTCAACCTGGTTGCCGTCTGGATCGGCGTAATACATGGATGTGGTGGGTCCGTGATTCATGCAGGTAACGGGGCGAATTCCCGCCTTGTCGAGCCGCTCGTAGGTTGCTACAAGATCGCTGAGCGATGCATAGGTGAACGCCATGTGGTGTACACCGGCAACACCTTCAGTCTGGGGCTTCAGGCCAGGGATGTTCAGCACGGCGATGCGGTGATGTTCTTCGTCATAGGTCAGAAAAGCCAGGTTGCCATCAGAGAACGCGGTGGTGGTCCCCAGCACAATCGTGTACCAGTTGACCAGCGCGTCGAACTGCGATGAACGCAGCACCACATGCGCCAGGCGCGCGGGTGAGATGACCGCTTTGGCGGCAGCTTGAGGGCGAGATTCAAGTACTTGATTC
>JANPAZ010000470.1:0-10424 GCA_031430225.1 Rhodoferax sp. | reverse complement strand
TAGCTGCCCCGATCTGCGCGAATTGGATGCGGCAGATGTGTTGGCACGGGTGCCCTGCTTGCGACCCGAGCTGGTGCATGGTGCCCTGTACGACGGTGCCTCGCAAGATATCGACGTCAATGCCCTGCACCAGGGCTTCCTGCGTGGTTTTCGCCAAAAAGCCGGTGCTGGCGGCGAACTGCGCAACGGTGTGACCTTGACCCACGCCCGCCATGACGGCCAACGGTGGCACCTGCAATTTGCGCATGGCCAGACAGTGATGGCGCGCACGGTCGTCAACGCCGCCGGTGCCTGGGCCGACGAGTTGGCCGCCCTGTTTGGCGCACGCCCCATTGGTCTGGTACCGCACCGGCGCAGTGCGTTCACGTTCAAGGCACCCGAGGGCTTTGACGTCACAAACTGGCCGGCGGTTGTGGGCGTGGATGAAAGCTACTACTTCAAACCCGACGCCGGGCAAATGCTGGGCTCGCCCGCCAATGCCGACCCCACGGTGCCGCATGACGTGGTGCCTGAAGAACTCGACATCGCGACCGGCATTCACCAGATTGAAGCCGTGACCACCCTGCACATCCAGCGGCCCACCAGCACATGGGCCGGACTGCGTTCGTTTGTGCCTGATGGCGAACTGGTCGTTGGCCATGATGGCGCTTGCCCGGGCTTTTTCTGGCTGGCCGCGCAAGGAGGCTATGGCATTCAGAGCGCTGCGGGAGCCAGCGCTCTGGCCGATGCGCTGTTGCGAGAGGTGCCTTTGGCCGATGTACTGGCAAAGCAAGGCGTCAACCCGGCAACCCTGTCACCCGCCCGGCTCCACCGCCCGTAATTGCGCCTTTGCCACAGCAAAGCGCCGCCCGGA
This sequence comes from Rhodoferax sp., assembly GCA_031430225.1. GTDB lineage: Bacteria > Pseudomonadota > Gammaproteobacteria > Burkholderiales > Burkholderiaceae_C > JANYCG01. The sequence goes on along the minus strand of JANPAZ010000470.1, from coordinate 9,571 downwards.
TGTGCCGCCCGGATTGCGGGGGGAATCAGGTTTAACTATCATTGAGGGTTTCCCCGACCCGAGCACCTGCCATTTTGAACTCTCCCACCGACGGCATTCACCTGGCGCAAGCCATTGGAACCGAGCTTTCTGACGACGACCGTGATGGCAAATACTTGGCGATTGCGCTCCAACAGCAAACCATCAGCATCCGGGGTGCGCGCACGCACAACCTCAAGAACATCGACCTCGATATTCCGCGCAACCGGCTGGTGGTCATTACGGGCCTTTCTGGTTCGGGCAAATCAAGCCTCGCTTTTGACACGCTGTACGCGGAAGGCCAGCGCCGCTACGTAGAAAGCCTGTCCACCTACGCACGCCAGTTTCTGCAACTGATGGACAAGCCCGATGTGGACGTGATCGAGGGCCTGAGCCCCGCCATTTCCATCGAGCAGAAAGCCACCAGCCACAACCCACGCTCCACCGTGGGCACGGTGACCGAGATTCACGACTATCTGCGCCTGCTGTTTGCGCGCGCGGGCACCCCGCATTGCCCAGATCACAACCTGCCGTTGCAAGCCCAGTCAGTCAGCCAGATGGTGGACGCCGTGCTGGCCCTGCCCGAAGACACCCGGCTGATGATCCTGGCCCCGCTGGCCCGCGAGAAAAAGGGTGAGTTTCTGGATGTTTTTGCCGACATGCAGGCCCAGGGCTACGTGCGCTTTCGGGTCAATGGCGAATCCTTTGAGTTCGACAATTTGCCCAAGCTGAAGAAGACCGAAAAGCACGATATCGATGTGGTGGTGGACCGCATCAAGGTGCGCTCCGATACCAAGCCTGACGAAGGCGACGGCATTCAACCGGGTGCGCAATTGCGCCAACGCCTGGCCGAAAGCTTTGAGGCCGCGCTGCGATTGGCCGATGGCCGCGCCATTGCAATGGAAATGCCCACCGACAATCGCTCTGATATTGATAGCGAACTATCCAACAAATACGTGGGTCAATTACCCAAAGAGCATCTATTCAACGCCAAATTTTCCTGCCCGGTGTGCAGCTACTCCATCCAGGAGCTGGAGCCGCGCCTGTTCTCCTTCAACTCGCCCGTGGGAGCTTGCCCGGCCTGCGACGGCCTGGGGCATCAGGAGTTTTTTGACCCCACGCGGGTGGTGGCCTTCCCCACGCTCAGCCTGGCAAGCGGTGCCATCAAGGGCTGGGACCGGCGCAACGGCTATTATTTTTCAATGCTGGAAAGCCTGGCCAAGCATTACAAGTTTGATCTGGAGCTGGCGTTTGAGTCTTTACCACCCGAAGTACAACGGGCGGTGTTGCATGGCTCGGGTGCAGAAGAAATCAAGTTCAGCTATGTGATGGATTCCGGCAGAGCCACAGGCGACACCAGTGCCGCGCAAGGCAAGAAGCTCACCAAGAAGCATCCGTTTGAAGGCATCATCCCGAACATGCAGCGGCGCTACCGCGAGACCGACTCAACGCTGGTGCGCGAAGACCTGTCGCGCTACCGCAGCACCCAGGCTTGCACCGAGTGCGGTGGCTCGCGCCTGCGGCGTGAGGCTCGGCATGTGAAGCTGGGCGAAGGGCCCAATGCGCGTGCCATCTTTGAGGTGAGTCACTCCACTTTGCGCGACTGCTTTGCCTATTTCAACACGCTGACGCTCACCGGTGCCAAAGGTGACATTGCCGCCAAAGTGGTGCGCGAGATCAGCTTGCGCCTGAAGTTTCTGAACGACGTGGGCCTGAGCTATTTGAGCCTGGACCGGAGCGCCGAAACCTTGAGCGGTGGCGAGTCGCAGCGCATTCGCCTGGCCTCCCAGATTGGCTCGGGACTGACTGGCGTGATGTACGTGCTGGACGAACCCAGCATTGGCCTGCACCAGCGCGACAACGACCGCCTGATAGCCACACTGAAACATTTGCGTGACATTGGCAACAGCGTGATTGTGGTGGAGCACGACGAGGACATGATTCGCGCGGCCGACCACGTGATCGACATGGGCCCCGGCGCAGGCGTACATGGCGGGCGCGTGATGGCCCAGGGCACGTTTGCCCAGGTGCGTGACAACCCCGATTCACTCACTGGCAAGTACCTGGCGCAAACGCTGAAAATTGCGGTCCCCAAACGCCGCACGCCGTGGCTGCCCGCGGTGAAGTCAACCGAGAATCCTGACAAATACAAGTCGTCCCGCTTCCCGCAAAGCCCTGCTGCAGCTCGCCGGGCCGAGCGCGAAGCCGCACACCAGGCCAGCCTGGGCGACATGCAGGCGCTGCGGGTGATTGGCGCGACGGGCCACAACCTTAAAAATGTCAGCATTGAGGTCCCCGTGGGCCTGCTGACTTGCGTGACGGGTGTGTCGGGCTCCGGTAAGTCCACCCTGGTGAATGACACGCTGTACACCGCCGTGGCCCGAACGTTGTACCGTGCGCACGAAGAACCCGCTGCACATGAAGCGATTGAAGGCATTGAGCACTTCGACAAGGTGATCAACGTCGACCAGTCGCCCATTGGCCGCACGCCGCGCAGCAACCCCGCCACCTACACGGGGCTGTTCACGCCCATCCGCGAGTTGATGGCAGAAATGCCCGCGGCACGTGAACGCGGTTACGGCCCCGGACGTTTCAGCTTCAACGTGGCGGGTGGCCGCTGCGAAGCCTGCCAGGGCGATGGCATGGTGAAGGTGGAAATGCACTTTCTGCCCGACGTCTATGTGCCTTGTGACGTGTGCAAAGGCATGCGTTACAACCGCGAAACGCTGGAGGTGCAATACAAGGGCAAAAACATCGCCCAGATCCTGGACATGACGGTGGAGGCCGCCTACGCTTTTCTAAGCGCCGTGCCCACCTTGGCGCGCAAGCTGCATACGCTGCTGGACGTGGGTCTGTCGTACATCCGTCTCGGGCAGGCAGCGACCACGCTGTCGGGCGGCGAAGCACAACGCGTGAAACTGGCTCTGGAATTGAGCAAACGCGACACGGGCCGCACACTCTACATCCTGGACGAGCCGACTACAGGCCTGCACTTTGCCGATATTGATTTGCTGCTGAAAGTGCTGCACCAGTTGCGCGATGCCGGCAACACGATTGTGGTGATCGAGCACAACCTGGATGTGATCAAAACCGCTGACTGGCTGATCGACATGGGGCCCGAAGGCGGCTCCGGCGGCGGGCAGGTGGTGGGGGTGGGTACGCCTGAAGACCTGGCAGCCAATCCGGCCAGCCATACGGGGCGGTACCTCAAACGACTTTTATAGCCGCACCCCAACATGCACCAGCCCAACACTGAACGGCGTCACTCGCTCTACTTCGATTACCAGGTCTATCCGGCAGCACCGCGACCCGCGACGTCCGCCACGGCCAAAGTCGTCGTGATCGGTGCGGGCCCGATTGGCCTGGCGATTGCGCTGGATCTGGCTCGCCACGGCGTCCCGTGTGTGCTGCTGGAGTCCGAGCAGCAGGTCAGTGAAGGCAGCCGTGCCGTGGTGTTCACGCGCCGCTCCATGGAAATCCTGCAACAGGTCGGGGCGGACAAACAGGTCACGGCGCAGGGTTTGCCCTGGCGTTTTGGCAATTCGTTTTACCGGGGCGAGTGCGTCTTCCGCATGGAAGCGCCCTACAGCGACGACGACCGCTTCTTCCCGATGATCAACCTGCAGCAGCCGTATCTGGAAGAGGCCCTGGTCCAACTGGTGCAGGCGCAACCCCTGATTGATATGCGCTGGGGTCACCGGGTCACGCAGGTGATCAGCGCCGGCTTGAACGACGCACCTGCGGAGGTCGAGGTTGACACGCCTGACGGCGCTTACCTGCAGCGTGCCGACTACATGGTGGCCAGTGATGGCGCACGCTCTGGCGTGCGCAGCCTGCTCGACCTGAAGCTCGAAGGCTCCTCCTATGAGGGCCGATTCGTCATTGCCGATATCCGCATTGACCTGCCGCTGCCGACCGAGCGTCTGGCGTTTTTTGACCCACCCTGGAACCCCCGCAACACCGTGCTGATGCACCGTGAGCCTTTTAACATCTGGCGCATTGACTACCAGCTGCCCGCCGGGGAAACGCCGGAGCAGGCGCTTGACCCCGAGTCTCTGCGCACCCGCATCAATGCGCAGCTTGCCATGATTGGCCATGGCGGAACGCCGTGGGAGATGGACTGGAGCTCGGTCTATTCAGCCCGCGCGTTGACGCTGCCAGACTACCGCCATGGCCGCTTTCTGTTTGCGGGCGATGCAGCGCATTTGCTGCCCATCTTTGGCGTGCGCGGTGCCAACACGGGGTTTCAGGATGGCCAGAACCTGGCCTGGAAGCTGGCCTGTGTGGTGCGTGGCCTCGCGCCCGAAACGCTGCTGGACTCGTATTCGATTGAGCGCGTGGCAGCCGCCCGCGAAATTGTCGAAGAAGCCGGCAAAAGCACGCGCTTCATGACGCCCCCAACCCCAGGGTTTAGAGCCCTGCGGGACGCTGTTTTATCACTGTCTTTGACGGAAGAATTCGTCCGACCGCTGTACCACTGGCGAACCTCGCGGCCCCATGCCTACATCGACTCCCCCTTGAACAGCCGGGGTGATGACAACGCCCGGTTTGAGTCAGGGCCAGCCAATGGGGAACCCATGGCCAATGTGGTGCTCGGGCCAGATCTGTACCTGATGGATGACTTTCCCGCGGGTTTCATGCTAATGGTTTTCGGACTGCCACGGGACGTGCCGCCAACCGTTCGCGATGCTGCGCGGGCGGTTCGCGCCACCGGCTTGCCATTGCAAACCTGGCTCGTCTGCCCTGCCCACGGGCAAGCATTGCCACAGGGCACTGACAGGATACTGTTCGATCCCGATGGGCGCATTGCGCGCAAATATGGGGTGGATCGCCCCGGTCGCGCATATCTGTTTCGCCCGGACCAGCATGTCTGCGCGCGCTGGTTGGATGCTGACGGCACCCGCCTGAAGATGGCTCTGGCGCACGCCACCGGCCACTATTGATTGCCAGGAAGGCCGCACACATGCCCACACTGAACATCACCCAGCTTGAACAGGTCTACGACACCCTGGCGCAAGCCATCGACCAGGCAGGCCCCGAGCACACCGAACTTTTTCTGAGCAAACTCAGTCTGCTACTGGCCAATGCGCTGGGCGATGAGGCCTTGATAGAGCGCCTGGTGCAGTCGGCCCTGCGTGACCTGAAAGATCAGGAATAGCGCTGCCAAATTTGTCGCAGTAAAGGGCTCGGAACCCAGCGCTTCATGGTACGCCAGCCGCGCCAAAGCACCACGCCGCGGCCTAGCCAGCGTAAGGCCCCGGCCGGCCTGAGCACCGCAACAGCCGCCGCAATAACCGCCGCCACCAGCGCAACCGGCAGCGGGTGTTCTTGGGCATATTGCACACCTGAACGCGCCACAGCGGCCGCACGGTCTGCGGTGGCGAGAGCGCCTTGCACCGGCGCCAGTTGGCGGGCCAGCGTAGCGCGCTGGTGCGCAATGCGTTCCAGCAACTGACCCCGTTGCTGGTGCAATTCGACCAGGCTGGAACTCATGGGCGGACCTCCACGCTGCGCACTGCGGCACTCATGCGCCGTCCCCGGAGTGATCTGCCATTTTTTTGAGTTGAGCAATGTCTTTTTGCAATTCGGACAAACTGGTGGCAAACATGGCTTCGCTGGACTCGGCGCTTTGCCGCAGACCCTGATAAAAATAAACGGCCAGGCTGAAAAACAGAAGTCCAAACCCGGCCACCACCCACAGGCGCTGTTCCCACCAAAGCATCGTGGTGAGCGCGACAACCAGCAACACGCCCAGGCCTGCGCAAAACATCGCGGCTACAGCCAGCACCAGCTGTCGCAGCACCCGATGTTTTTCAACCTGAATCTCGTTGCTGATCAACGCCAGGCGCGTCTGCGCCATGCCCCCCAGCGTGGCCGCTGTATCTTTAAGAGCTGCAAATAATCCCACAGCACCTGCAGGACGGCTCATGTGTCGCCGAGCAAAATCAGAAACATAGTTGGAAGTGGAATCACCGACGACCAATGATCAGACCAACCAGCAGGCCTACCCCGGCTGCAATACCCACCGCGGTCCACGGTGACTCGTGCACATACTCATCGGTAGCCCGGGCTGCTGCCTTGGTTTTGGCAACCAGCACGGCTTCAGCGTCAATCAGACGCACTTTGGCTTCGTGCAAACGGGCCTGGATACGGTCACGTAATTTGCTGACCTTTTCCCCGGCCTGGTCGGCCGTTGCGCTGAGCATTTCTTCTGCCTCAGAGATGACTGACTTGATGTCGCTGACCAACTGCTCCTGCGACTCGACACTGGCTTCACTAGATTTGAACATGATGACCCTTTCCGATGAGAAGTAGGAATCCAAAGATTAGCAGATTTAGAACGCCCTCAGGGGTGAATTGGAGCCTTCTGACGGCGCCTGCCATGCGCTGCGTCAAGGCCCGTGAATAATCCGGGCATGAATTCAACTCGTTTGTCGGGCCGGGATCTTGCAGCAGCCGTGGCGGTGGTGGTGATCTGGGGATCCAACTTCGTCGCGATGAAGACTGCCTTGCGGGACTTCACACCCTTTCAGCTGGGTGCTGCGCGCTATGTATTTGCGGTGCTGCCGCTGGTATTTTTTATCAAGTCGCCCAAGCTGCACTGGAAATGGGTGCTGATGTATGGGTTGTTTCAGGGAGTGGGACAGTTTGGCTTTCTTTTCAGCGCACTCAAGGTGGGTATGACGGCGGCGCTGGCCTCCGTGCTGATGCAAACCCAGGCTTTTTTTACCGCACTGTTTGGCTTTTTACTGCTGCGCGAACGCATGAGTCGTCAGCTTGTCATTGCGCTGGCGCTGGCAGCCCTGGGGTTGCTTTGCTTTACTATGCCTTTCATAGCAAATAATGACCAATTTACCTGGGCCAATAGCCAAAGTGGCTCTCAGACTGCCGGGGGGGCGACGTTTTGGGGCTTGGTGCTTAACCTGTGTGCTGCAGCCATGTGGGCCGCCTCAAACATTGTGGCGCGCAAGGCCCAGCAGGTCAGCCCTGACTTTGATGCGGTGGCGTTTGTCGTGTGGAGCAGCCTGGTGCCCATCGCGCCCTTTGTGCTTTTGACAACAACGTTTGATGCGGATGCTGCCCGCTGGGCGAACCTGTCCAATTGGGTTGCGATCCCTGCCACAGGCTGGTTGTCGGTCGCGTACCTGGGCTGGATCGCCACCATCACAGCCTACGCGCTGTGGACAGGCCTGCTCAAGCGCCATCCCGCCAATGCTGTAGCTCCCTTCAGCCTCGGTGTGCCTGTCGTGGGACTGGCGGCTGGCGTGTGGATACTGGGCGAGACCATCACCCCGTGGCAGTGGGGTGGCATCGCGTTGGTGCTGGCCGCACTGGTCTGCGTGGTCTTCGGTCATCGCTGGCTGGCAAGGCAGAGAGGTGCGTAGCATTGGTGCAAAGCGTTCGCACCTAGATATGTCGTGTCGAGTTCATTGGCAAGCTGGGGCATTTGCATCACAATGCAGCATTTTTGGTGTGCCCCACCGCCTTGCCTGACATGATTCCTGGACTGTCTCCTGACATTGCGCCCCAAGACGCCGTTGAGCAGTTGCGGGTCGCGCTGCGGGAACAGGAAGTAGTACTGGACAACGCGGGAGTAGGCATTGCGTTCATCAAACACCGTGCCGTGATCCGTTGCAATCAGCGCTTTGCCGACATTTACGGCTTTGCCGCACCGGCCGAAGCGATGGGCCAGTCCAGCCAATCGCTGTACCCTGACGCCGCCACCTTTCGCGCCCTGGGGGAGGCTGCCTACCCGGTGATGGCCAAAGGCGTTCCCTACAAGTCGGAAGTGCTGATGCGGCGCCTGAATGGGCAACTGTTCTGGACGCATCTGACCGGAACCCTTGTCAATCCCGCCAACACCAATGAAGGTTCGATCTGGATCATCGACGACATCAGCGACCAGAAGGGTGCTCAAGCGCAATTGGAGTCGGTGCAGGTAGAACAAAGCCTGATTCTGGACAATGCCATGGTCGGCATCGCTTTCTTGCGAGACCGCAAGGTCACACGCTGCAACCAAAGCTTTGAGCAGCTTTTTGGCTATTTGCCGGGTGAACTCCATGGCAGTTCTTCGCGTCAGTGGTACCTTAGTGAAGCAGATTGGCTGGCAGCGGGCGAGCGCTGTTATGCACCGTTTGCCGCAGGCGAGGCCTTTGTCGGTGAAATGCTGCTTCGCCGCAAAGATGGTGCGCCCATCTGCTGCGAGGTGCGTGCCAAAGCGATTGATTCGCGCGACCTGGACCAGGGTTCGATCTGGATCACGATGGATATCACGTCACGAAAGCAGGCTGAAGAAGCGCTTTTGCAGGCACGCAATGCCCTTGAAAAATTGGTCGAAGTGCGTACCCTGGAGCTACAGCAAACCGTGAAGGCGCTTGAAGCCAAGGCGGCGGAGCAGGTTGAAGCCCAGGCCCACATCCAGCGCCTGGCGCACTTTGACTCGCTAACGGGCTTGCCCAATCGCGTGCTGCTGAATGACCGCTGCGCACTGGCCCTGACCGCCGCCCATCGAAATGGCCAAAGCGTGGCGCTGATGTTTCTGGACCTGGACCACTTCAAGAATGTCAACGACTCGCTTGGGCATCGCGTGGGCGATGAGGTACTGATCATGCTGGCACAGCGTCTGCAGGCCGTTGTGCGGGAGCAAGACACAGTCTCGCGGCTTGGCGGCGACGAGTTCATCCTGCTGCTGCCCGACACGGACGCCACGGGCGCTGTGCAGGTGGCCCAGAAGCTGTTGCAGGCCGCACTGATGCCGTTCCAGATAGAACAACATGAGCTCACGGTAACGCCGTCAGTCGGCATCGCGATCTACCCGAACGACGGCGCCGACTTCGACACCCTGTCCAAGTGCGCTGATGCCGCCATGTACCGCGCCAAGGGGGATGGCCGCAACAGTTACCGCTTTTTCACTCCCAATATCCAGGCTCACTCCGACCGCTCCCTCTTGCTCGGCAATGCTTTGCGCCGCGCCCTGGAGCGCGACCAGCTTGCGCTGCACTACCAGCCACAGATTTCGATAGCAACCGGCCAGATCGTCGGGGCCGAGGCCCTGTTGCGCTGGCAGCATCCCGAGTTGGGATTGGTCTCCCCGGCCGAGTTCATACCCATTGCAGAAAGCAGCGGGCTGATCGTGTCAATAGGTGAATGGGTGATACGTACCGCAATTAACCAGCTGGCCGCCTGGATGAAGCAAGGCATGCCGCCCTTGATCATGGCGGTCAATCTGTCGTCCGTGCAGTTCCGGCATGTCGATTTGCCTCAACGGGTTTCAACTCTGCTGTCTGAGGCCGGTGTAGACCCTGGCCTTCTGGAACTGGAGCTGACCGAAGGCGTGGCCATGACCAACCCGCAAGCGGCGATTTCGGTGATGGACGACCTGCACGGGCGAGGGGTGCGCATGTCAATTGACGATTTCGGCACGGGCTATTCGTCGCTGAGTTACCTCAAGCGGTTTCAGGTCTACAAACTCAAGATCGACCAGACGTTTGTGCGCGACATCACCGATGACCCGGACGACAAAGCCATTGTGGGCGCCATCATCAGCATGGCC
>JANPAZ010000469.1:0-6759 GCA_031430225.1 Rhodoferax sp. | reverse complement strand
CCAATGACCAGCTTGAACACATCGGTTGCCAGCACGTTGAAGTTGCCGCCGATGACCTTGGGGATGCCAAAGTCGGTCATCACCAGGGTGAAGGTCACCAGCGCGGCGGAGATCAGTCCGTATTTCGCGCCGGGCAATGTGATGGTGAAAAATTTGCGGGCGGCGCTGGTGCCCATTGCGTCGGCCGCTTCATACAGGCGCGCATCAGACAGGCTCAATGCCGTCACCATAATCATCAGCGCGTGCGGGAACACTGCAAAGCACTCGGCCACCACAATGCCGGGTGCGCCGTAGATCTGGTCAATGCCCACACCCAGAATCCAGCTTTTGAGAACGCCCTGGTTGCCGAACCAGTAGATGAGCGAGATGGCCGACAACAATGACGGTGCCAGCAGGGGAATCAGCGTGATGCCACGAAACAGCGACTTGAAGGGCATGCACGAGCGGGTCAGGGCATAGGCAAAGCCGAAGGCCAGCGGCACGGCAATGAGCGTGACCGCACCCGACACCCAGATGCTGTTCCACAGGCTTTCCAGCAATGCTGGCGTTCTGGCGTAGGCCACGAAATTGTCGAACCAGACGAACTCGCCCACCCTACCCTGAAGCGCTTGCACCAGAATGGCAAATAGCGGCATAGCCAGAAACGCTATTAATACAGTAGCTACAACACCAATTAATACGTGGGCAATGCGATCAACCCAGTAAGAATTCTGCCTGACAGGCGCTGTGGCGGACCCTACCGACTGGGGCAGCACTGCACTCATCAAAATACCTTGATGCGTTCAGGCAACAGCCGGAGTTGCAGCGTGGAGCCCACCTGCAAAGATTGCTCCGCCAGAAAGTTGAGTGACAGATAAACCGTGAGCGGTTGGCCGTGCAACGCGTCGGCCTTCACACGGACATGGCAAAACGACCCCAGAAAATCGATCTTTTCAATGTTGGCGTCAAACACATGGGCATCGCCCGCAGCGATAGGGCGCGCCAGCACGTCTTCCGGCCGGAGGTAAACCTTGACCTCCCGGTCAGGGCCTGCATGAGGAAGATTCAGCGTCCCAAACTGCAGCTTGCCGCCAAAAATCCTACCCGGCAGCGCATTGACCTTGCCCACAAAGTCCGCCACAAAAGGCGAGGCCGGCTCGCGGTAAATTTCCATCGGCGTGCCCACCTGCTCAATGACCCCGTGGTTCATCACCACGATACGGTCGGCCACGCTCAAGGCTTCTTCCTGATCGTGCGTCACCATGATGGTGGTCACGCCCAGTGTTTGCTGCAAGGCACGGATTTCCTGGCGCAGGCGCACGCGCTCCAGCGCATCCAGCGCTGACAACGGCTCGTCCAGCAACAGCAGGCCCGGCCGGGTGGCCAGTGCCCGCGCCAGCGCAATGCGCTGCTGCTGCCCGCCCGACAACTGACTGGGGTATTTACCTTCACTGCCCGGCAAGCCAACCAGCTTGACCAGTTCCGTCACACGCTGCTTGATGTCTGCCCGAGGTGTATTTCGATTGACAAGGCCATAGCCCACGTTGTCGGCCACGCTCAGGTTGGGAAACAGCGCATAGCTCTGGAACACGATGCCGTAGTCGCGCAACGCAGGCGGCAACAGCGAGATGTCCCGCCCACCCTGATGCACCTCACCGCGGGTTTGAACTTCCAGCCCGGCGATGATACGCAGCAGCGTCGTCTTGCCACAACCCGAAGGCCCGAGAAAGCAGACGAACTCACCCTTGCCAATCTCCAGATTGATGTCGTTGAGAGCGGTGAAGCCCCCAAACTCCTTGCGGATGTGGCTGAGAGTGAGGAATGAAGATTGAGAAGGCACTGTCATCAACTTATAAAGGAGCGGGACGCCGCCGCGCCGGGCCGCCCCAAGCAAGGCACGGCCCCCTCGGGGGGCAGCGACGACACGAAGTGCGGGAGCGTGGGGGCTACCGCTTCTCAGTTTTGCTGTTGTACCGCTTGGTCCATTCAGCAAGAATGCGCTCACGTTGCTCGGCGGCGTAGTTGAAGTCCATCTTGACCAGACGCGCTTCATAATCCTTGGGCACATTAGCCAGGGGTGCCGCTACGCCGGGCTGCGCGGTGATGGCGAAGTTCTTCCCGTACAGGATCATGGCGTCCTTGCTGGATGCCCAGTCGGCGAGCTTCTTGGCGGCGTCGATTTTCTTGGTGCCTTTGTGAATGGCAAAGGCTTCCAGGTCCCAACCCAGGCCTTCTTTGGGAAACACCAGGTCGATGGGCGCGCCTTTGGCCTTGTTGGCATTGGCGCGGTATTCAAATGAAATGCCCACTACAAATTCACCGCTGGCAGCCATGTTGCAAGGCTTGGAGCCGGAGTGGGTGTACTGCGCAATATTCTCATGCAGGCCATCCATGTACTTCCAGCCGCCGCCCTTGCCGTTCTGGTCGCCAAACAGGGTGAGCCACGCCACCACGTCAAAGTAACCTGTGCCGCTTGACGCGGGGTTGGGCATCACCACCTGGCCTTTGTAGACGGCCTTGGTCAGGTCCTGCCAGCTCTCTGGCTTGGGAATATTTTTTTTCTGCGCCTCTACGGTGTTGAAGCAAACGGTGGCGCCCCACACATCCATACCCCACCAGGCTGGCACCTTCTTCTTGTCGCGGTACTGGCTCATGATGGCGTCCAGGTTCAGTGGCGCATAGGGCTCGAGCATGCCTTGCTTGTCCATCAGCGCCAGGCTGGAAGCAGCCACGCCCATGACCACATCGGCCTGCGGATTGGCCTTCTCGGCCAGCAGCTTGGCAGTGATGACCCCCGTAGAGTCACGCACCCATTTGATTTCGATGTCGGGGTAGACCTTGTTGAACCCGTCGGCGTAGGCCTTGATCTGGTCAGTTTCCAGCGCGGTGTAGACCAGCAGCTGGGTTTTCTGCGCCGAGGCGATGCCAGCCAGCGCCATCAGGCCGCCGAACATCAGGGTTTTGGCCATGGATTTGGCAAGGGTGGGCAATCGCATTCGAGGCTCCTTCAGTCAAAAAAAATGAAAGTTTGAAAGCTGGTGATGGTGTGACCTGACAGTGACAGTGTGATGACACGGCAATTCACGGGCCTGACACAGATACGTGCAATATTTCAGCATTCTCCAATCTGCTTCAGCCTCAACTTGATTTAACTTCCACCGCTCACACTTGTCAATTGTTATTTGTAGATTGTTGACAATATTTTGTTTTGTGCTTCAATAGGAAGCATGAGTGCCGTGCCAAACCCATTTCAACCCCTTCACCCAACCATCGCGCTGCTACAAACCAGCTCACTCACCACGGTGGTGCAGCAGGAAATCGAGCGCGCCATCCTGGTCGGTGAATACGCGCCTGGCAGCAAGCTGATTGAAGCCACGCTGGCGACCAAACTGGGCGTGTCACGCGGGCCAGTGCGCGAAGCCTTTCGCATGCTGGACGAAGCCGGTCTGGTGCGCACCGAGAAAAACCGCGGTGTCTTCGTGCGCGACATCCCGATGGACGAAGCGGTTGAAATTTTTGACCTGCGCGCCGCCATGGACGAGCTTGTGGGGCGTCAGCTGGCCGCGAAAATCACGGCCGCTCAGCTCAAGGAAATCAGGGATCTTGTGAGCGACATGGAAAAGTCCGTGAAGCTTGAAGACGCCTACAACTACCACCTGCTCAACCTGAAGTTTCATGACCGCCTCGTCGAGATGGCGGGCAACCGCAAGCTCACGGAGATTTACAGAAAACTCATTAAAGAGCTGTCACTGTTTCGCCGTCTCAACCTGGCTGATGGCTGGCTCATGCCGATCTCTGCGGGCGAGCACCGTGCCATCGTCAAGGCAATTGCCTCCGGCGACGCCGACAAAGCCGGCCGCGCCATGTTTGACCATGTGATGGAGAGCAAAGAGCGCACGATTGCCAATGACCTGCGTCGCCAGTCGCGCGCTCCCTTGGCGCACAGCACCGTGATCACCAAAACCTGACCCTGAAAGGCCTCACGTGGCATCTACTACTCCTGAACCCTCTGCCGTCACCGTCAATGGCAGAACCTACGGGCTCCCACGCCAGCCTGTGGTGGTGGTCTGCGTAGACGGCTGTGAGCCCGACTACCTGGCGCAAGCCGTGGCCACTGGCCACATGCCATGGCTGAAAAGTGCCCTGGCGCAGGGCACAGGTCTGATCGCCGACTGCGTGGTGCCCAGCTTCACCAATCCCAACAACCTTTCCATCGTGACCGGCGTGCCGCCCAGCGTGCACGGTATTTGTGGCAACTACCTGTTTGACGTGGCCAGCGGCACTGAGGTCATGATGAACGACCCCAAATGGCTGCGCGCGCCCACTTTGCTGGCAGCATTGGCCGACGCGGGTCAGTCCGTTGCCGTGGTCACCGCCAAAGACAAACTGCGTGCGCTGCTGGGTCACCAAATGAAAGGCATCTGCTTTTCGGCCGAGAAGGCAGATCAGGTGTCCGTTGCTGTCAATGGCATTGAAGACGTGCTCGCGCTGGTGGGTAAGCCGCTGCCCAGCGTGTACAGCGCCGATCTGTCGGAATTTGTGTTCGCGGCAGGTGTCAAGCTGATGCACAAGTACAAGCCCGATGTGATGTACCTGTCTACCACCGACTACGTTCAGCACAAGCATGCGCCGGGCACCGCGGGCGCAAATTCGTTTTACGCCATGATGGACGGCTATCTGGGCCAGCTGGAGCAAATGGGTTGCGTGATTGTGCTCACGGCTGACCACGGCATGAACGCCAAGGTCGCCATGGACGGCACCCCCGACGTGATCTACCTGCAAGACTGGTTTGATGCCTGGCTGGGTGCCGACGACAAGGGACAAGCCCGCGCACGCGTGATCCTGCCCATCACTGACCCCTACGTGGTGCACCACGGCGCATTGGGCTCATTTGCCACCGTGTACTTGCCAGCTGACATCGACGCCCAGGCCGCCTGCGCGAAGCTTGCCACCGTCAAAGGCGTGGAAGCGGTGTTGACCCGCGCCGAGGCGGCTGCACGCTTTGAACTGCCCGCTGACCGCATTGGCGACATCGTGGTGGTGTCGGAGCGCTTTACCGTGATCGGCACCTCGGCGTCACGGCATGACCTGAGCGCGCTGGAAGTGCCCCTGCGGTCCCACGGTGGTATCAGCGAGCAGCGGGTACCGTTGATCGTGAACCGGCCACTGCCGGGGCTGGACACCTCGCGCCGGTTCCGGAATTTTGACGCGTTTGAACTGGCATTGAACTTTGCGCAGTAAGAGTCCGGATATTTGATGCTACTGTTTTAATAGCTACTTATGCACGTTCTATGTGGGCCCTTGCCCGATTTGACACATGAATCTCACCATGACATCCATCCGGCAGTACATTCTTGACCACCAGCTCAACACCATGCGCCTGTGTGGACGCAAGGTGGGTGCAGACCGCGCAGGAGATCGCGCCATTGCGGTCTTCAATCCCTTCACCGAAGAGCAGATAGGCAGCGTCCCCAAGGCCACGCTGGAAGAAGTACGCAGCACCTTTGCAGCAGCGCACGCCTACCAGCCCAAACTGACCCGCTTTGAGCGCGCCGCCATCCTGAACCGCGCTGCCACCCTCATCAGCCAGCGGATTGATGAGGTTGCCAACCTCATCACCGCTGAAGCGGGCCTGTGCATCAAAGACGCGCTGTATGAAGCCGGCCGCGTGAGTGACGTGTTGCTGTTTGGTGCGATGGAAGTGCTCAAGGATGACGGCCAGATATTCAGCTGCGACCTCACACCCCACGGCAAAAAGCGCCGCGTCTACACCCAGCGTTCGCCACTGCTGGGCGTGATCTCGGCCATCACACCGTTTAACCACCCCATGAACCAGGTGGCACACAAGGTGGTGCCCAGCATTGCCACCAACAACCGCATGGTGCTCAAGCCGTCAGAGAAGGTGCCGTTCTCGGCCATCCTGTTTGCCGACATCCTGTATGAAGCGGGCCTGCCCCCGGAGATGCTGAGCGTCATCACCGGCTCGCCCGCCGAGATTGCCGACGAACTGATCACCAACGAACACGTCGATCTCGTCACCTTCACCGGTGGCGTGGCCATTGGCAAGTGCATTGCCAGCAAGGCCGGCTACCGGCGCATGGTGCTGGAGCTGGGCGGCAACGACCCCATCATCGTGATGGAAGACGCCGACCTGGACGAAGCCTCCACACTCGCCGTGCAGGGTAGCTACAAAAATTCAGGCCAGCGTTGCACCGCCGTCAAACGCATGCTCGTGCATGAGGCCGTGGCAAATGCGTTTGTCGAACAGGTGGTGGAGAAAACCCGCGCCTGGAGACATGGCAACCCCATGGACAAGACCAACGACATGGGCACAGTCATAGACGAGCCCGCCGCCGTGTTCTTTGAGAGCCGCGTGAATGAAGCCGTGGCACAAGGCGCAAAACTGCTGGTGGGCAACCAGCGGCGCGGTGCGTTGTACTCACCCACCGTAATCGACCGGGTTACGCCCGACATGCGGGTGGCCAAAGAAGAAACCTTTGGCCCCGTGTCGCCCATCATCCGCTTCAAGAACATCGACGAAGCCATTGCGATTTCCAACGGCACGGCGTATGGCCTGTCAAGCGCGGTGTGTACCAACCGGCTGGACTACATCACGCGGTTCATCAATGAGTTGCATGTGGGCACGGTCAATGTGCGCGAGGTACCGGGATACCGGCTGGAGCTCACGCCCTTTGGGGGCATCAAGGACTCAGGCCTGGGCTACAAGGAAGGTGTGCAGGAGGCGATGAAAAGCTTTACCAACCTGAAGACTTATTCCCT
>JANPAZ010000468.1:0-1859 GCA_031430225.1 Rhodoferax sp. | reverse complement strand
ATTTTGGCAAACGGGTCCAGCGCAGCGTTGGTCAGCTTGTTGATGGCGGCTTCGTAGTAGCAGAAGGGCACAAAGATCGCACCCTGTGGCGAACTGTCGTCCGCGCGGGCGTACAACGCCACCTTGCCGCGACGTGACTCGATGGTGATTACATCGCCGGGCTGAGCGCCCATAGCGGCCAGATCCAGCGGGTGCACCAGTGCAATCGGATCAGGCTCAATGGCGTCCAGCACGGTGGCACGGCGCGTCATGCTGCCCGTGTGCCAGTGCTCCAGCTGGCGGCCCGTGATGAGCACCATGGGGTAGGCGTCGTCAGGACGCTCATGGGCCGGAATGATGTCGGCAGGCACAAAGCGGGCACGCCCGGTCTCCCGTGGGAAGGTGTCCACAAACACCACTGATTGCCCTGGGTCGCCCTCGTTACGGCACGGGTACGTGACCGCATCTTCGCGCTCAAGTCGCTCCCAAGTGATGCCACCAATGCTGGGCATGGTGTGACGCATTTCATCAAACACTTCAGACACATGGCTGTAATGCCAATCCAGGCCCAGCCGTTTGGCCAGCTCTTGCAGAATCCACAAGTCCTGTTTGGCTTCGCCCGGTGGCTTGACGGCCTGACGGCCCATTTGCACCAGCCGGTCGGTGTTGGTAAAGGTGCCGTCTTTCTCGGGGAAGGCACTGGCCGGCAAGATCACATCAGCCAGGTAGGC
The DNA here is from genome assembly GCA_031430225.1 of Rhodoferax sp. GTDB lineage: Bacteria > Pseudomonadota > Gammaproteobacteria > Burkholderiales > Burkholderiaceae_C > JANYCG01. Next base: position 1,149 of record JANPAZ010000468.1, on the reverse strand, counting down.
GGTTTCAGTCAGAAAGATGTCTTGCACCACGAGGTGGTCCAGGGCGGCAAGCGCCTCGCGAGCATGGTGAGCATCGGGGTCGGACATGGCGGGGTTCTCGCCCATCACGTACATGCCACGAATCTCACCTGTTTTGATGGCATGCATGACTTCAACGACGGTCAGGCCGGGCTTGTCGTCCAGCGAACCTGCTGCTACACCCCAGGCTTTTTCGAAAGTGGAGCGCACTGCGGCGTCAGTCACATGCTGGTAGTCGGGGTACATCATCGGGATCAGACCCGCATCAGACGCGCCCTGCACGTTGTTCTGGCCACGCAGGGGGTGCAGCCCGGTACCTGGCCGACCGATCTGGCCGGTCATCAGTGCCAGCGCAATCAGGCAGCGCGCGTTGTCGGTGCCGTGAATGTGCTGCGACACACCCATGCCCCACAGAATCATGGAGGCCCTGGACGTGGCGTACAAGCGTGCGACGTAGCGGATGTCTTCTGCGTCAATACCGCAGATGGGAGCCATCTTCTCGGGGCTGTAGCCTTCGACGTTGGTCTTGAGTTCAGCGTACCCGATGGTGCGGCTTGCAATGAATTCCTTGTCGACCAGGTCTTCATGCACGATGACGTACATCATGGCGTTGAGCAGAGCCACGTCGGTGTCGGGCTTGAACTGCAAAAACCGGTGTGCTGTACGGGTCAGGTCTGAGCGACGCGGGTCACACACCACCAGTTTGGTGCCGGCCTTGACGGCGTTCTTGATCCAGGTGGCTGCCACGGGGTGGTTTACCGTGGGGTTGGCCCCGATGACGATCACCACATCGGCCTTGGTCACGTCCATAACCGGGTTGGAGACCGCGCCCGAGCCAATGCCTTCGAGCAATGCGACGACCGACGACGCATGGCACAGCCGCGTGCAATGGTCCACGTTGTTACTGCCAAAGCCGGTGCGCACTAGCTTCTGGAACAGATAGGCTTCCTCATTGCTGCCTTTGGCCGAGCCAAAGCCGGCCAGGGATTTCTTGCCATACTGATCGCGAATGTCTTTGAGCTTGCCGCCCGCGAAAGCCAAGGCTTCTTCCCAGCTGGCTTCACGGAAGACGTCCATCACATGGTCAGGGTCCATGGTGAACTCGCCGTGCTTGGGCGCATCAGCCCTGCG
>JANPAZ010000467.1:0-1708 GCA_031430225.1 Rhodoferax sp. | reverse complement strand
TCGGGCGTGGCACCAATCAGCTCAACAGGCCGTCCGGTAGCCGCCCCTTTGTATTTGTCGAGCACGCCGTTGTGCCACAGATCCAAAGCGCAGTTCAGCGCCGTCTGGCCGCCCATGGTAGGCAAAATCGCGTCGGGCCTTTCCTTGGCGATGATTTTCTCAACCGTTTGCCAGGTGATGGGCTCAATGTAGGTCACGTCGGCGGTAGCCGGGTCAGTCATGATCGTCGCAGGGTTGCTGTTGATCAGAATGACTTTGTAGCCCTCTTCGCGCAGCGCCTTGCAGGCCTGCACGCCAGAGTAGTCAAACTCGCAAGCCTGACCAATGATGATCGGGCCTGCGCCAATGATGAGAAAACTTTTAAGGTCTGTACGTTTTGGCATTTTATTTAGCCTCCATCAGTTTGATGAAGCGGTCAAACAGATAGCTGATGTCGTGCGGCCCTGGTGACGCTTCAGGGTGGCCCTGGAAGCAGAACGCGGGCTTGTCAGTGCGGGCCAGGCCTTGCAGCGTGCCGTCAAACAGGCTGATGTGCGTGGGGCGCAAATTGGCGGGCAGGGTTTTTTCATCCACCGCAAAACCATGGTTCTGGCTGGTAATGCTGACGCGGCCCGTGTCCAGGTCTTTCACAGGGTGGTTGGCACCGTGGTGGCCGAACTTCATCTTGAAGGTTTTTGCGCCGCTGGCCAGCGCCATGATCTGGTGGCCAAGGCAGATGCCAAAAGTGGGGATGCCGGTGTCGATCAGCGCTGCTGTGGCGGCAATGGCGTAGTCGCAGGGCTCGGGGTCACCTGGGCCATTGGAAAGAAACACGCCATCGGGCTTGAGTGCCAGCACGTCTTTTGCCGACGTTTGTGCTGGCACGACCGTGACTTTGCAGCCGCGTTCGGCCAGCATACGAAGAATGTTGTACTTCACGCCAAAATCGTAGGCGACCACGTGAAATTTCGCCGCAGCCTGCGTGCCAAAACCGGGCTTGCCGTCCAACTGGGGGTGGGCCAGTTGCCACTCGGTTTGTGTCCATGGATACGGCTCTGTGGCCGTGACCACCTTGGCCAAGTCAAGCCCGGACATATTGGGCGCAGTTTTGGCAGCGGCAATTGCCTGGGCAATCAAGGTCGGTGTTGCAGCCTGACCGGGAGGCAGCGCCATGATGCATCCGTTCTGCGCGCCCTGATTGCGCAACTGGCGGGTGAGCTGGCGGGTGTCGATGTTGGCAATCGCGACGGTGCCCTCGCGAACAAGGTAGTCGCTCAAGGTCATCGTCTGGCGAAAGTTGGATGCCACCAGCGGCAAGTCCTTGATGATCAGGCCGGCCGCGAAGACCTTGCGGGCCTCAACGTCTTGCAGGTTGACACCGTAGTTGCCGATATGCGGGTAGGTAAGGGTAACGATCTGTTGACAATAGCTGGGGTCTGTCAGGATTTCCTGATACCCGGACATGGCGGTGTTGAATACAACCTCGCCGACAGTGGAGCCTGCGGCCCCTATTGAATTGCCATGGTAGACCGTGCCGTCAGCAAGCGCCAGAATGGCTATAGGAGAGGTTCCCTGGAGAGACAAAAGCACTGGGTACTCCGAATTGAATGCGGCTGACCCAAGCGTGCACAAGTAACAACTGAGTGTTGCTGCCGTGAATTTTGCTTTGTGAGGGGTTTGGCTTGTATTGCGCTTGGGGCGACCGCGATTGGAAAAGCCTCTGATTATA
>JANPAZ010000466.1:0-15290 GCA_031430225.1 Rhodoferax sp. | reverse complement strand
CAACGCGCGCCCCTGAAAAGCCCACTCAATCGCACCACAAATCGGCCTGTCCTCCCTAATTCACTTCAGAGGTTTCACATGAAAAAAATCAGTTTCTCCCCCGCTTGCTTGACACCTGTTCTGCTGGCCATTGCGGCATTGACCAGCGCCTGCAGCTCCGGCCCCACGACCACCAGCCTGCTGGACCAGTCGCGCAGTGACTACCGCATGGCCCAGGCGAATCCAACGGTTACAAAATACGCGCCCATGGAGTTGAACCAGGCGGGCCTGGCGATGGAGCAGGCCAATGTGGCGGCCAACCGCAACGACAGCCTGGACAAGATTGACCAACTGGCCTACGTCGCCCGGCAAAAGGTGGCGCTGGCACAGGAAGTCGCCAGAAAGAACATGTCTGACGCCGACGCTGCCACAGCAGGCCGCGAGCGTGATCTGGTGCAACTGGAGCAGCGCACCCTGGAGGCCAACAAAGCGAAAGCAGCGCAGAGCTGGCCAAAGCCAGTGCCGATCAATCACAGACTGCTGCACAAATAGCCCGGGGCGAGGCCATGGACGCCCAGCGGTTGGCAGAAGAAGCGCGCCGCAAGGCCGAGATGGCTCAGGCGGTGACAGCACAAACGCAAATGCGCAACGCCCAGCTGGAAGCACAATTGGCCGAACTTGCCGCCAAGAAGACGGAGCGCGGCATCGTCATCACCTTGGGTGACGTGCTGTTTGCCACCGGCCTGGCCCAACTTAGCCCCGATGGCTTGCGTACCGTGCAGAAGTTAGCCGATGTCTTGCAACAAAACCCCCAACGGCGCGTTCTGGTTGAAGGCTTCACAGACAGCACCGGAGGTACGGCGCAAAATCAGGAGTTGTCAGAACGCCGCGCCGGTGCCGTGCTGGCGGCCCTGCAGAGCATGGGTGTGACGCGTGACCGGGTTGCCATTCGCGGCTACGGCGAGTCATATCCGGTGGCCGCCAACGACACTAGCCAGAACCGCCAGCTCAACCGCCGGGTTGAAATCTTGCTGTCAGACGACACGGGACGCACGACGCAACGCTAGGGCTGCGGCAATTGAAATCGCCCAGGTTGCTTCTGTATTTATAGCAAACTATTGAATGAATACCTGGGGGATTGGCCATTTTTATGCATGCATGATGGCAAAACTGCCCTAGCCGGTCATTGCTTCGTCGCAGTACATCAAGAGGTTGGCATTGATGTTCTGAACCGAGCCGGGGTGGTCAAATGTGCTCATGACGTCGATTCAGCGTGAGTTACTTTAAACCGGCGGTTTTGGCGTCTTCGTCCATGTGCCGTTTGAAGAAGGCGCGAAACCAGACCGCCATGCCCAGCATGAAGGCAATGACGGCCACACTCATCAGGCCGTAGTCTGTGGAAAACAGATCAGTCAAGAGTTTCATATCGCAGGTCCTTGAAGTGAAAAAGGGCAGCGTGGCAATCACGATACTCCTATTGATATTACTTTCAGGGGTATCGGGGTCCGTGATCCATATCAACAAAATCCGAGACTGGCACGCCAGCTTTTGATTGCCCACCTCGTCAGGGCGATTCTCTGGGCAACTGCCTCGCCAGCAGCCCGTCAAACCGGGTGTTCACCGGGTCATAATCATTAGCGTCTTGTCGACGCGGCTGATGGGTTTCTATCGGCCCGTCGTACCCGGCTAAATGGTCGCCCTACTGCCAGAGGTTTGTCATGCCAACTCGTCGAAAAAATGCCTGGTCAAACACAGCACTTTGTGGGCTTGCCGTTGCGTTGTCCGTTTCGGCGGGGTGCGTATCCCTGTCTGAGAGCATGACGGGAATCTCAACCTCGCATACGGAAGCCTTTGCCGCGGTGGATGGCCGCGTTCTACAGGGTAAGGCGCGTTTGACGGCGCAGCGCAGCGGCTCGGTTCAACTTCAGAGTGTTGACAACCCGCCGCTTTCGTGTTTCGGCCCCATGAGCTACACCTCGACCACACAAGGTGTCATCAGCCTGTCGTGCAGCAATGGCCGGTCAGTTTCTGTTTCATTTGTGACTTTCAGTCCCTTGAGCGGGGCCGGTCGCGGGGTCATGGAAAAGGTGCAGGCGGATACCGGTACGGGCGTCGTTGCCGTTGCCGGTGCCGGTGCAGTCAGCACGGTCGACTTCACGCTCACCTATGGCCTGAAGCCTGACCGGGCGGCAACGTACCTCGCGGTTCCATTGAGCAGCCTGGTTCCATTGGCTTCAGACAAAAGTGCCATGCCATCTGCACCGGCTCCCGCAGGGCCCTGATTCTTTCTATTGCATCCAACATGACAACACCCAAGCCAATGACCCGCCAGGATTACCGATTTTTTCACCGCCTGCGCGTGCGCTGGGTTGAGGTGGACATGCAGAAAATCGTGTTCAACGGCCACTACCTCATGTACTTTGACACGGCCATTGCCGACTACTGGCGTGCGCTAAGGTTGCCCTACGAAGCCTCCATGCATCTGCTGGAGGGTGACATGTTCGTCAAGAAGGCGACCGTGGAATACCACGCGTCGGCCCGCTATGACGACACGGTGGACATCGGCATGAAATGCTCGCGTGTCGGCAAATCCTCAATCGTCTTCACCGGGGATATTTTTCGGGGTGACGATCTGTTGATCTCCGGTGAAATTCTCTACGTCTTTGCCGACCCGGCCACCCAGAAATCAAAGCCCGTGCCTGCCGTATTGCGCGAACTCTTCACATCGTTTGAAGCGGGCGAGCCCATGGTGGACATTCGGCTGGGCGGCTGGCGCGACCTGGGGGAGGGCGCGCGCCAGGTGCGTACCGAGGTGTTTGTGCAAGAGCAGCGTATTCCCATCGAGATGGAGTGGGATGAGGCCGACCACACCGCCATTCATGCCTTGGCTGTGAACCACCTGGGCATGCCGGTTGCCACCGGGCGACTGCTGCCGCACACGCGCGACGCACGCGGTGTGGGGCGCATTGGCCGCATGGCGGTAGACCGGGTACTGCGGGGTGGCAGCCTGGGGCGTGACATTCTGAACACGTTGATGCGCGCAGCGGCCCAGCGCGGCGACCACGAGGTCTGTCTGCATGCACAGCGCAGCGCTGAAGGCTTTTACACGCGGCTGGGCTTTGTGCCACGCGGCCTGCCGTTTGAAGAGGCCGGCATCACCCACATCGAGATGTACAAAACCCTCGCTGCGCCGTGAAGGTGCGTTTGAATCGACCTGCAATAGGAGCGACGGTACCCGTGCGCGCCAGTGCGCAGACACCCGCACCGGATTGGTCGGTCATTGTCCTGGCGGCCACTGTGTTTCTGGCGCCCACGTTGGGCGTACCGGCTGAGGAAATGTTGCAGGACACGCTCAAATCCATGGTGGTGTCTGTTGGGGCACTGACTGCAGCGCTGGTGTTCTTTTGGCAGCGGCGACAGAGCGTTGAGCCTCTGCGCTGGCATGCCGTGATGTGGCTGCCCCTGATACTGATGGCGTGGGCGCTGGGCAGCATGGTCTGGTCGCATGCTTACCTGGGGGGTGGTGAGGCCATACGATGGTTTGTTTTCAGCGTGTTGCTCTGGCTGGGGCTCAATACTTTCAACCGCATGAACCTGCCCTGGGTGGCGCAGGGCATCCATTGGGGGGCAGTGATGGCCTCGCTGTGGGTGGTTCTGCAGTTCATGGTGAACTTCAATCTGTTTCCGCAGGGGCCCAACCCGGCATCAACCTTCGTCAACCGTAACTTCTTTGCCGAGTTTGTGGTCTGCACCGTGCCTTTTTCAGCCTGGGTGCTGGCCACGGCGCGGGGGCAAGACCAGATTGCCCTGCGCAGCCTGTTTATGACTTTCAACATGGTCGCGATCATGATGACGGGCACCCGGTCAGCCCTGGTGGCGCTGGCCATGCTTGGCATGGTGCTGCCTTGGGTTTTTTACCGGTACCGCTGCCAATTGGGGTTGGACCAATGGTCCCGCAAAGATGCCTATGTGGCCTTGGGCATTGCCCTGGCCACCCTTCTCGGACTGGGCTCGGTGCCCACCGGCAATCCCAAGCTGCTCGCAGAAGACCGCGGTGCCACGGCCATTGAACGGACGTTCTCACGGGTGTCCGCGTTTTCTGCCGACGATGAGTTCAAAACCGGCTCGGGCGCGGTCCGCATGGTGATGTGGCGTGCCACGGGCCGCATGATTCAAGACCGACCCCTGAGTGGTGTGGGGGCCGGTGCATGGGAGGTGGACGTGCCGCTGTACCAGGTGCCAGGCTCGCAACTGGAGACAGATTTTTATGCCCACAACGAGTTTTTGCAGCTGCTGGCCGAGTACGGGCTTGTGGGCTGGATCTTTTTGCTGGGGTTGCTGGCTTACCTGGCGGTATCAGCTAGGCGGACGTGGCAGGCTGGGACTGGTTCGCCCGGCGATCGTAAGACCGCCCTGAGCAACCAGGCGGCGCTGGAGGCACCCTTTCAGGCGCTGGCACTGACGTGCCTGTTGGCATTTTTGCTGGTGAGTGGGGCCGGTTTCCCGTGGCGAATGGCGAGCACCGGGGCGCTGTTTGCCATCGCGCTGGCCATTTTGGCGGCGTCTGATGCGCATTGGGCCGATCGCAAGGTGGTTGCTTCAGGCCTGCAATTCACCGCCCGTTTGCCTTGGGGCCCGATGCGTTCACACGCTGCCATGTTTGCGACATGCGGTTGCCTGGTGCTGGCTGCTTACATATCGGTCCGCGCGGCAGAGAGCGAAAGAAAAATTGTGACGGCCGTCAAAATTGCGCTGACTATTTCTGCTTCAGGCAACCCGCAAGATCCGGGCTGGAAAGATGCCAAAGCCGCGCTCTTGGGCATGATGCGCGAAGCCATCGCCATCAACCCGCACTATCGAAAAATCACCCCCATGGTGGCCGATGAACTGGCACGCTGGGGCGATTGGCAAAACGCGCTGTGGATCTGGAAATCAGTGATTGAATCGCGGCCTTTCGTCGTGGCGATTTTGTCCAACATCGCCAGGGGTGAGTCTTTTACCGGCCACAACGAGGAGGCCATCAAATACCTGGCCCGGGCCAAAGCGATCCAGCCTGATGCGCCCTCGGTAAGATCGCTGGAGGTCATCTTGCTCAGCCAGAGCGGGCAAACTGAAAAAGCCGCCCGCCTGACGCGCCAGTACCTGAGCGATGGGGGCTACGACTATGACCTGGTCAATGCCGCTTATTCACTGGGCGGGCAGACTGGCGACTGGCAAATGGCGATTCAGGGGCTGACCCTGCGTAACAAAGGCTGGCCGGGTCAAGCCGTGGATGCCAATATGCGCATGGGCGTCATTTACCTGAAAGAGCTTAAGGACGAAGCCCAGGCTTTGAACGCGTTTCGGGCCGCCATTGCTGCTGTGCCGGATGCCTATAAAGACAGCGTGCGGCAAAAGGTGCCAGAGGCCGTGCGCGGCAAGCTTTAAACCACCGGGTCCGTTTGGCGACCTGTCGCCAAACGGGTGGGCAACTCAAATATCTTCCAGCAGTGGGTACGGCAGCGGCTGGACTGTGATTTGGGGCCTATTGGCCGAGCCAATCGTGAGCCCACCCGCCACGGCGGCAGCGATTTGAAGCGACACAATGGCATCAAAGCCGCCATTCGGTGCCACGGCCGCCTGCGCCACAGTGCCACAGGCCTGCTCGGCGTCAAGAGACCCAAATACTTCATCGCCGGCAGCCATCGCGCCGTCGCTATGCACCACATAGGCCCGGCGTTTCAGGGTGCCACGGAACTGGCTGCGAGCCACCACCTCCTGGCCGGGGTAGCACCCCTTTTTGAAATTCACGCCCCCCACGGACTCGTAGTTCAGCATTTGCGGAACAAACGCGTCGACGATGGGTGCAGAGATGCTGGCAATACCGCTGCGCACCTCGCCCCAATGCCAGGCCTCTGTGGTCAAGGCGGGTCCGTGTGGAACTGGTTCCCCTGTGGGTGCAACCCAGAGTGCGCGCGGCACGCCGTCCGCCGGATACAGGCTCACCAAATATATATGACCAAGTTGGCTTAAGGCCCACGGAGAACGTGCATGGTTAGCTATTGAAGTTATAGCGTCGCCTGTCAGCCCCAGAAGTTGAAAATCTTCAGTGGCGTCGGTCAGTTTGACCTTGGCGCGCAACACAAACATCGACAAGCGCTTGAGCGTGTTGGCCAGAATGTCGCGGTTGCAGATGAGCAAAATCTCGGGTTCAACGGTATCCGTGCTTTCACCGACGGCTCCGCGTGCACCGGTGCCACGCTTGAAGCCCACAAAACTGGCCTGCATGCGCCCCTTGGCCGAACAGAAGGCGGCCAACCGGGCCTCACCGTCTTTGAGCAACAGGAAGTCTTGTGTCAACTGGCCCTGCAGGAAGGTGGCGGCGTCGACACCGCGTGCGCGGATCACCCCCAGATGGGGTAGGGCTGCGATACCGCTGGGGAGCGTTTGGGTGGGCGGTGGGGATGCAACGGTGTTCATGCTATGAATTATCATCAATGATTGATGTTCTTCGGGTTGTGGGGCTGTGCGGCATTTACTGGTTCGTTCTCTGTGGGTGGTGTTGATCGCGGCGGGTCTGGCAGGGGCTGGGGTTGCCTGGTGGCTTAACCACGACATCGCCATGGCCAGCACGCCCGCTGATCTGTCGATTGAACCCGGAACGCCGGTCCGTGGCGTTGCCCAGGCGGTGGCCGACGCGGGTATGCAGGTGAACCCGGCTCTCGTTTATTGGTGGTTTCGCCTGTCTGGCAAAGACCGGCTCATCAAGGCGGGAAGCTATGAGATCGAGCGCGGTGCCACGCCGCGCAGCCTTTTGCAAAAACTGGTGCGCGGTGAAGAAGCATTGCGTGCGGTGACTTTGGTGGAAGGCTGGACTTTCGTCCAGGTGCGGGAGGCGCTATCGAAAGCAGAGCTTCTAAAGCCCGATACACGGGGGCTAGAGGCCGAATTCATCATGGAAAAGCTCGGCAAGCCGGGGGTGGCCGCCGAAGGACGTTTCTTCCCCGACACCTATACCTATGCCAAAGGCTCCAGCGACCTGGCAGTCTTGAAGCGTGCGCTGCGGGCCATGGACAAAAGGCTGGACGCCGCCTGGAGCCAGCGCGCGCCAGACACGCCGCTCAAGTCGCCCGAGCAGGCCCTGACGCTGGCCAGCATCGTGGAAAAGGAAACGGGCCGCAGCAGCGACCGCGCCCAGATTGCCGGAGTGTTCACCAACCGGTTGCGCATTGGCATGTTGTTGCAAACCGACCCCACCGTCATCTATGGCATGGGCAGCCAGTTTGACGGCAATCTGCGCCGGCGCGACCTGCAAGCCGACACCCCCTGGAACACCTACACCCGCGCCGGTTTGCCACCCACGCCCATCGCCATGCCGGGCAAAGCCGCCTTGCTGGCCGCCGTGCAACCCGCCCCCACCAAGGCGCTTTATTTTGTCGCCCGGGGTGATGGATCGAGCCAGTTCAGCGCCAGTCTGGAAGAGCACAATCGGGCGGTCAATAAATTTCAGCGTGGACAAAAATAGGGTGGAGAAAAATAGGGTGAGTACAAAGGCTACAAAGGCTACAAAGGCATGAGCGGACTTTTCATCAGTTTTGAAGGCATCGACGGCGCGGGTAAATCCACCCATATCGATGGTTTGGCGGCCGCGTTTCGCGCGCAGGGCAGGGCCGTCACCTTGACCCGTGAGCCGGGTGGCACACCGCTGGCTGAAAAACTGCGCGCCATCGTCCTGAACGACGCCATGGACCCGATGACCGAAGCCTTGCTGGTGTTCGCCGCGCGGCGCGATCACCTTAAACAGTGCATTGAACCGGCGCTTGCGCGCGGCGACGTGGTGCTGTGTGATCGCTTTACCGATGCCACCTTTGCCTACCAGGGCGGCGGGCGTGGTTTCGATCTGGGTTTGCTATCCACATTGGAGCAATGGGTTCAGGAAACACATGGGCCACACGGCAATTTCGTCCGACAACCCGACATGACGGTGTGGTTTGATGTGTCGCCCGAGATCGCGGCCCAACGCTTGAGCGGCACCCGGGTACCCGACAAATTCGAGGCCCAGCCCATTGAGTTTTTCAGCAAAGTGGCCCAAGGCTACGCGGCGCGGGCGGCCCAATCGCCGCAGCGTTTTGCACGCATTGATGCGAGTGTCGAGCGCCACAAAGTCTGGCAGCAGATTACCAGTGTGATGGTTCGCCGGGGCTGGCTGGCCATCATGGTGGCTGCCAACGGAGGCCCGAGGTGAACGAGACCGTGGCCGGGCAGGCTGGCGAGAAACTGCCCGACTGGATTGCGACGCAATTGACAGCGCTGCTCAGCCAGCGCGGTCACGCCTGGCTGCTGGCGGGGCCGTCGGGCCTGGGGCAGTACCGCCTCGGGTTTGAGATGGTGTGCGCCTGGCTTTGTGAAAAGCCAATGGAGCAGGGGGCTTGCGGCCACTGCGGCAGCTGTCACGCCATCAACGTGCGCACGCATGCCGACCTGTGTGTGCTGATGCCCGAAACCGTGATGCTTGAATTGGGCTGGCCGCTCAGCGAAAAGGCCCAGAGCGATATTGACGACAAGAAACGCAAGCCCAGCAAGGAAATCCGCGTGGATGCCATGCGCGACGCGGTGGAGTTCTCGCAACGCACCAGCGCACGGGGCCGCGGCAAGGCCGTGCTGATATTTCCGGCCGAGCGCATGAACCACATCACGGCCAATGCACTGCTCAAGACGCTTGAAGAACCACCGGGCGACGTGAAATTTGTGCTGGCCAGCGAATCGGCCCATCAACTTTTACCGACCATCCGCAGCCGCTGCCTGAGCCACACCATGGCGTGGCCTGACCAGGAGACATCAGCCGCCTGGCTCCAGACCCAGGGCATCGCTGCTGCACAGGCCAAAATTCTGTTGCGCGCGGCCGGCGGACGCCCGGATGATGCGTTGCAGTTTGCGGCGTCGGGGCGCGACCCAACGTGCTGGGCAGCGATACCCAAGGCCATGCTGCGGGGTGACGTGGGTGTTTTCAAAGACTGGACGCCCGTGACTGCAATTGATGCCTTGCATAAACTTTGCCATGATTTACTCGCGGTTAAAGTCGGCGCGCAGCCGCGCTTTTTTGAGACAGGCGACCTGCCGCCCGCTGGCAAGTCGGGCGGCACGGTCTCAGGCCTGACGCATTGGGCGCGCGAACTGACCAAGGCAACCCGCACCATGGAGCACCCGTTCAATTCGGGTCTGATGCTGGAGGCACTGGCAAGTCAGGCCAAAATTGCCATGAATTCGGTACACTCAGGGCATTGAACATCGCTCATGAGTACCCCGACCTCCGCAACACCCCGGCCCAGTGTTATCCAGCTGGCCATCAAGGAAAAAGCAGCTCTGTTTGCGGCTTATATTCCGCTGTTCACTGAGGGTGGCATCTTCATTCCGACGTCGCGTGAGTACAAACTGGGTGACGACATCTACGTTCTATTGTCTTTGCCTGAAGACCCTCAGCGCTACCCGGTGGCGGGTAAGGTAGCCTGGGTTACCCCTGGCAAAGGGTCCGGCAACCGGACGCAGGGCGTTGGGATTCTCTTCCCCCGGGACGAGAAGTCGCGCCTGCTGAAGCTCAAAATTGAAGAAATTCTGGGCGGACACATGGCGTCTGACCGCCCCACGCAGACATTTTGACGCCTGCGGTACGTGCCGCGACGCTCTACCGCGCTCACTTGCCCGTTCTGGCTTCTCCTTTTTCTGGACCTGCATGTTTACTGATTCCCACTGTCATTTGACCTTTCCGGAATTGCAGGCACGCCTGCCGGAGATTCGCGAGGCCATGGCACAAGCGAAGGTGGACCGCGCCCTTTGCATTTGCACCACGTTGGAAGAATTTACCGATGTTCACGCGCTTGCCACCACTTACGACAATTTCTGGTGCACGGTCGGTGTCCATCCCGACAACGAGGGCGTAACCGAGCCGACCCTGGACGATCTTCTCGAGCGAGGCCGTTTGCCCCGGGTGGTGGGTATGGGGGAAACCGGCCTTGACTATTACCGGTTGGGTGAACGCACGGTGGCAGACATGGAATGGCAGCGCGAACGTTTTCGAACTCACATCCGGGCGGCCCAGGCACTGAAAAAGCCCTTGGTCATCCATACCCGCAGTGCTTCGGCTGACACCTTGGCGATTCTGCGGGAAGAGGGCGAAGACGGATCTGGCGGCGCGGCCGGTGGCGTTTTTCACTGCTTCACCGAGACTGCCGAGGTTGCGCGGGCCGCGCTGGATCTGGGGTTTTACATCTCGTTCTCCGGCATTTTGACGTTTAAAACAGCCCAGGATTTGCGGGATGTTGCAGCGTTTGTGCCCATGGACCGGGTGCTTATCGAAACTGACAGCCCGTATTTGGCGCCCATGCCTTACCGTGGGAAAACCAATAATCCGTCTTATGTGCCCTATGTCGCTGCGCAATTGGCCCAGATCAAAAACCTCCCGGTTGAACTTGTGGCCCAAAAAACCAGTCAGAACTTCGAGGCGTTGTTTTTGGACGTACCAAGGGATTTTGATGCACGTTCGGCGCTGAACTCAAAACTTATTGCAGGATAAAAAGTTGATTTACTACTTATTAAATTACTTTAAACAAGTTGTATATCTTCTTGTTTTAATTGTATTTATTCCTGCTCAGGCGGGGTCATACGATGACTTCTTTGACGCGATCAGGCGTGACGACGTGAAGTCTGTCACCGCCTTGTTAACTCGTGGCTTTGACCCCAACACGCGCAGCCCGTCCGGTGACCCTGGTCTGTATCTGGCGGTACGAGAGCCGTCGCCCAAGGTGGCTGCGACCCTCATTGCCTGGACAAAAACGGATGTAGAAGTGCGCAATGCCAAAGACGAGAGCCCCCTGATGTTGGCATCACTGAGGGGTTTGAACGAAATCGCCCGTCAGCTTATCGAGAGGGGAGCCGACGTCAACAAGCCAGGCTGGGCACCTTTGCATTACGCCGCTACCAGTGGGCATCTGGAGATCATGAATCTGCTGCTTGAGAACCACGCGTACATAGACGCGAGCTCGCCCAATAACAGTACGCCGCTCATGATGGCGGCGCTGTATGGCACGCCGTCTGCTGTAAAGCTTCTGCTGGAGGCTGGCGCTGATCCTCTGATCAAGAATGACCTGGGTCTGACCGCCATTGACTTTGCCTACAGGGGCAACCGGGTTGAATCAGCGGAAATCATTGCCGCCTTTGTCCGAGGTCGCCAGCCAAAAGGAAAGTGGTGAGCTTTGCAATGACCGGGTTTTGCACCTGAACAGCTGGTTTTAAGGCTGGACGTTTATGTCGCTTGTACTTTATACGATGTATATTATGTTAATAAAAGATGATGCAAAGCCAGCCCTGCAAAGAGATCTACCGTTGCCAGTCTAGGAAACCGATAAGGAAACGACCGGCACGCCTATGTCCGAAAAGGATGCCGCGAGCGCAATCTCGCCAAGGCCATGCAGTACGCACTCTTCGCGCCTGAGCAGCAAATCCGCACCGGCCCCCGAGAACCGGACGCAGCTCCCGTAGGTACTGACATCGACAAGCACAACGCTGCCATTGCGCCAGTCGATGCGGGCGTGTTCTCTGGATACCCTTGGGTCACTCACCACAAAATCGACGTTGCGCACCCGCCCAATCTGGATGGGAAGATCGAATGATCGATATGTTTTAACGGTATCCAGCCAGCGCAGCTCAATCTGGCGGCCCAACACATCTTTGGTCGCATGTGGATGAGCAGGATCCAATTCGGCCTGCATGGTGAGAAAGTCGGTACCCTCGTCGTACTGCCATTCAATTTGCGACACCGTGCAGGGCTCTGCCCTGCCCCGGATACTGATGGGTCCTAGCGGACGAAAGCGGACACCCTCTGGCTCATCCACGCCTTGAATCGATGAACTGCTGGCCCAGATCTGATGAGGTCCGGAGAGGTCGCTCAGACGCGCGGCCACATTCACCGCGTCACCATAACAATCCCCTGCAACCAATTCAACCAGTCCGCTGGCAACGCCAATGCGGATCGGCATCCGCAGTGATGTCTGGGTGTTGGCTAAACGTTTTTGTTGACTACGCTGGATTTCAACCACTGCGTCAATGGCTGAGCTGTCATGTGCAAAGGTGGCCAGTACACCGTCGCCCAGAGTTTTAACGACATGCCCACCGTGTGCCACGAAAACCTCGCACATCCAGCGAGTCATTTGCGTCACAGCGAGCGTCGCCTTGGCGTTACCAGTCGCTTCGAAAATGCCGGTGCTGCCGATTAAATCAGCGAACACCACCGTGGTCTGAACCGTTTTCTGGTCACCCATCCTTATCGTTTTCCGTGAAATGCTGGCTGTTGTAGACAATGAAGTTTAGGGCATTGATTCGAGATTGGAAACCGCCGTTTGCAATTTCCCTCTGCTGCACTCCAAAATGCGCATAGTTTTCATTTGCCACGCCGCAAGCCCCACGGGCAGGCCTGTTTACACGGTCCATCAAGGGCTTTCTGCTGCAACGCGCGACACATCGCGTCAAAAGCAACTGCAAATCGGAGGTGTTACTTTATCTTTTAACGCCAAGTACCTGATTTATATGTTGTTTGTAGAAGACGTTTGCTCACTCGAAGGGTTGCAGATGAGAATTTGCCGTAGTAAGGTCGGGGCATTGCAACAACGTCCACACTTGCTGGATTCATCACATGCGTTGGGTTTCAACGGGGCATCGGGGGTCAGTCAGCCGGTTCTTCGCGAGTGGAGCCAGTGAGTCCGCATTGCATGCAAATGCCCGTGTGGAAGACATACGGCAGGCCATGCTCGAATCCCTTGGGGACTCAGGTGCACTGGCTTACCCGCTTCTGGAGCGCCGGATCACGTTTGAGCATGATGCGCAAGGCCTGTGGTATCTGCGCGGAGATCTGATGGAGGCCCTGGCGGCAATGCAGGGCGAAGCGCAAGCGCGCAAGGAAATCGACGAACTGACCGTGATGTTTCAGGGACTGCTGCCACGGGGGTTGTCATCGCGGCCCAGCCCTTTGAGCGAGTGATACTCAAGCACTCAAGCACTCAAGCACTCAAATCCCATGCGGCCTGACATGCCCCCACACAATGAGGGCGTCTCGGCCTTCTACCGCCAAGTCGACTCTGGCACCTACGGGCAGCAGCACTTTGGTTGCCACATGCCCGTATGGCAAGTTGGTCAAAACCGGAATTTTGAGCTGCGTTCGCAGCCAGTTCACTACCGTTTGTAGCTTGAATCCCTTGTCGTGGGGCACCAGTTTGTACTCGGTGAACTGGCCCAGAACAAGCGCCCGCTGCCGGGCCAGAATGCCTGCGTGAAGCAGTTGCGTGAGCATGCGCTCCACGCGGTAGGGGTGCTCGGCCACATCTTCCAGAAACAGCACGCCGCCCTTGATATCGGGCAGAAAGGGTGTGCCCACCATTGAACTCAGCACAGCCAGGTTCCCACCCCACAGTGGCACGTCCTTGATCACAAAATCGGTCTTGACTTTTGACCCGACCAAGCCCGCCCCGCCCTTTGCAACAGCGGGCACGGCAGCTTCGTGGTTCTGGCGCCAGCCCGCCCCCTCGCCCTGCCCTGTGACCATATCGTTAAAGCAGTCTTCCATGATGTCGTCGGGTCCGCTGGCATCACTGTGGCCATGTCCGTCTGCCGCATCGGACTGATCCACCACCCCGAATCCTTCGCAAAGGGCCGGGCCTGCCCAGGTCACTGCGCCCGTCTTTGCCAAAACCGCCAACGAAAAAGCCGTGAAATCGCTGATACCTACAAATTCGGTACCCTTTTCTATGGCCTTGGCCACCGCCTTGTAGCGAATACCGCCCAGAATGCGGGTGATGCCATAGCCACCGCGCGATATCAGTGCCACGTCAGCGCCACTGGCTGCTGCGCGGTGGATGGCTGCCAGGCGGGTTGGGTCGTCCCCGGCAAAACGCAGGTGGCTCGACAGGGCATCAGCGTCAACTTCAACCTCATGCCCCAAGGTTTTGAGACGTGCAATGCCGCGTTTGAAAGCGGCTTTGTCGCGCACCGCGCCGGAAGGCGAGTAAATATAGATATGCTTTTTCATGGGATCGAATGCGCGCCGGAACAGCGCCACGCACGTGAGGAATTAATGCGAATTATCGCTAGCGGAAGGCCGCTACGGCAGCCTGTGCAATCGGCTCCCCATGTTCCTGTAAAAAATGGCCGCCTTGCGCCACCAGCATCGGCTGTGGGCAATGGCGAATCACATTTTTCAAGTCATTCATCACGGGTGCGCCGAGCACAGGGTCCTGCATGCCAATCGCCATCATGGTTTGACCGGCCCATTTGTGGCTCCAGAAGTCGCGTGCCTGCCGCGACACGGCAGCGCCGTCGGAGTCTGCGAACTCCGGCACCATGCCCGGAAAGACACGCGTCGCAGCACGGTGCCCGGCATCGGGAAACGGCGCCATGTAGGCCGCGCATTCTGCGGCGCTCATGTGCGCATTGCCGCGCGCAAACAGCCGGGCAATGTCAAAGCCCGGATTTTTGGCACACATGTCGCGCCAGGCCAAAAAGCCCGGGGACAAAGGTGCTTCGCCCGTGGCCAGCGTGGTGTTCATCACCAATAGGCCTTTGTATCGGCCAGGCGAGGCGACGGGCAAGGTCAGGCCCAGCAGGCCCCCCCAATCCTGAACCACCAGCACGACGTTTCGCAGGTCAAGCCTTTCAATGAACTCCAGCAACACCTGTCGGTGCCAGGTGAACGTGTGGGCCTCGTCTTTCTTGGGCTTGTCGCTTTTGCCGAAACCGATCAGGTCCGGTGCCACCACCCTGCCCCCTGCACCGCCAAAAACCGGAATCATCTTGCGGTACAGGTAACTCCATGCCGGGTTGCCGTGCAGGCACAGCCATGTTGTCTGCTCGGTCGGCTCGCCCGCCTTTGATGTGCCCTCATCCAGGTAGTGCATGCGCAGGCCCGCCAGTGCCGGCAGGTCGCTGATGTAATTTGGTGCCCACGGGTAACCGGGCAGGTTGGCAAACCCGGTGTCTGGCGTGCGCAGCGCATCGTCGCGAAGGGGGTGATTCATTTCGGTCTTCTTGCGCCGTTGGGCGCGGCGGGTTTTAAAAAAATCCTGAAGCAAAGCCGCGCTTTCGTCAGCGCGCACGCCGCCTTGCACCGCAGTATGGTGGTTGAGTTGGGCTTGCGCAAACAAATTGATGACCGAGCCTGCTGCCCCCGTCTTGGGGTCGGTCGCGCCAAACACCACCCGGTCGAGGCGCGCATGCAGCATGGCCCCACTGCACATGGCACAGGGTTCCAGCGTGACAAACAACTCGCAACCCTCAAGCCGGTAATTGCC
>JANPAZ010000465.1:0-6115 GCA_031430225.1 Rhodoferax sp. | reverse complement strand
CTATTTTAGGCGATGTGGCTGCATTGCAAGGGCTTGTTTTGGTCACGCGCCAAATTAACTGACTTCTCCGGTGCAACCCAACAGCCGTACTTTCAGGCCCGAGATATCAAAGGCCAAAGCGCCTGCGGTGTGTCAATGGCCGCATGCGCGCCCCATTGAGCGACATCTGCAGCCCGACCCAGGTACCCATAGGTAGCGGCCACCGTGCCCATACCGGCCGCCAGGCCCGCCACGATGTCGCGGTGGTCATCGCCCACATAAAGGCATCGTGCAGGGTCGATGGCCAGCCGGCGTGCAGCCTCAAACAGGGATTCGGGATGAGGTTTGGCATGTGGCGTAGTGTCGCCGCTCACGATCGCCCCCGCAGTGGCAAAGAGTGGCATGTCGCGCGTCAACGGGCTTGTAAAGCGCGATGCTTTGTTTGTCACCACACCCCAAGGCAGCTTGCGCGCGACCAGCTTGGCAATCAGCGCCTCAACCCCGTCAAACGCGTAGGTACGCTGCGTCATGCAGCTTTCGTAATTGACGAAAAATTCTTCTTTCATCACTGCAAAATCCGGATGGTCCGGGCTCATGCCAAAGGCAATGTCCAGCATGCCTCTGGCACCGGCACCGGCCATGGGGCGATAACGATCCAGCGGGTAAGGCGGCAGGCCGCGATCCGTTCGCATTTTGTCAGCGGCGGCGCCCAGGTCGGGTGCACTGTCTATCAGCGTGCCATCCAGATCGAACAACACAGCTTGTACGTCAAAAAACATTTCGGCGAGTCTCGGGGTCAGGCTGTGTTGGCCGGTTTTTGGGCAGCAAACAGGTAATTTACGCTGGTGTCGGCGCTCAGCCAGTACCGCTGTGTGAGCGGGTTGTATTCAAGACCGCGCGTGTGCTTCAGGTCCAGCCCAGCGCTGCGGCAATAGGATGCCAGCTCGCTGGGGCGAATCATCTTGGCGTATTCATGGGTGCCGCGCGGCAGCATGTTGAGCACATACTCCGCACCCACAATCGCAAACAAAAATGACTTGGGGTTGCGGTTGATGGTGGAAAAGAACACCCAGCCACCTGGCTTGACCAGAGTCGCACAGGCCTGCACCACCGAGGCCGGGTCGGGTACATGCTCCAGCATCTCCATGCAGGTGACCACGTCAAAACTCGCCGGTCGCTGGGCTGCCAGGGCCTCGGCACTGACTTCGCGGTATTCAACATCGGGCGTCTGGGCTTCGAGCGCGTGCAGCTGCGCCACACGCAGCGCTTTGGTCGACAAGTCAATGCCCAGCACCTGCGCTCCCTTGCGCGCCATGGAGTCCGCCAGAATGCCGCCGCCACAGCCCACATCCAGTACGGCCTTGTCTTTTACCGGGCACAGGCCGTTGATCCAGTCCAGCCGCAAAGGGTTGATCTGATGGAGCGGGCGAAATTCGCTGTCTTTGTCCCACCAGCGGTGCGCCAGGTCGGAAAATTTGGCCAGTTCGGCAGGGTCTGCGTTCAGTGTTGAAGTCATTAGGCAATTATCGGCAATTCGAGTGACCCTATCCAAGTGAAGTCATGCGATCAACCATAAATGCAAAAACCCGCCGAAGCGGGTTTTTGTCAGTGCAGCCCCACCGCAGCGGGGTGCGTCAAGTAACTTTGCAATTACTTGTTGGCGCGCGTGCCGACCACTTCGATCTCTACGCGACGGTTCTTGGCTTGACCTTCTTTGGTCTTGTTGTCAGCAACTGGCTGCTTCTCGCCCTTGCCTTCGGTGTAAACGCGGTTTTTCTCGATGCCTTTGGACACGAGGTAAGCCTTGACGGCTTCAGAGCGCTTGACCGACAGCTTCTGGTTGTAAGCATCGCTACCGACCGAGTCAGTGTGACCCACGGCAATGATGACTTCCAGGTTGATGCCCTTGACCTTGCCGACCAGGTCGTCAAGCTTGGCTTTGCCTTCTGGCTTGAGCACAGACTTGTCGAAGTCAAAGAATGCGTCAGCAGCGTACGTTACTTTGGTAGCAGCGGGTGGCTGAGGCGCAGCGGCGGGTGCAGCAGCTGGAGCAGGGGCTGGGGCAGCCGCTGGCGCAGCGGCAGACGGTGCAGCAGGAGCAGGAGCAGGAGCAGGAGCCGGTGCGGGCGCAGGAGCAGCGCGCGGAGCCACAATGGCACCATCGCAACCGACGGCAGCAGTCGCAGGAGTCCAGTTGGCATCACGCCAGCAGAGTTCGCTGTTGCCGTTCTTCCAGACCAATTCAGAATTAGCATTACGCCAGTTGTCAACGGTTTGTGCACCGGCGGCGGAAGCGAGTGCTGCGGTAGCAATCAGCATTGCCACTTTGTTCAATTTTTTCATGGTTCTCCTCTAGGGGAATGGCCGCAGCAGCGCTGCGATTAATGGGACGCTATGGGTGACCATCACCCAAACCGTTCGAACTATTGTGCCACAGCCTGTAACCGTGGCAACCCAACAATGGTCTAGACAGTGCAGGACAAAACCGCATTCGGGTGTAAGTGTTGCTGCTGAGCGACAGCAATCTACCCGTAAAATCGGCCTCCTACTGTTTCTTACCCCCCGCCCCACCCCTCCTCATGACCCAGTTCGCCAAAGAAACCTTGCCCCTCAGTCTTGAAGAGGAAATGCGCAGGAGCTATCTCGACTACGCCATGAGCGTCATCGTGGGTCGCGCTTTGCCCGATGCCCGTGACGGCTTGAAGCCCGTGCACCGGCGCGTGCTGTTTGCCATGCACGAGCTGAACAACGACTGGAACCGGCCCTACAAGAAGTCGGCCCG
The DNA here is from genome assembly GCA_031430225.1 of Rhodoferax sp. Lineage (GTDB taxonomy): Bacteria > Pseudomonadota > Gammaproteobacteria > Burkholderiales > Burkholderiaceae_C > JANYCG01. The sequence goes on along the minus strand of JANPAZ010000465.1, from coordinate 3,354 downwards.
TATCGTTGGTGACGTGATCGGCAAGTACCACCCGCACGGTGACAGCGCGGTGTACGAAACCATTGTTCGTATGGCGCAAGACTTTTCCCTGCGCCACATGCTGGTGGACGGCCAGGGCAACTTCGGCTCGGTAGACGGCGACAACGCAGCGGCGATGCGGTACACCGAGATCCGCATGTCCAAGATCGCGCACGAGCTGCTGGCTGATCTGGACAAAGAGACGGTTGATTTCGGCCCCAACTACGACGGCAGCGAAAGAGAGCCGCTGGTCATGCCAGCGCGTTTCCCCAACCTGCTGGTCAACGGCTCATCCGGTATTGCCGTGGGCATGGCGACCAACATCCCGCCGCACAACCTGAACGAAGTGATTGACGGCTGCCTGCACTTGCTGCGCAACCCGCTGGCCACCATCGATGAGTTGATGGAAATCATCCCCGCGCCCGACTTCCCCACGGCCGGCATCATCTACGGCATCAATGGCGTCAAAGACGGCTACCGCACGGGCCGGGGCCGCGTGGTGATGCGCGCCAAGGTGCACTTTGAAGACATCGACAAGGGCCAGCGCCAGGCCATCATTGTTGATGAGCTGCCCTACCAGTGCAACAAGAAGACCTTGCAAGAGCGCATGGCCGAGCTGGTGCACGAGAAGAAGATAGAAGGCATCAGCCACATTCAGGACGAGTCCGACAAATCGGGCATGCGCCTGGTCATTGAGTTAAAGCGGGGCGAAGTGCCCGAGGTGGTGCTGAACAACCTGTACAAGCAGACGCAGCTTCAGGACACCTTTGGTATCAACATGGTGGCGCTCATCAACGGGCAGCCCAAGCTGTGCAACCTGAAGGACCTGATCGAAGTCTTTCTGGAGCATCGCCGAGAGGTGGTTACCCGGCGCACCATCTTCACGTTGCGCAAGGCGCGCGAACGCGGCCACGTGCTTGAAGGCCTGGCGGTAGCGCTGGCCAATATTGATGAGTTCATCCGCATCATCCGCAATGCGCCGACGCCACCGGTTGCCAAAGCCGAGCTGATGACCCGCGCCTGGGACAGCAGCCTGGTGCGTGAAATGCTCACCCGTACCCGCGCGGATGGCGGCGTGATCAATGCCGACGACTACCGTCCCGACGGGATGGACAAAGCCGTGGGCATGGGCCGCGATGGTTTGTACCGCTTGAGCGATACCCAGGCCCACGAAATTCTGCAAATGCGCCTGCAGCGCCTGACCGGGCTTGAGCAGGACAAGATCGTGGCCGAGTACAAAGAGGTGATGGCCGAAATTGAAGACCTGCTGGACATTCTGGGCAAGCCAGAACGCGTGTCCACCATCATTGGTGACGAACTCACGTCAGTGAAGCTGGAGTTTGGTCAGACCAAGATTGGCGCACGCCGCAGCTTTGTGGAACACAGCTCGTTTGATTTGAGCACCGAAGACCTGATCACCCCGACCGACATGGTGGTCACACTAAGCCACAGCGGCTATATCAAGAGCCAGCCTTTAAGCGAGTACCGGGCGCAAAAGCGCGGTGGACGCGGCAAGCAGGCTACAGCCACCAAAGAAGACGACTGGGTAGATCAGCTCTTCATTGCCAACACGCACGACTACATCTTGTGCTTTAGTAACCGCGGCCGCTTGTACTGGCTCAAGGTCTGGGAAGTGCCACAGGGTTCCCGCGGCTCACGGGGTCGCCCCATCGTCAACATGTTTCCGCTGCAAGAGGGCGAAAAAATCACTGTGGTGCTGCCGCTCACCGGCGAAAAGCGCACCTTCCCGGCCAACCAGTACGTGTTCATGGCAACCAGCATGGGCACGGTCAAGAAGACCACGCTGGATGAGTTCAGCAACCCGCGCAAGGCCGGCATCATTGCCGTGGACCTGGACCCGGGTGACTTCCTGATTGGCGCGTCCCTCACCGACGGCGAGCACGACGTGATGCTGTTCAGCGACGGCGGCAAGGCGGTGCGCTTTGACGAAAACGATGTGCGGCCGATGGGTCGCACAGCACGTGGCGTGCGCGGCATGATGCTGGAAGACGGCCAGAGCGTGATCGCCATGCTGGTGGCTGAAGACGAACAACAAAGTGTGCTGACGGCCACGCAAAACGGTTTTGGCAAACGCACCAGCATCACCGAATACACACGCCATGGTCGTGGCACCAAGGGCATGATTGCCATCCAGCAATCCGAGCGCAACGGCAAAGTCGTTGCCGCCACGCTGGTCCATGCAGACGACGAGATCATGTTGATCACCGACAAGGGCGTGCTGGTGCGTACCCGCGTTAGCGAAATACGCGAACTGGGCCGCGCCACGCAGGGCGTAACCCTGATCGGGCTGGACGAAGGCTCCAAACTCAGCGGTTTGCAGCGCATTGTTGAAAACGATGCCATTCCACCGGATGCAGATGCCGATGCGCCAGATGCTGACGCTGGTGAGGCTGCGGCCTGACCGCCTGCACTTTCGGCAACAGCCTGATTGCTACCAATTTAATAGCTAACTATGCAAGTTCCATGTGGGCCTGCGACCATTTTCTACACTAATCTGCTGTGACCACCCCCTCTGAAGCCCCACCGTCCGTCAACCTGGCCGACCTGCGCGTGCAGATCGATGCGATTGACTCGGAAATGCTATTGCTGCTGAACCGCCGCGCCAAAGTGGCAGAGCAAGTCGGCGAGGTCAAAAAACGCGACGGCACGCCGTTTTTCCGCCCCGACCGCGTCGCCCAGGTCATTGAGAAAATCCAGACCGCCAATCAGGGCCCGCTCAAGGGCCCTCATGTGGCGGCCATCTGGCGCGAGATCATGTCGGCGTGTCTTGCGCTGGAAGCCCCGCAGCGAGTCGCGGTGCTCGGGCCCGCAGGCACCTTTTGCGAGCAGGCCGCTGTGGAGTTTTTTGGGGGGTCAGTCGAGTTGATTTATTGCGCCAACTTTGACGAAGTCTTCCATGCCACCGAAGCGGGGCAGGCACAGTTTGGCGTGGTAGGCGTCGAGAGTTCGGCTGAAGGCGTGGTCACCCGCTCGCTTGACCTGTTTTTGCGCACCCCCACCCAAATGGTGGGCGAGGTCAGCCTGATGGTGAGGCATAACGTGTTGCGCCAGAGCAATTCCCTGCAGGGGATTGAAGTGGTGCTTGCCCACCCCCAGGCACTGGCGCAGTGCCAGGCATGGCTCTCCGTGCATCTGCCCAACGCAGAGCGTCGGGCCGTGTCCAGCAATGCCGAAGGCGCCCGGCTGGCCACCACCAACCCGGCCTGGGCGGGTTTGGCCAGCGAGCGTGCCGCCACCCAGTTTGGCCTGCACATTGCCGCTCATGCCATTCAAGACGATGCCCATAACCGCACGCGATTTGCCGTGATCTGCCTG
>JANPAZ010000464.1:0-2034 GCA_031430225.1 Rhodoferax sp. | reverse complement strand
GCGATTCTCGGCTTTGGGCAATTGCTGGAACTGGAACACCAGTCTGATCAAGACCGCATGGATTGGGGCCGCGAGGTGGTCAAGGGCGGGCGCCATTTGCTGGCGCTGATCAACGAGGTGCTGGATTTGGCGCAGGTTGAGTCCGGCAAGATTGCCGTGCGCAGTCAACCGCTGGCCCTCATGCCCCTGATGCAGGACTGTCTGAAGCTGATAGGCCCGCATGCCGACGCGCGCCATCTGAAGATCAGTTTGCAGATCGTGCCTGCCGACCTGTCCGTCATGGCAGACGCCATGCGGCTCAAGCAGGTCATGCTGAATTTGCTGGGCAATGCCGTCAAATACAACACCGACGGGGGCCAGGTGTCCGTGCTGTGCGAGATCATCACCGACGGCCCGCAAACGTTGGTTCGCGTTGGCGTGTCAGACATGGGCCGTGGCCTCACACCGGCCCAGGTGACCCAGCTGTTTCAGCCGTTTGAAAGGCTGGACGCCAGCCTGGACCCCATTGAAGGCACGGGCATTGGCCTGGTGCTGGCCAAGCGGCTGGTAGAGCTGATGCAAGGCAGCATTGGTGTGCACACGGTACAGGGACAGAGCAGCACATTCTGGTTTACCCTGCCGCCCGTGGCCTGACAATCACCGAATACACACGATGCGAGATATCACTCTAATGACCGAACTGGCTTCCGCGCGGATCATGATGGTTGACGACGAGCCCGTCAACCTCAAGCTTGCGCAAGCCATGCTGCGTACCGCCGGATACCAGAACACGGTGATGGTGCAGGACCCGCGCAACGCACTGGGGGAGTACCGCAAGGAGCAGGTGGACCTGATCCTGCTTGACCTGAACATGCCGCATATGGACGGCTATGCCCTGATGGCGCAGCTCAAATCGCTGGGTGACCCCTTGCTTCCGCCCATTTTGGTTTTGACCGCGCAGGGCGGCCATGAGCATCTGCTGCGTGCGCTGGAGGCCGGTGCCCGGGATTTCGTTGCCAAACCTTTTGACCGTACCGAGTTGCTGATGCGGGTCCGCAATCTGATTGAAGCGCAGCAAGCGCATCGTGCGCTTTTTAACCAGCATGCCCTGCTTGAAGAACAGGTACTGGCACGCACACTGCTGTTGCAGCACGAGATAGACCACCGGCAACAGGCACAGGCCGCCCAGTACACACTGCTGCAAGAAAAAATAGGCCTGCTGAGCGAAGTGCATCACCGGGTCAAGAACAACCTGCAGGTGATTGCGAGCCTGCTGCGCCTTGAAGATGGGCGCAACCCGACTTCGGACCGCAGCAAAGTTTTGCAGGACATGCAGGGTCGAATCCGCGCCATGGCCCTGCTGCATGAGTCGCTTTACCGCTCCGGCACCACCGCCACGCTGGACCTGGGTGCCTACCTCAAACAGCTTGCGGCCCAGTCATATCGCGCCCTGGCACCCGCCAATGGGTCCATTCGGCTCAAGCTTGATGTGGTCACGGTGCAGCTTGCGATGGACCAGGCCAGCCCCTGCGGCCTGATGGTCAACGAGCTGATCTCCAATTCACTCAAGCATGGTTTCCCGGACGGGCGCACCGGCGAAATCTGCGTGGCGCTCAAAGTGCTTGATGACCCACTGTGGGTCGAGTTGCGCATCAACGACAACGGTGTGGGCCTGCCCGATGATTTTGATGAAAAACGGCAGGTTTCGCTGGGCCTCAAGCTGGCCGGTGATTTGGCCCGGCAGATCGGCGGCACGCTGGAAGTCGGGCCGGGCCAGCAGGCCGCTTTCACCGTGAAATTTCAGGTGGCAAGCATCCCTAACTCAACCTTGCCACCCTTGCCACCCTCGCCGCCTTCACCGCAATTGCCTCCAACGACGGTCGCTGCCTTGATTGACTCCACACCATGAAGACCGGCATTTTGATCGTTGAAGACGAAGCCATCGTCGCCCGCGACATCCATCAACAACTCCAGTCCATGGGCTACGAGCCAGTGGGCCACGCCACGCGGGCCGAGCAGGCCATCGCCCTGACAGCGCAATTGCGCCCAGACCTG
>JANPAZ010000463.1:0-50356 GCA_031430225.1 Rhodoferax sp. | reverse complement strand
GGTCGAAGAGAGCAGCAAAGGTTCTGCTTCAATAGCGGCGGGTGTTCCTATCATGCTGTTCATCACTTTCACGCTTTTGATGTTGCAACTGCACAGCTTTAGCCGCGCCGTGCTGGTTTTCCTGACGGGCCCGATGGGTATTGCTGGCGTGGCAGGTGCCTTGTTGTTGCTTGATCGTCCCTTTGGTTTCGTGGCGTTGCTCGGTGTGATTGCGTTGATGGGCATGATTCAGCGCAACTCGGTCATCCTGATCGATCAAATTGAGCAGGATCGGGCTGCCGGTGTACCCACCTGGGATGCGATCGTGGAGAGTGCGGTGCGGCGCTTGCGCCCCATTGTGCTGACTGCTGCTGCGGCCGTGCTGGCCATGATTCCCCTGTCGCGATCAGTCTTCTGGGGTCCCATGGCGGTCGCGATCATGGGCGGACTGATTGTTGCGACCGTTTTGACGTTGCTTGCATTGCCCGCTATGTACGCTGCCTGGTTTCGCGTCCGGCGCTAGTAAATGGACCGGGTCGCGCCTCACCAGCTTTGAGGCAGGTTAAAATAGAAAGTTGACCGATTTCATGAGGATGGTCCTGCGGACCATCCTCATTGTTTTTTGCGCGGGTGGCGAAATTGGTAGACGCACCAGGTTTAGGTCCTGACGCTGGCAACAGTGTGGGGGTTCGAGTCCCCCCCCGCGCACCACTCACTGATAGAAACCAGGAGAATTTTAGATGGCTGTTACTGTAGAAATACTTGAAAAACTGGAACGCAAGATCACACTGACACTGCCGGTCGGTGCCATCCAGTCAGAAGTTGACACGCGTCTCAAGCGCCTCGCCCGCACGGTAAAAATGGACGGTTTTCGTCCAGGAAAAGTACCCATGAATGTGGTCGCCCAGCGTTACGGGTATTCGGTTCACTATGAAGTGATGAACGATAAAGTGGGTGAGGCTTTCGCGAATGCGGCCAATGAAGCCAAATTGCGCGTAGCCGGTCAGCCCCGTATCACAGAAAAGGACGCCGCACCTGAGGGTGAAATGACTTTTGACGCTGTCTTTGAAGTGTTTCCCGAAGTCAAGCTGGGAGATCTTTCAACCGCTGAAGTTGAACGTGTCACCGCTGAAGTGACCGACACCGCTATCGATAAAACACTCGATATTCTGCGCAAGCAGCGTCGTACATTCGCCCAGCGCCCGCATGATGCCGCCGCCCAGGACAATGACCGCGTGACGGTTGACTTTGAAGGCAAGATCGACGGCGAGCCGTTCCCCGGCGGCAAGGCCGACGATTTCCAGTTCATCGTAGGCGATGGCCAGATGCTCAAGGAATTCGAAGAAGCCGTGCGCGGCATGAAGCTGGGCGAAAGCAAAACCTTCCAGCTGGCTTTCCCTGACGAATACCACGGCAAGGACGTGGCTGGCAAAACAGCGGACTTCATGGTGACAGTGAAGAAGATGGAAGCCGCCCACCTGCCTGAAGTCAACGAAGCGTTGGCCAAGTCATTGGGCATTGCTGACGCCACGGTTGAAGGCCTGCGTGCCGACATTCGAAAGAATCTGGAGCGCGAAGTCAAATCCCGCCTGTTGGCACGCAACAAACAGGCGGCCATGAACGCATTGGTTGAAAAGTCGGAACTTGACCTGCCCAAATCCAGTGTTCAGTCCGAAGTGGACCGTATGATTGAAGGCGCACGCGCCGACCTCAAGCAGCGCGGTGTGAAGGACGCCGATAAAGCCCCGATTCCCGACGACGTATTCCGCCCGCAGGCTGAGCGCAGGGTGCGCCTGGGTCTGGTGGTGGCCGAGCTCGTTCGTGCCAATGAACTGCACGCCAAGGTTGAACAGATCAAGGCCCATATCGAAGACTTGGCTGCCAGCTATGAGAAACCTGCTGATGTCGTTCGCTGGTATTACAGCGACAATAAGCGCATGGGCGAAGTCGAATCGATCGTCATTGAAAACAATGTGACCGAATTCATCCTGAGCAAGGCCAAAATCTTGGACAAGTCTGTTTCTTTCGATGAATTGATGGGCCAGAACTGAACTTTTTGATCTGCTGACTCACTTTGGGGCTTGCCCAGGACTTGCAGTCCTGATACCAAGCCCCATTTCCTTTTTAGATCATATTCTGGAGATAACATGAACGTGCGAAACAGTGCATTGGAAACGCAGGGTCTGGGCATGGTGCCCATGGTGATCGAGCAGTCCGGGCGTGGCGAGCGGTCTTACGACATCTACTCTCGCCTGCTCAAGGAGCGCGTCATATTTCTGGTCGGTCCGGTAAATGACCAGACTGCTAACCTGGTAGTGGCTCAGTTGCTGTTCCTGGAGAGCGAGAATCCTGACAAGGACATTTCTTTCTACATTAATTCTCCTGGTGGCTCGGTAACGGCAGGCATGGCGATTTTTGACACCATGAACTTCATCAAACCTGACGTGTCGACCCTTTGCACTGGCTTTGCAGCTAGTATGGGCGCCTTTCTGTTGGCCGCCGGCGCCAAGGGTAAGCGGTTCTCGTTGCCCAACTCCAAAATCATGATTCACCAGCCCTCGGGCGGTAGTCAAGGGCAGGCGACTGAGATTGAAATCCAGGCGCGTGAAATTCTGAAAACGCGTGAACAGCTCAACAAGATCCTTGCGGAACGTACTGGCCAACCGCTGGACAGAATAGCTAGGGACACGGAGCGGGACTACTACATGTCTGCGGATGAATCCAAGGACTACGGGCTGATTGATCAAGTGATCTCCAAGCGCCCCTGAATCTGGCTCTGCCCCCTGCGGCTTGGCTGCAACGGCGCTTCCTGTTTAAGGAATCGCCGTTTTTTTATTTGGGTATCATTCGGTAACTTCTGCGAAAAGGCAATCTTCAAATGGCCGAGAAAAAAGGCGCATCAAGCGAAAAAACACTTTACTGCTCGTTTTGCGGGAAAAGTCAGCACGAAGTCAAAAAGCTGATTGCGGGTCCGTCGGTGTTCGTATGCGATGAGTGCATTGATCTCTGTAACGAGATCATTCGTGATGAACTGCCAACGACAGTGGATTCGCGCGATGCCAAAGGCGAGCTGCCGACCCCGTCGGAAATCAAAGCCAATCTCGATAACTATGTGATTGGTCAGGAACCCGCCAAGCGCACGCTCGCTGTAGCGGTGTATAACCATTACAAGAGGCTGCGTCACAAGGAAAAGGCCAAAAAAGACGACGTTGAGCTCGCGAAGAGCAACATCTTGCTGATCGGGCCTACTGGTTCGGGCAAAACCTTGCTGGCGCAAACGCTGGCGCGCATGCTCGACGTGCCTTTTGTGATGGCTGATGCCACCACGCTGACAGAGGCCGGCTACGTCGGCGAAGACGTTGAAAACATCGTCCTCAAGCTTCTGCAAAGCTGTAACTACGAAGTTGAGCGCGCGCAGCGTGGCATTGTCTACATTGACGAAATCGACAAGATTTCCCGCAAATCAGATAACCCATCCATCACCCGCGACGTGTCGGGCGAGGGCGTGCAGCAGGCCTTGCTCAAGCTGATTGAAGGCACCATGGCCAGCGTGCCACCTCAGGGTGGTCGCAAGCACCCCAATCAGGACTTTGTGCAAATAGATACCACGAATATTTTGTTCATCTGTGGTGGTGCGTTCTCGGGTCTCGAAAAGGTCATCGACAACCGCACGGAGTCTTCGGGCATCGGTTTTGGCGCTTCAGTCAAGAGCAAGGAACAGCGCAGTCTGACCGAGGTATTCAAAGATGTTGAGCCCGAGGACCTGATCAAATTCGGCCTGATACCTGAATTGGTAGGACGTATGCCGGTTGTCGCCACCCTGGCGGAACTCAGTGAAGATGCATTGGTTCAAATTCTTACCGAGCCGAAGAACGCATTGGTTAAGCAGTACGGCAAGCTTTTAGCCATGGAAGGCGTTGATCTTGAAATTCGGCCGTCGGCCTTGAAGGCCATTGCCCGGAAAGCGCTCGCCAGAAAGACCGGGGCACGCGGCTTGAGATCAATTCTTGAACAGTCGTTGATCGATACCATGTATGAGTTGCCCAACACCGCCAACGTTGACAAGGTGGTGGTTGACGAGTCCACCATCGAAGAAAATAAACCGCCCCTTTTGGTGTATCGCGAAGTGGCCAAAAAGGCTTGACCTGAAGTCTTGATTTGGTGGGTATTTTTGCCGAATTAGCGAAGTTTGTTGTAACGTTCAACAGATCACAATGCGCTGCGGGTTGAAAATACCCAATTGAAATCCATCTACATCAGGTAATTTAAAGGTTCCACATGTCTGGTCACACCCCACTGCCTGCTCTTCCCATCGAGTTGCCACTCCTCCCCTTGAGGGATGTCGTGGTATTTCCTCATATGGTGATCCCGCTTTTTGTCGGGCGACCTAAAAGCATCAAGGCGCTTGAAGCGGCCATGGAGGCCGAGCGCCGAATTATGCTCGTCGCCCAAAAGGCGGCGGCAAAAGATGATCCGTTGGTCTCAGACATGTTTGATGTGGGGTGTATCTCCACGATTTTGCAAATGCTGAAGCTACCTGACGGCACTGTCAAAGTGCTGGTCGAGGGGCAACAACGCGCAATTGTCAGTCATATTGAAGAGGGTGAGCTTCACTTTACTGCCACAGTAACGCCGGTTGAGGCAGTGTCAGAGGTTGCAGCCGACAAGCCAAAAGGTAAGTCCAGCGAAGTTGAGGCCTTGCGACGTGCCGTGATGCAACAGTTTGACCAGTACGTCAAGCTCAATAAAAAAATTCCTCCCGAGATTCTGACCTCCATATCGAGCATTGATGATGCCGGCAGATTGGCGGACACCATCGCGGCACACTTGCCTCTCAAGTTGGACAACAAGCAGGCCGTATTGGCGCTGTCGGGTGTTAAAGAGCGGCTTGAAAATCTGTACGAGCAGATTGAGCGAGAAGTAGACATCCTGAATGTCGACAAAAAAATCAGGGGCCGTGTCAAACGGCAGATGGAAAAGAATCAGCGTGATTTTTACCTGAATGAACAGGTGAAAGCCATTCAAAAGGAACTGGGGGAGGGCGAGGACGGCGCGGACGTTGACGAGATCGAGAAGAAAATCAAGTCTGCGAAGATGCCGAAAGATGCTCTCAAGAAGGCTGAAAGTGAGCTGAAAAAGCTCAAGCTGATGTCGCCTATGTCCGCTGAGGCGACGGTGGTACGCAACTATATTGACGTCTTGACCGGTCTGCCTTGGGCTGCCAAAACCAAGATCAAGCACAACCTGACCAACGCAGAAGCAGTGCTCAACGAAGATCACTTCGGGCTGGATCGGGTCAAAGACCGGATTCTCGAGTATTTAGCTGTGCAGCAGCGCGTTGACAAGGTTAAAGCGCCGATCCTTTGCCTGGTTGGCCCACCCGGTGTGGGCAAGACTTCATTGGGGCAGTCGATCGCCAAGGCGACGGGGCGCAAGTACGTGCGCATGGCTCTAGGTGGCATGCGTGACGAAGCCGAAATCCGCGGGCATCGGCGTACTTACATCGGCGCCATGCCTGGCAAGGTGCTGCAAAGCCTGTCCAAAGTGGGCACGCGCAATCCGTTGTTCCTGCTGGACGAAATTGACAAGCTTGGGACTGATTTCCGGGGCGATCCTTCAAGCGCGTTGCTGGAGGTACTGGACCCTGAGCAAAACCACAAGTTCGGCGACCACTATGTTGAAGTTGACTTCGACCTGAGTGACGTGATGTTTGTGGCTACCTCGAACTCCATGAACATTCCGCCAGCGCTGCTGGACAGGATGGAGGTCATTCGTTTGTCGGGCTATACGGAAGACGAGAAGACGAGTATTGCGCTGAAATATCTGTTGCCCAAGCAGCTGAAGAACAACGGTGTGAAGGACGAAGAGTTATTAGTCACAGAAGAGGCTGTGCGCGACATCGTTCGCTATTACACGCGCGAGGCAGGTGTACGTTCGCTGGAGCGGGAACTCTCGAAAATTTGCCGCAAAGTAGTCAAAGGCCTGCAACTCAAGAAGATGACACCGCAAGTCAAAGTGGACGGCGCCAATCTCAATGATTTCCTTGGCGTGCGCAAGTTCACCTACGGCCGTGCTGAAGAGCAAAATCAGGTGGGACAGGTTGTCGGACTTGCCTGGACTGAGGTCGGTGGTGATCTGCTGACCATCGAGGCGGCGCTCATGCCGGGCAAGGGCGTGATCACGCGCACTGGGTCGTTAGGCGATGTGATGAAGGAGTCTGTTGAAGCGGCTCGCACTGTGGTTCGCAGCCGTTCGCGCCGCCTGGGGATCAAGGATGAAACCTTTGAGAAAAAGGATATTCACATTCACGTGCCAGACGGTGCGACTCCGAAGGACGGGCCGAGTGCGGGTGCTGCCATGACAACGGCATTTGTTTCTGCGTTGACCGGAATTCCTGTGCGCGGCGATGTGGCCATGACAGGCGAGATTACGCTTCGTGGTGAAGTAACGGCGATCGGTGGTTTAAAGGAGAAGTTGCTGGCGGCTTTGCGGGGCGGCATCAAAACAGTTTTGATTCCAGAGGAAAACGCCAAAGACCTGCAAGACATTCCCGAGAACGTTAAAAATGGTCTTGAGATTGTGCCGGTGCGCTGGATTGATAAAGTACTCGAAATTGCACTTGAGCGCATGCCAACGCCTTTGAGCGATGATGAGCCGATGGTGGTTGCCGCGTCGGCAGACGTCGCGGTGCCCACTGCGGAACCCGCGATCGAATTGGGTGGGTCCATAAAGCATTGAAACTCCAGTGGACCACTGAATCGCACGGGTTTTGAAAACACTCAAAAAGTACGTTATAATTTAAGGCTTGAAACGCGGGAATAGCTCAGTTGGTAGAGCGCAACCTTGCCAAGGTTGAGGTCGAGAGTTCGAGACTCTTTTCCCGCTCCAGATTTCTAAAAGGGAAGCTCATGCTTCCCTTTTTTGTCGAAGGCAGTTTTAGAAATTGTGTGAATCAGTGGCGCGATAGCAAATCGGTTATGCAACGGATTGCAAATCCGTCTAGCCCAGTTCGACTCTGGGTCGCGCCTCCATCGATTCAATCTAACTTGGCCTCGTCTGCGCATGCTGACGGGGCTTTTTTGTTTCACAATTGCTTTAAGTGCGCCCGAGTGGTGAAATAGGTAGACACATCGGACTTAAAATCCGCCGCTTCGTGAATAACGGGCGTACCGGTTCGATTCCGGTCTCGGGCACCATCCGCATAGAAATATTTCGATTCCAGCACCGGTACACTTGTTCACCATGCCACGTTTAAACGCTCCCTTCGAAATCCATGTTCACGGGCAGGTGCCCCTGCGTGCTGATGTGATTTTTGAGCAGCTTCAGGATGCGCTCAAGCCTCTCTGGAAGTACGCGGGTGCCCGGTCTCTGGCCGATGGTGCGGGAAGTGCCTATGAAGACGAACCTGGGATCAAGTTTGACGCCGGTGAGCATTTGCTTCAACTCTGCTGGACGGTTGCCGGCGCGGAAGACTTTCGCCAGTCGCTTGATGAAATGTGCATGAGTCTCAACGAGCTGTCTGAGACCGGTGCGACCATTGAAGTTACCTTCTACGACACTAATTTTGACGAAGAAGATGAAGAGTCGGGTGCCGAGTCGCGCGATGACTTCATCATGCTATTTGTGGGCCCAAACCCGGCGGCCATCATGCAGGTGCAGCGGGATCTTCTTGTGCAAGACATGATCGCCTTGATGGAGCGACACTTTGATGGCTCCGAATTGTCAGGCGTTGTTGCTGAGATTGACAAACTATTTGCCCAGCGGTTTGATGCGCTCGTTAACTCGCTCGAGATTGGGCGTCCGCCTCGAGGTTCTGGCGGTTCGGGCGGCGGGCATGGCGGACAAGGCCATGGCGGTGGCCGCAAGCCACGGCATCTGCACTGAAATTCTCTCCCCGCTGAGGGTAAAACGCAGGACTGCACGTTTTATTAGGTTAAATCTGTAGATGCCCCTCGTGTTTCCTGCATAGCGTGCTATCATTTTTGATAATCCACAGCGCAAGGAATGATCCATGAACATGGAAGCAGCGGTTCCGCCAGTTCAAGGAGGCCAGCGAGCACCGGCCGGGCGTCCCGAAAAATTGCGTCTGGGGGACGTACTGGTTCAGCAACGGCTGATTTCCCAAGAGCAATTGCAGCAGACCCTTGAGCTTCAGCGGCAAACGGGTAAAAAAGTCGGCCGTCTGCTGATCGAAACTGGCGTCATCACGGAAGAGCTGCTGGCGAACGGCTTGGCCAGGCAGTTACGAATCCCGTTTGTCAATCTCAAAACATTTCCGTTTCGCGCAGACGTCGTTAAGCTGTTGCCGGAGTCGGCGGCCCGGCGTTTTCGGGCATTGGTACTGGAAGACAAGGGCGATACCCTGCTGGTCGCGCTGGCGGACCCCCTGGACCTATTCGCCTTTGACGAGTTGACCCGCCTGCTCAAGCGCAATGTCAGCATTGCCGCGGTGCCGGAGAGTCAATTGGCTCTGGCGTTTGATCGCCTTTACCGGCGCACGGAAGAGATCAGTGGCCTGGCACGCGCCCTTGAGAAAGACTTGGGTGACGCCGTCGATTTCGGTGAGCTCACCGCCTCTGCGGGCATCGAGGGCGCACCTGTGGTTCGCCTGCTTCAGTCTGTATTCGAGGATGCCATGCAGGTGGGCGCGTCTGATGTGCACATCGAACCTCAAGAATCCGGCCTGCAGATCCGGGTGCGTGTCGATGGCGTGCTGCAAACTCAAACCCAGGCAGACAAGCGCATTGGCGGCGCGCTCGCACAGCGTTTGAAACTGATGGCCGGGCTCGATATCTCTGAAAAGCGCCTGCCCCAGGACGGTCGCTTTAGTGTGCGCCTGCGGGACCAAACCCTTGATGTGCGGCTTTCCACGTTGCCAACCGCCTATGGCGAATCGGTCGTGATGCGATTGTTGAGCCAGAGCGGTGGCTTGCGCCGACTCGACCGGATCGGCATGCCTGATGCGATGCTCAAGCGTTTCCGGGAAGTACTGGGGCGCAGCGCCGGTTTGGTGCTTGTGACAGGACCTACCGGGTCTGGCAAGACATCCACGCTGTATGCGTCGCTAGCGGAAATCAATTCGGCCGAACTCAAAGTCATTACAGTCGAAGACCCTGTGGAATACAGACTGCCCGGCATCATCCAGGTGCAGGTTAACGACAAGATTGAATTGACCTTTGCCTCTGTTTTGCGAGCCACACTTCGCCAGGACCCTGACGTGATTCTGGTCGGTGAAATGCGCGATGCCGAGACCGCCGAAATAGGCCTGCGTGCCGCAATCACGGGGCACCTGGTGCTTTCTACCCTGCATACCCGTGATGCGATCAGTACGCCATTTCGCCTTCTTGACATGGGTGTGCCCGCATTTATGGTCGCGACTTCCCTGCAGGCGGTCATTGCGCAGCGGCTGATCCGATTGAATTGCGAAGAGTGTGCCGAGCCGCATGAGCCCAGCGCGCAAGAGCAGGGCTGGCTGGCGGGAATGATGGACGCCAACCAGGCCATCGTCCCGAAGCGCGGCAGGGGCTGCTCAGCGTGCAACGGCACGGGCTATGCGGGCCGGCAGGGTGTCTATGAACTGCTGGAGATGGATGCGACCTTGACCCAGGCGGCCACCCGGTCCGACCCTGCAGCGTTTCTTGCCGCCGCGCGCGAACGCATGAAGGGCCACACCCTGGCTTTTCACGCTTTTGAACTGGTACGTCTGGGAAAAACATCACTTGCAGAGGCCATGCGCGTTGGCTTTGATGTCGACGATCAAAGCGATGTAGCGCTGCCAACGGGCGGGTGATAACGCATGGCTGCATACACATGGCGGGGGCGAAATGCCCGGGGCGAGCTGGTTCAAGGCCAGCTGGAAGCCGTGAGTGAGGGTGGCGTCGCAGATCAGTTGATGGCGATGGGCGTTGCGCCGGTCCACATTGCGGTGGCGGTGGCGAGCGTCGACGCAGAGACTGAAAGCTGGTGGTCGCGGCTGAACCGCAAGTCCATCACGATTGAAGACATGCTGGTTTTTTCGCGTCAGATGTACACGCTCAACAAGGCGGGTATTCCCATTTTGCGTGCGTTTGCGGGGCTGCAGGCATCGTCGAGCAAGCCCGCCATGGTGGACATGCTCAAAGACATCCGTGCCAGCCTGGATCAGGGGCGTGAGTTGTCCAACGCGCTTTCCCGCCACTCTGATGTGTTCAGCGCTTTCTACATTTCGATGATCCGCGTGGGCGAAATGACGGGGCGTTTGACCGAGGTTTTCCTTCGCCTGACCGAACACATGGAGTTTGAGCGCGACGTGCGTGAACGCGTCAAACAGGCCATGCGCTATCCATCCTTCGTGATGATTGCGATGGCGCTGGCTCTGGTCATCATCAATGTCTTTGTGATTCCAGTGTTCGCCAAGGTGTTTGCCGGTTTTAATGCCGAGCTGCCGTTGATCACGCGCGGTTTGCTGGCATTTTCAAGCTTCATGGTGGCCTGGTGGCCACTGCTGGCAGCATTGGCAATTGGTGCTGTTGTGCTGGTCCGCGGCTATCTGCGCACGGCGCAGGGACGCTACCGTTGGGATGCTCGCAAACTGAAGTTGCCGATCATCGGAGAGATTGTGCTCAAGGCCACACTGGCGCGTTTCGCGCGCAGTTTTGCACTGTCCAGCCAAAGCGGTGTTCCTCTGGTTCAGGCCCTGACTGTCGTGGCTCAAACCGTGGACAACGCTTACATAGGCAGCCGAATTGAGCAGATGCGTGATGGTATTGAGCGCGGTGAGAGTATTTCCCGGTGCGCGTCGGCCACCGGCGTATTCACACCAGTTGTTCTGCAGATGATCAGCGTGGGAGAAGAAACCGGCGAATTGGACTCGCTCTTATTTGAAATTGCCGAAATGTACGAACGGGACACCGACTACAGCATCAAGGGGCTGTCTGCGGCCATTGAGCCCATTTTGCTGGCAGCCATAGCGGCACTGGTGCTGTTGCTGGCTCTGGGCGTGTTTTTGCCATTGTGGAACATGGGTCAGGCCGCCATGGGGCGGGGCGGAGGTTGAGTGGCGAGCGCGACTGAAGGCGGCAAAGCGCCTGTCCCAGTGCCGGTCCGTTTTGCGGTAGCACCCCTATGGAGTCGGCGGGTCATTGAGTGGTGTTTTCTGGCGCTGGTCCTCGTGGTACTGATTGTTCTGTTTGGGCAGCATGTACGACAGGTGCAAGCCCGGGGTGAACTAGCTGCTTTCAAGACCACGCTGGGAGCGTTGAGGGCAGCGCTGGTGATTGATCATTTGCAGCGAAGCACCTCCAATGACCCGAAATTTGTAGCATCTTTGCAACGCAATCCGTTTGAGTTGCTTCAGCGTCGCCCCGTCAATTTTGCCGGAGAAGTCCGCCAGCAAGAATTTCTGGCCATCGCGCCCGGCAGCTGGGTTTTTGACCCGGTGTGCGTGTGTGCCGGATACCTGCCGATCTACCCCCAATGGTTTGACAGCCCTAGTGGTGACCCCATGGTCTGGTTCCAGATCAGTGCGCCGCCACCCCCTTTTCAGCTCATGCCCAAGGAGTCTTACGTGTGGTTTGAAGACGCCATCCGGTGATGATTGAGTCTACGAATTCGGCTTTGAAAAGATTGATTTTGTGAGTTATTGCACGGACTTAGACGCAAAACTTGATGTGCAGATGTACGGTATGCCCTAAAATGAACAGAGCGGCAGAAAAGTTCGATGCCGGTCACAGTTGGGTGATTTTTAAGACACTGGTTTTCAATCCACATACAGGTGCGCAATATGACGAAACAACAACGCGGTTTTACTTTGATTGAATTGGTGATGGTGATCGTGATTCTCGGCGTTTTGGCCGCAGTGGCGATCCCGAAATTTGTTGACTTGAAGAGCGATGCTAGATTGGCGGCATTGCAAGGCGTCGCCGGTGCGCTGAACTCTGCGTCAGCCATCAACTATGCGTCACGCAGCATTGGGTCAAGTGCTACGCTGGCCGTAACGGTACCAGTGGCGAATTGCACGGCAGTCGCTGGTGCTATGCAAGGTGGCCTCCCAGCTGATTATTCGATCACATCAACGGCCGTGGCTTCCGGCGTGTCAGGCACCTGCACACTGAGCACCATCTCTACCCCGGTACTGACCACGACCTTTACCGCGATCGGCATTTGATCCCTTTTTTGGGAAGTTGCTGAGCGCGCCAAGACGCGAAGGTTTCGACAGAAGCCTTCGCGTTTTTTCTTGGCGCGCAGGCATTGAAGGCAGTGTGGCCGCAGGACAGTGTGTCAAACTAACGCCTGCATTTGCACTTAGGAATAAAAACAGGTTCTTGCCCACAAAGAACGGGCATAGTTAGCTATAAATAGAGTAGCAAATAGCGATCTGCATCATGTTGACGCTTCACCACCAGAGTACTGAATTAATGCCGCCGACGCCGACTGGGTTGTTGCGCCAGCAGGGGTTCACGCTGATTGAACTGGTGATGGTGATTGTGATCGTGGGTGCGCTGGCCGTGTTTGCTTTGCCACGTATGCTGGATCTCACCGTCTGGCGTTTGCGCGCCTTTTCCGACGAGATGCAAAGTACCACAGCTGCCATGCTTCGGCTCGCCCTGGCCCAGCGCAAGCCGGTGATTGCGACGTTTTCATCGACCGGGGTCGTCTTCGCGTATGTTGGCGGTGGCGCGTTGGGTAGCGTCACTTGCCCGGCGGCGGTGTCGGCCTGCCTGACGGGTGCGTCGACTGGCACCGCCACATTCAATGCGCTCAACGCCGGCAATACCGTCACGTCACCAGGGGTGTTAAGTATCGACGTGACGGACGGCACAACCACGCAGTACAGCTTCCGGCTGGAGACTGATACGGGGTTGATGAGGCGCCTGCCATGATCATCACCAAACGCCCGGTGCGGCCCGGCCAGCGGGGTTTCACGCTGATTGAGCTCATCATCTTCATCGTGATTGTTACAGTTGCGTTGGCCGGCGTACTGTCGGTATTGACCCAATCGACTTCGCGCAGTGTCGATCCGCAATTGCGCCGCCAGGCGCTGGCCATTGCCGAGTCCCTGCTTGAAGAAGTGCAGTTGATGCCGTTCACCTACTGCGATCCGGACGACCCCACGGTTGATTCGGCCACCAGCGCCACCTTGGGCGCCGGGGCATGTACGGCTTTGGTGGAAGCCATGGGCCCGGAAGCCGGTGAAGCACGAAATGGCGCAACGCTGTTCGACAATGTCAATGACTACAACGGTTTCGCGATGGCCTCCGGCATTACCGACATCACGGGTACCGCGGTTCCCGGTCTCGGTGCCTATTCTGCGAGCGTGGCGGTGCAAGCGGCAGCTTTGGGTACGATCTCTGCTGCGGGCGATGCCTTGCGCATCACCGTCACTGTGACCGGGCCCGGCGCCACCGCGATCAAACTTGAGGGCTGGCGAACCCGCCACGCGCCCAATGCCGCCTATTAAGTCTCGGACCCAGCGTGGTTTCACGCTGATCGAAACGATCATGGTCATCGTGATCATGGGTATTTTGGTGGCTATTGTCAGCATTTTTATTGTCCAGCCAGTGCAGGGATACCTTGCCACGGTAGCGCGCGTTGAGCTGGTCAATGCGACTGACAATGCACTTCGTCGCATTGGCCGCGATTTGCGCATTGCATTGCCGAATAGTGTGCGGGTTGGTGGCAGCGGATTGACGCTTGAGTTGATCCCCACCACAGCCGGCGGCAGGTACTTTCAGGACAATGCGACGGCCAGCACGCAGCGCCTCGATTTCGGCATAGCGGACGCTGACGGATTCAACGTGATGGGTTCGGGCGTCAGCCTGCGCAATGGTCAGGACCTTGTTTTTTACAACCTGGGTGAAGGCATTACGGAGTCGGATGCCTACGCAGCAACCAACACGGTCACTTCCAATCGGCGTTCCTACGCTGGCGCCACGGGGACATCGATAACAAGTATCGCGACGACGGCCTGGGCGGCGTTGCCTGTCGCTGCCCGCGCGCCGCCGTATCGATTTCAGGCGATTGACTCGCCAGTGACCTATCACTGCGACCTGGCAGCGAAAACGTTGACCAGGGTCTCGGGTTATGGATTCAATGCAGCGCTGGCGAGCCCACCGTCAGGAGGCAGCAGTGCCGTTTTGGCTACGGGGGTGACTGCCTGTGGCTTCAGCTACGAGGCCAATGCGGTGGCATCGCGTGCCGGTCTGGTCAGCCTTGCCTTGACCCTGTCTGCAGCGGTACCTTCCGGTGGCTCCGAGAGCGTGTCTTTGCATCATTCTGTCCACGTGGACAACCTGCCATGAACCCGGCAAAGCACCCAGCACGCCATCGCGGTTTTGCCATGGTGTCGGCGCTGTTTATTCTGGTCGTGCTGGCGGTTCTGGGGGCGGCCATGGCCAGCATCAGCTCCCGTCAGCAGGTCGGGTCGGCCGTTGAA
This sequence comes from Rhodoferax sp., assembly GCA_031430225.1. Classification (GTDB taxonomy): domain Bacteria; phylum Pseudomonadota; class Gammaproteobacteria; order Burkholderiales; family Burkholderiaceae_C; genus JANYCG01. The sequence continues at coordinate 35,964 of JANPAZ010000463.1, read as the reverse complement.
CTCAACGCTGCGCGGGCCTATCAAGCAGCCCGCGCCGGGCTGGAATGGGGTGCATTTTCAGTGTTGTTGCCTGCGCCCCCAGCGGCGCCCGCTGTGGATACACCTCCAGCTTGTTTTGGCGCTACAAACATTGCTTTGTCGGGGGAGTTGTCCGGCTTCGTGGTCAGCGTTCAGTGCACGCGATCAGGGCCGGTGGCCGATGGGAGTGCCTCCCGGACCTTCTACCAGTTACAGGCCACTGCCTGCAACGCGCCCACTGCAGGTGCCTGTCCAACAGCGTTGGCCGCGCCGCAAGTCACCTATGTCGAGCGTCGTCTGACCTGGACGATTGCCCGTTGATCGTTGGAGATAGCCATGAATTTTCTGTTCCCCTTGATCCTGGCGCTGGCCTTCGCCGGAAAATCCCAGGCCGCTGTCATTGAGTTCAACAGCACGGGCGGCACGACGGCCACCGATGGCATTCACGTCTACATTGAAGACACAACCAAGATCCAGGTCCGCCGGCTCAACAACACAGGGCAGGTCTATTCCCCTACCGTTATTCCACCGAGTGCGAATTTAGACAATGGCGTATTCATCCGCGCGAACGGCCTTGTGTATGGACCAAGCCATACCGTGACAACTTTCAATCCCACAGGGGGCATGTTCAGCACCTCATCCATCACTGCGACGTCCCCGGCTAACCCCTCGACCTCCGGTGTTCAACAGACCGCTACGGCGAGCTTTGGCATCACCGCTGGACCGCAGGTTGCTGTCGTGTGGAAATACACGACCCCGTTTGATTTTCTGACCGCAGAAGTGACATTGACAATTCCGGCGGGCTACGCCGTGAGCGCTGCCAATCCGGTACGCTATTACCACGCATTCGATACCTACCTTGGCGGCAGCGACAACGGCTGCGGATTTACGTTCGTCGATTCCAATGGCAAGCGTGTGGTGGGCACGTACCCACCGGTATCCGGGACGACCTGTCCGTCCACCACGTCAATTCCCACAGGTGTCTCCGTGGTGGAGTCGTTTCGGGAGCGCAGTGGGCAAACTTTTAGCCGTTATTGTGCTGCTGGATGGGCCTCTTTTTTCGTCAATGGGACCCCCAATTGCTCTGTGCTGCAGGCTGCCGTGATGAGCAATACCATCACGGCCACCTATCAGGACACGGGCATTGGCATTGAGTTTGATTTCACGGCCACCGGAACCTACACATTCAGCTACGACTTTGTCGTGGGCTCACCCAACGTACCGCCGTATGACCATCTTGAGATCCGGCATGACGGGACCACGACATTGTGTCCAGACAACGTCATTGTGCTGGCCTGCACGTCTTCAACCGTGCCTTGCCCGGTGGCCAATCAAGTCAATAGCGGCACCCTTACCGGCTCTCTGACCACCACGCCGGCTGTTCCCATCGTCAGCAAAACCCCCGCGACATTCACTTTGGGCGCAAGCGGTACGACCGCAACCGTGGCTTTGCAGGGATCGTCTGCGGGCGCGTACGTTCTGGGGAGTACTGGGCTGAGCGCAATTCCTTTGAATGGAACCAAATGCTGGAACACGGTGACGCTGACACAGAGTTGCGCCTTTGTCGTCACGGCGACCCCATGCGTCAGCAACTATGAGTGCATGGAGACCACCCAGGCAACCTACAACAATCTCACCACAAGTCCTGCTTCACGCAATCCGTTATTCACCAAGCTTGCCGGTACCAATTTCAAGTTTGACGTGGTTGCGCTCCAGTCTGGTGGCGTTCAATCAACCAGTTACACCGCGGCTTCCGGCGTGACCGTCGAACTGTTCGACGACACTGTTCCTGCGGCAACTTGCAGCGCGTACACAAGTCCTGTCGCCAGCCAGGCGATTACGTTTGCAGCGGGTGACCTGGGGCGCAAAACGCTGGCCAATAACTTTAACCTGCCTGGGGCCTACAGCAAGCTGCGCTGCCGTGTGACGGACACGAATTTGACACCGACTGTGTATGGTTGCTCGTCGGACGATTTCGCGGTGCGCCCCACTGGGCTGGCCGTCAGCTCAAGTGCCAATGCGGACAGCACGGGAACCAGCGCAACGACGGCGGCGCCAATCAAGGCCGGGGCCAGTTTCACGCTAAGCGCCGCGGCCGTCAACAGCGCCGCAACCAGTGTGTTGGGTTACAACACGGCTCCCAAGCTGAGCACCACAACAGGAATGCTGACGGCACACGTCGGCTCGGTGCAGGCGGGCGCAGTCACGGGAACCTTCGGCAGTGGCGTTGCCGCCACGGGTATTGCCACCGGTAATTTTGCCTATTCTGAGGTGGGGTATTTCAGGTACAGCACGAGTGGCGTTTATGACGACACTTTTACGGCGATCGATCAGCCGGCAGACTGCACCAACGACTTTTCCAACGTGGCCCCCGTCAGCGGGGCGGACGCCGGCAAATTCGGCTGCAAGTTTGGCAACACGGCAGTGACCAATTATTTTGGCCGATTTGTGCCTGATCACTTTGCTGTGACACCCGCCGCGCCAGTGGCGGCCTGCACAGTTCACCCTGCCGCTTCAGGCAGCTATACACCGGCCGATTTCACTTATTTCGGCCTGGACGGCTTCACAACGCCGTTCACGCTGACGGCCCAAAATGCTGCGAATGCCACGACCCAGAACTACACAGGCGCATTCGCCCGATTGGCCTTGGGCGTGTGGAGCAATTTTGGCTTTACCGCCGCAAGCCTGCCTGCGGGCGCAATCCTGGGGGCGAGTGCTCAAGCACCCTCTGGCGCATGGGCGAGTGGTGTAGCAGGCGTCACAGCCAAGCACACCGTCAGCCGACCCACTGCTTTGGGTGGCCCCACCAGTGTCATCGTGAACGCATTGCCGGTGGACCTGGATGGTGTGACGATGACGGTGTCAGGGGCGGTGGCCAATGCGGGAACGCCCTTGCGCTATGGCCGCCTTCGCGTCGCCAATGCCATAGGGCCTCACACCAGAACGCTGAAAATGCCCGTGGAGGCACAGTACTGGAATGGCAGTGTGTTCACCAGAAACCTCGATGACAGTTGCACCGCGGTGCAGGCGAGTGCCTGGAGTTTTGGCAATTACATCAAGAGGCCAGCCAGCACGGTGTTTAACCCGGTGGGTGCGGACATTCCGCTGGTTGGGGGTAGCGGGTTTTTAACGGTGCCTATCCCCACGGGTGGCAGGGTGACCTTTGATGCCAGCATCAATCTGGCATCCACTGGTGCTGAGACGGCCGCTTCGTCATGTCTGAAAAATCTGGCCTTGAGTACGCCGACACGGCCGTGGGCTCCAGTCGTCACAAATGGGGCGCCGAGCCCTGTTCGCACGGGCCTGAACCATCTTCTTGGGCAGTGGTGTGATGCGAACTATGTGAACAACCCCTCGGCGCGTGGTTCCTTCGGTTTGTATCGCGGTGCGGATTCCACCATTTTTCTGCGTGAAAATTACTGAGATCACTCATGAAAAGCAGTGCTGGCCCACGTATTTCGTACATAATGTGCTATCAATTTTGAACTACACAAGGCGCACGGTAGCAACATGTCAATGACTGCATTTCGGTTGGAAATCGTCCTGACGACAGGTGCCAAACTGCGCGGCGGGAGCCACTGACAATGCGCTGGCCGTGGAGTCGTCGTGCGTCGGGTGACATGCTGGTCATTTCATGGTCAGGTCAGTCACTGGCCTATGTCAGCGCAGTCTCGCGTGGTGATGGGTCGTTTGATGTCCGGCACTTTGGCGTCGAACGGCAGGGCGATGACAGCCTTGACGATTTTGTCCGAAGGCTTCAGGGCTTGGGGCTCAAGGGCAGGGCTGCTATGGCCATGCTGCGGCCAGAGCAATACCAGCTGCTGCAAATCGATGCACCCGCAGTTCCGCCAGAAGAGTTGCGCTCTGCAGCCCGTTACCAGATCCGCGAAATGCTCGATACCCATGTTGATGACGTCACCCTGGACGTGATGCGTGTAGGTGACGGCAGCGAGAAGACGGGTGCTCACTTGTTCGTTGTTGCGGCGCAAAATACAGTGGTGCGCAGCGTACTGGATTTGAGCCAAACCTTGCAGTGGGATCTTTCGGTTGTGGATATTCAGGAAACTGCACAGCGAAATCTGCAAAGCGCAGTGGCCAGGCGCGAGGGGCGCCTTGACAGGGCCAGCGCCGCCCTGGTACTCGGTGATGAGCGCCAGGCCGTGCTCACCATCAGTGCCAACGAGGAATTGTTTTACACCCGCAGACTTGAGCTGCCAGAAGGTTTCATCGCGGGGTCCTGGGGGCAGGGCGCTACCGCAGCTTTGGCCCAGTCCGATACCTATGCGCCTGTAGAGGAATATGTGCCCGACTACAGCGTGGCGGGTGTGTCTTACGGCACTGACTACACCGGTGCGTCGGCCACCACCGGTCAGCGCGGAGCAGATGCGGATGGGGACGAGCGAGCGCAACGATTTCTGGTGGAGGTTCAGCGCTCGCTGGATTTGTGGGACCGATCCTGGTCGAGTCGCCCGCTCAATGGGGTGTTCGTGCATGCCGGGGGGCGAACGGCTGAGCTGGCCCAATGGCTGGGCCTAGAGTTGGGTCAATCAGTACAGCCGCTCGATATAGCCTCACTTTTCTCTGGCTTTGAAGGTGGTTCCCCGCAAGACCGGGCACTTTGCTGGCCACTGCTGGGTGCGCTGATGCGCACCGAAGGCCGCAAGCTCTGAGAACTGCAAGCCATGCCCCAGCAAATTAATCTCTGTACCCCGATCCTGCTGACGCAGCGACGCTACTTTTCCGCAAAAACCATGGTGCAGGCCCTGGTACTTTTTTTGGTGCTGGGGGGTGGGCTGTGCGCTTACTGGGTCTTCAGTCTGAGAACCTCCAGTGAGGGTTTCACAAAAGCCGTGAGCGACCATGCACCCGAGCTCAGTGCGCTCCAGACGGCCATTGCCAAGAGTCGTGCGGGTGGTATCCCGGTTGATCCCGGATTGACCCAGGAGCTTCAAGTTCGCCGTGCCGATGTTATGCAGCGTGAGAAATTGCTGGATGAACTCAAGGCAGGCTTGTTCCGTGAGGGCTGGGGGCAATCGGCGCGCCTTCAATTGGTCGCACAAAGTATTCCTGCGCAAGTGTGGGTCACGGCCGTTAAGGCCAGCGACGCACAACTTGAAGTGAGCGGTTTTACCTTGGAGCCCGCGGCCCTGAATGAGTGGGTGCGCAAGCTGGCGGCTAGCCCGCTGCTGCAGGGGCAAAGGCTGGCGACTGTCAAGGTGGAAAGAGTAAGTCCGGACGGCGCCGTTGCATCGTCCGGTTCGGCTTTGGCTGCGCCCGTTGGCGCTGTGGCAGGCGTCTCTACGCAACGGCCGTTGTGGTCTTTTGGGCTGACAACCGCGCTCACCACGGTGGATGGTGCCAACGTGAAAGGCAAGCCATGAAAGCCTGGTGGGCTGCTCAGGCTTTGCGAATTGACGCTTTGGGTCTGCGTGAGCGCGTATTCCTGTTTTTGGCGCTTCTGGTTTGCCTGATGGCGCTTGCCGACACACTCTGGCTTTCGCCTGCCCAAGTGGAGCATGCCCAGCTGACGCAACGTTTCACTAAACAGAACGCCGAGTTGCAACGACTACGTGACGAACTCCGTGCCATGCCCAAACTGGTTGACCCGAACCTCGTGCTTCGCTCAGAACTCGCGCAAGTCAAGGCCCGCCTTGAGGTGCTGGACACTGAAGTCAAGGGGTTGACCGCCTCAGCAACGGGTGGCACGCCACTGGCCCAGGTGCTCGTTCATTTTTTACGGCGGTACGAGAACCTGACGCTGATCAGAACGGCCACGTTGCCGATGCCCGCCGTGGCTGTTGCGCCGGTTCAGGGTGCTGGGCCGATCACATCCGGTATTCAGCGCCAGGGCATCGAACTGACCGTCGCCGGGTCTTATCCCGAGTTGATTCGAATGGTGCAAACGCTTGAAAAAGCGATTCCGGCGTTACGCTGGAGCGATATGAAACTGTCGGCAGAAAAATTACCGCCGCAGCTGACGCTGCAGGTTTTTGTCGTGGGAGTTCAACCGTGAAAGGCGCATCTGGCCTGGCGTCTTGCGTGGCAGGTGTCGTTTTCTTTGGCCTAGCAATGGGTCCGGTCAACGCACAGAGTCAGCGCGACCCGACTTTGCCGCCGCCCGGCGCAGGTCAACCGGTAGGCCGGCCAGCAACCGCTACCGGCGGTGTCGAATTGCTCGAGAAGGGCGGCTACAGCATCATTGTTCGAGACGGCACCCCTTTTTTGGCGGTGGGAACCCGGCTTTATGCGCGGGGCCAGAAACTGGGCACGGCAGTGATTGAGCGCATCTCGGAGACCGAAATCTGGCTCCGCGAAGGGCGCGAGTTGCGCAAGATATCCCAGTTTGCCGGTATTCAGCGGCGTGTTGTGCCGGCCGGTGCCGAAGTGCCCCAGCCCGCCTGTGCCGCCAGCGCACCGAAAACGCCCAGTCGTGCAAAAATTCCTGCTAAACATTCCTCAACCAACGCGCAGCATGTGCCATCGTGCGCGAATGACCAACCCTGAGGTCTTTCAGATGACCCAAGCAAGTTCCCATTTTGCCAAGAGGCCCATGCAGTCGTTAGTGCAAGGCTGGTCCCTGGTCTGGCCACTCGCATCTGCTGTGGGTCTTTTGGGTGGCTGCGCCAACGACCGGCCCCTGCGCACACCCGAAGTCAGTACCGAGATTCGTGCGGAGATCGCAGCGATCACGGTGACCCAGCCAGTCAAAGTCCCGGCGCGCATTAGCGACGCCCTGGCTGAACCTGCACCTCCTCAGGTTGCGCCACCGCCCGAGGCCAAGCTAGACCTGCTGGTCAACAATGCCCAAGCCCGCGATGTTTTTCTGGCATTGGTGGCAGATACCCGCTACAGCATGCTGATGCACCCAGACGTGAGTGGTACCTTGTCAGTGACCTTGCGGGGCGTGACAGTGGGGGAAGCGCTGGAAGCAATCCGTGACGTGTACGGCTACGATTTCAAAATGGATGGCAGGCGCATCACGATCTATGCGCCGACGCTGCAGACGCGTATTTTCACGGTCAATTACCCGCACTCCCAGCGGCTGGGCAAGAGCGATTTGCGTGTTGTCGCGGGTTCGGCACCGACCAACACGAGCGCCACGGGAGGGACGACTCCCGGTGCAACGGCGGGGTCATCAACATCCATCGTGCAACCAGAAAGCAGCCGTGTTTCAACAACGTCCAACACCGATTTCTGGGCTGAGTTGACGGGTGCGTTGAAAGGCATGATCGGCACCGGCCCAGGGCGCAGCGTTTTTGCCAGCCCCCAAGCCAGCATCATCGCTGTAAAGGCGATGCCCGAGGAGTTGCGCCAGGTTGAGAAGTTCCTCAAGGCGGCCCAGGTGGCCGTGGAACGGCAGGTCATGCTGGAGGCCAAAATTGTCGAAGTCGAGTTGCGCGATGGCTTCCAGAGCGGCATCGACTGGTCTGCGCTGAAAAATGGCGGCGGTGCGACGGGAGCTTTCGGCACACTCAGTGGCAACACCACCAGCAACACGCTGGTTTCCGGGGTTCAATCCAATTTACCGGGTTTCGCAGCGGGTACGGCAGCTGCGCTGGCCAGCGGCGTTTCCTTGCCGACCGCGGGAACGGGTTTGTTTGGGTTGGCATTTGCGACCGACGGGTTTCAGGCCGTACTCGGGTTTCTGGAAACGCAGGGCGACGTGCAGACGCTTTCCAGCCCACGGGTGGCGACGCTCAACAACCAGAAAGCCGTGCTCAAGGTGGGCACCGATGATTATTTTGTGACTAACGTGTCGGGCGGGTCAACGACCGGTGCGAGCAACGGCTCTGCGGCAACCACCACACTGCCAACATTGACACTGACACCCTTCTTTTCCGGCATCGCGCTGGACGTGACACCTCAAATTGACGACGGCACGACCATCATGCTGCACGTACATCCTTCGGTGACATCAGTGGTTGAAAGGTCGAAACAGATTGACCTGGGCAGCGTCGGGAATTTCCGCCTGCCGCTGGCTTCAAGCACCGTGAATGAAACAGACACCATGGTGCGCATTCAGGACGGCAATATTGTGGCTATTGGTGGCTTGATGCAGGCTGAGTCGAGCCGTACGGGCTCGGGGCTGCCCGGGACGTCCGGGGTACCGCTACTCAACACGCTGTTTGGCAATCGCGCCAATTCCGGGCGAAAGAAGGAACTGGTAGTCCTGATCAAGCCGACCATCATTCGGTCCGCGCAAGACTGGGAGCAGCAGACCCGCCGTGCCCGTGCGGCGCTGGACGACATGGAGACAACCCGTGGCCGCGTGATACGTCTGGATGGCACGGTGGACCAAGCCCGCCCCAAAGCACCGCCCCAGTGAAGCCGTGATGTACCTCCGGCATTTTTCGTTGCGTGAAGCCCCTTTCTCGATCACGCCGGATACTGCCTTTTTTTATCCGCATGACGGTGCACAGGCTGCTCTCAACACTCTGCTGATTGCGTTGCGCAGTGGCGAAGGATTCTTGAAAATCGTAGGCGAGGTGGGCTGCGGGAAAACAGTCCTGTGCAGGCAACTGCTCCAGACGTTGCAGGGTGAATGCGTTACGGCCTATATTCCAAACCCTGACATGGGCCCCGACGATTTGCTGATGGCGCTCAGTCATGAATTGGGCGTGGAGACGCCGCCAACGGCCAATCGGCATCAAATGCTGAATGCCCTGCGCGACTGCCTGCTTGGGCACGCACAGGCCGGGCGAAGCGTGGTGGTCTGCATAGACGAAGCGCAGGCTATTCCTGTTCGCACGGTCGAAAGCCTGCGGCTTTTGTCAAATCTTGAAACCGAAAAACGCAAGCTGATCCAACTGGTGCTGTTAGGCCAGCCCGAGCTTGATGAAAAGCTGTCGCGTCCGGAAATTCGCCAGCTCCTGCAGCGCATCACGTTCAGCGAATACCTGGGGCCCATGGCGACGCATCATGTCCCCATTTATTTACAGCATCGGCTCGCGACTGCCGCGTCGGACGAATCAACCGACGTGAAGGTCTTTGAAACGTCTGCCGCGCACGCCATCTCGCGTGCGAGTTCGGGTGTGCCGCGCCTGGTCAATGTGCTCGCCCACAAATGCCTGATGCTCGCTTACGGCGAAAACGAACATCGTGTGAACGTACGCCACGTGACCCTTGCGGTCTCGGATACACCGGGGCTGAAAGGTCCCAGCCGGTGGTGGCTTAAGACGCCCGGACTGGCGCTTTCTGCTGGCAAGGCGTTGGCATTAAAGTGGACCAAAAGGCGCACTGAAGGCAAACATGCGGGAGACTTGCTGTGAGCGTGATCAACAAGATGCTGCGCGACCTGGACAGCCGTCAAGGGGGGGCTGCTGCGTTACCCGCAGCGCCAACGCTGAGTCCGGAGCTGTTACGTGGTACCGCTACGTCCGTGCCTCGCGATCGCGTCCGGGCACCTGTGTTACCGCGCATTGGGTTCGCCAAATGTTTGTGGGTGGCGTTGGCTCTTGGAATAGGCGCCGGGGCCTGGTGGTATTTGTCGGTGGCCAGTCCGGCGCCCTCAGTGTCGCTGCCTTTGAAAATTTTGGCGCCCACAGTAAATCAAGTCCCCGTTGTTGCGGCATCGGAGCAGCCCCCCCAGACTGCCTCGAAAGCCGAGACGGCCAGTGGCGGGACCTTCAGTCTAAAAATGGATACACAGGCCCGGCTGGCCCCCCATCTCACGCGCCCGGGTGGCACGCTTGCCAAAGTCAGCGCAGAGACTCCGGGTGCCATCAAATCTGTACCCTCTGTCGCTCCCCCCAGTGCCGCGCCAAGCCTTGCGCCCACGTCTGAACCTCCTCAGTCGAAAGTTCCTGTTTTAGTCTCTGCGTCTTCCTTCGTGTCGGCAACCTTGCCAACCCCGGTCACCTTGAATCCGGTGGCTCAGCGGCAGGCAGCCGCAACAGAGGCTTTGTCGCAGGCACAAACACTTTGGACAGCGGGGTCGCGTGAGGCGGCCATTGATCTGATGCGCGAGGCCGTCGCGGTGGCCGAGCGAGGTGCTGGCGCAACGCCGGGTGCCTCGCCCGTTTTGATTTCACTGGTGCGTGAATTGGCCAGGATGGAACTCGCTGAAGGGCAAGCCGCCCGCGTGGTCGACATGCTGACGCGACTGGAGCCCGCACTTGCCGGTCAGGCCGACCTGTGGGCCGTCAGGGGTAATGCAGCCCAGCGGCTGGGTCGGCATCAAGAGTCCGCCAACGCCTATTTGCGCGCTTTGAGACTTCGCCCCGACGAACCGCGCTGGATGCTGGGGGCTGCGGTGTCGTTGGCGGCGCAGGGCCAACCTCTTGCGGCGGCGGACCTGGCCGAGCGAGCGCGGACGGGCGGTGCAGTCACCCGAGAGGTGGCCGCCTACCTGCGCCAGCTCGGTGTGCCCTTACGCGAACAATAGCCATCATGTTGAAGAAAATCCAGGTTGACCAGCTCGTACTGGGCATGCACATCAAAGAGTTTTGCGGCTCCTGGATGGAGCACCCGTTCTGGCGCTCCGGTTTTGTCCTGACCGATGTCAAGGAGCTTGAGACCATCCGCGCCAGCAGCATCAAAGAGGTCTGGATTGACAGTACCAAAGGCGTCGATGTGGCCATCGGTGAGCCTGTGGTCACGGCAGCGCAGGCCGATGCGCAGGTTGAACAGGACTTGCAACAGCTCACTGTGCATGACCGTCGTCCTGAGCCAGTTTCCGTTTCCGCTGAAATTGCCCACGCAGCCAGAATATGCACGCAGGGCCGTGCGGCTGTGGTGAGCATGTTTCAGGAAGCGCGGATGGGGAAAACGGTGGACACGGAGACCGCCCAGCAATTCGTTGAGGACATCACGCAATCCATCAGCCGCAATCCAAACGCCCTCATCAGCCTCGCGCGTCTCAAAACGGCTGACGACTACACCTTCATGCATTCAGTGGCCGTCTGCGCCATGATGATTGCCCTGTCGCGGCAACTCGGTCAGACGGTTACCCAAACCCGGTCGGCTGGTGTGGCGGGCCTGCTCCACGACTTGGGCAAGGCCGTCATGCCGATGGAGGTCCTGAACAAACCCGGCAAGCTGACCGATACTGAGTTCAGCATCATCAAGAGCCATCCGGTTGAGGGACACAAGTTGCTGGTAGCGGGCGGCGTGACCGATGCCATCGCACTTGAAGTCTGTCTGCACCACCATGAAAAAATCGACGGTTCGGGCTATCCCGGAAGGCTCAAGGGCGACGAAATTGGCATGTTCGCCAAGATGGGTGCGGTGTGTGATGTCTACGATGCCATCACGTCCAACCGACCGTACAAAGCAGGTTGGGATCCGGCGGAGTCTTTGCGCAAGATGGCCGAATGGGCCGGAGGTCACTTTGATCAAGCCGTGTTTCAGGCATTCGTCAAAAGTCTGGGCATTTACCCGATTGGCTCGCTGGTCAGGCTCACATCAGGGCGCATTGGGGTAGTGACAGATCAGGGCAAGAAATCACTGACCCTGCCCACTGTCAAGGTGTTTTTCTCGACCAAATCAAACATGAGAATCGTCCCCGAGGTCATAGACCTTGGGCGTACCGGCTGTCCGGAAAAAATTATGGCGCGCGAAGACCCCGCCAAGTGGCGGTTTGCGGATCTCAACGAGCTGTGGTCAGGGATCTCGGGCAAGCCGTGGTGATTGCGCTTCGAAATCAACGCGGGTAGGTCATTGCCAGGCTTTGCCAGGCAATAGCACGGTCAGTGGACACTGCCCTTCAGCGCCTCTGGTACTGTGTATTGCCAAACAGGATCTCGCGCGCTTTGTCGTCGGTAATGGGTTTTCGCAGACCAGCCAGTACTTCAACACCCCGCTTGACCGCAGGACGTGCGCCGATTAAGTCAAACCACTGCTTGAGGTGCGGATAGTCAGCCCAGTCAATGCCCTGATTGGCCCAGTTGCGCAGCCATGGGAATATGGCAATGTCTGCGATGCTGTACTGGCTGCCTGCAATGAACTTGTGGGTGGCAAGTTGCTGGTTCATGACGCCATACAGGCGCTTGGTCTCGTTGGAGTAGCGGTTGATGGCGTACTCCACCTTTTCGGGAGCATACAGTCGGAAGTGATGGGTCTGGCCCAGCATCGGGCCTACGCCCCCCATCTGGAACATCAACCATTGCAGCACCTCGAATTTGGCGCGGTCTGATTTGGGTAGAAATTTGCCGGTTTTCGCGGCCAGATACAGCAGAATTGCGCCCGACTCGAACAGCGAAATCGGTTTGCCGTCCGGCCCGTTGGGGTCTACGAGCGCGGGGATTTTGTTGTTGGGGCTGATCTTCAGAAACTCGGGCTTGAACTGGTCGCCCGTGCCAATGTTGACCGGGTGGGCCTGCCAGTCGCGACCCAGCTTGAAGCCGCATTCCTCCAGCATGATGTGAACTTTGTGGCCATTGGGCGTTGCCCAGGAATAGACGTCAATCACGGTGTTGTCTCCGGAAAGTCAAGGAATGATCTCCAACTGGGCGTGGCCCAGGAGTTTAAGAAAAATATGACCACTGGCCCACATGGAATAAGCGGGGATAGCTATAAAAATAGTAGCATCTCCCTTGATCGCCGGATCAAATGCAGGGGGACGGTGATTGGGCTTTAACTACCCCGGGTGATGGGCATTTCCACTTCACGCGGGTTGGCAGAGTACTTGCCCAGTTCCAGCTTGGCAATGGCGTTGCGGTGCACTTCGTCCGGGCCATCGGCAAAGCGCAAGGTGCGCGCGGCGGTGTAACTGTAGGCCAGCGGGAAGTCGTCGCACATGCCGCCACCACCGTGCACCTGCATGGCCCAGTCGATGACCTGGCAGGCCATGCTCGGGGCTACGACTTTGATCATGGCGATTTCGTTCTTGGCGACTTTATTGCCGGCAATGTCCATCAACCAGGCGGCCTTGAGTGTGAGCAGGCGCGCCATGTCGATCTTGCAACGCGCTTCGGCAATGCGCTCTTGCGTGACCGTTTGCGATGCCACAGTTTTGCCAAAGGCCACGCGTGATGAAGCACGTTTGCACATCAGCTCCAGGGCGCGCTCGGCCAAGCCAATCAGGCGCATGCAGTGGTGAATGCGTCCGGGGCCAAGGCGCCCCTGAGCGATCTCAAAACCACGGCCTTCACCCAGGAGAATATTGCTGACGGGCACGCGCACATTCTTGAACAAAATCTCCATGTGGCCGTGCGGTGCGTCGTCGTAACCAAAAACGGTCAGCGGTCGCACCACGGTGATGCCGGGGGTGTCAGCCGGCACCAGCACCATGCTCTGCTGCGAGTGGCGGGGCGCTTCAGGGTCGGTCTTGCCCATGGTGATATAGACGGCACAGCGCGGGTCGCCCGCACCGGAAATCCACCACTTGCGGCCATTGATGACGTAGTCGTCACCATCGCGTTCAATACGGGTTTCAATGTTGGTCGCATCGCTGGAAGCCACGTCAGGCTCTGTCATTGCAAAAGCGGAACGGATTTTGCCCTCCAGCAGGGGCTTGAGCCAGCGCGCCTTGTTGGCGTCGTCGCCGTAACGGGCGATGGTTTCCATGTTGCCGGTGTCGGGTGCGGAGCAGTTGAACACCTCACTGGACCAGATCACCCGGCCCATGATTTCAGCCAGTGGTGCATATTCCTGGTTGGTCAGGCCGGCACCACTGTAGCCCGATGCGGCGGCGCTGTCCACCGGCAGGAATAAATTCCACAAACCGGCGGCCTGGGCCTTGGGCTTGAGATTTTCGATGGTTTGCAGCGGCGTCCAGCGCTTGCCAGAGGCTGTGTTGGCAGCGATCTCGTCGTGAAAGGCCTGCTCGGCCGGGTAGATGTGCGCGTCCATAAACAATTGCAACCGGGCTTGCAATTCTTTTGTTTTGGAGGAAAAGTCAAAATCCATAAAAGACTCCAGAATGAATGAAAAAGGGGGAAACGATTTCCCGGGTGAACGGGCAGTCGGCTAACGGTTTGGTTCTGCCCGGCTCAAGCGGCCTTGGCAAATTGCCATGCAAGTTCTGCCAGAGGTCTGGCACCCGCCCCGGAGCTGACAGCTTGGGCGCTCGATGCGGTGCCGGCCTCTACGCGCTTGGCAATGCCCTGCAAAATGGCTGCAATGCGAAACATGTTGTAGGCCAGATAGAAATTCCAGTCTGCTTTGAGTTCTTCAGGCGTAACGACGCCGGTGCGTTCGCAATACTGGCGAATGTAGTCTTGCTCGGACGGAATACCCAGGCCGGCAAAGTCCAGCCCGCCAATGCCACGCCCCAAACCTTGTGGGATGTGCCATGTCATGCAGTGGTAACTGAAATCAGCCAGCGGATGACCCAGTGTGGACAGCTCCCAGTCCAGCACGGCAATGACACGCGGCTCGGTGGGGTGAAACATGAGGTTATCGAGCCGGTAGTCACCGTGAACGATACTGACCATGGCCTCGGAGCGGGCCATTGCGGGTATGTGCTGGGGCAGCCATTCCATCAGGCGATCCATCTCAACAATGGGCTGCGTCACGGACGCCACATACTGCTTGCTCCATCGGCCGATCTGGCGTTCGAAATAGTTGCCTGGTTTTCCGTAGCCAGCCAGCCCACGTTCCGCAAATTTCACGGAATGCAACGCTGCGATGACACGGTTCATTTCGTTATAGATGTCGCCGCGCTGGGCGTTGGTCATGCCGGGCAGCGACTGGTCCCACATCACGCGGCCCTGCATGAACTCCATGATGTAGAAAGCCCTGCCGATCACAGACTCGTCTTCGCACAAGCAGTGCATTTTGGGCACCGGCACCTGGCTTCCCGCCAGACCACGCATGACGGCAAACTCCCGTTCCACGGCGTGAGCGGAAGGGAGTAGTTTGGCGACTGGGCCAGGCTTGGAGCGCATCACATAGCTTTGGGCCGGGGTAGTCAGTTTGTACGTCGGATTGGACTGCCCCCCCTTGAAGGACTCCACTGTCAGGGGGCCTTTGAAACCTTCAAGATTTTTCTCAAGCCACCCGGTAAGGGCTGGAACATCAAAGGCCTGCTTGTCTGCAACGGGTTTGGTTCCAACGAAATGGTCAAAGTCACTCATGGTCTGTTTACCGCCTTAGTTGTCGGATTCGATAATGCGCATCAGGATGTCCCGGTTGCGGACAATGAGGCCACCGGGTTCGATGCGAATAGCCTCTTCGCGCTCCATGGATTTGAGCTCCTGATTGACCCGCTGGCGGGAGGCGCCCAGCAATTGCGCCAGCTCTTCCTGAGCAAGCTGCAGGCTGATGCGCATCTCCTGGGCATTGCTCAACGATGGGACGCCGTAACTACGCACGAGGTGCAGCAACTGTTTGGCCAGACGTGCGCGCAAAGGCAGCGTGTTGAGATCTTCCACCAAGCCGTACAACTGGCGTATACGGCGGGCGTGCAGGCGCAACATGGCTTCGTACAGCTCGACGTGGCTGGCCAGAATTTTCTTGAAGTCTGCTTTGGCGACACACAGGATGGTGCTTTCCCCGTGGGCATAGGCATCGTGGGTGCGACGGTCCCCGTCGAAAATGGAGACGTCGCCAAACCAGATGCCCGGCTCGACATAAGTCAATGTGATCTGTTTGCCGGATATGGACGTTGAGCTGACACGGACTGCGCCGCGTGCGCACGCTATCCATTCCTCCGGGGGATCGCCACGTGCCGTGATGAGCTCGCCGTCTTTATAGCGTTTGACATACGCGCATCTCAGTATGTCGTGCCGAAGAGATGGGGATAAGGTGGAGAACCAGCGACCCGAATTGATCGCTTCGCGTTCTTCGATGCTAAGAATGGGATCGTCCATGGCCTGTTTTTTGGTGACTGATTGCGTCCCGATTGTCGCGTCAGGGACGATACGGTTGGCTGCCGCTTGTCGCGTGGGCGTCTGCGGGTATCACGGCCTCAGGCCTCCTCATGAAGCAGGCTGAGTCCCAGCGCTCCGCGCCTGCGCAGCCATGGGCTTGGGCGATAACGTGGATCGCCGTACACGGTTTGCATGTTGAACAGCACTTCGAGCACGCTTGCAGGGCCAAAAAGATTGCCCATGGCCAACGGTCCCATCGGGTAACCCAATCCCAGCGTGACAGCGGTTTCCAGGTCGGCGGGTGAGCAAATACCCTGCTGACAGATATCGGATGCAATATTCACAATGTTGGCCACAACGCGCTGGCTCACAAACCCTGCGCTGTCGCGAATCACGCTGACGGCCTTGCCGTCGCGCGCCATGAGTGCGTGGGCTGCAAGGCGCATATCTGATCGGCTGGCCGGGTTGGTCGCAATGACCCGGCGCTTGCTGGCGGCGTCATTCACCATCATGTCAACGCCGATTGTGCGGCTGGGGTCAAGTTGATCCACGGCAGCAACCGTCGTCACATCAAAGCCCAGCGGTGCCACCAAAATCAGTGCGCTTGCGGAGGGCAGCGCACCCGTTTCAAGGGTGGCACCCAAACTCTTCAACAAGCTGAGCAGCTCTGGGCGACGCGCCGCGCGTGGCGACACCCAAACTGGAGGCAAGTCAGCGACCTCAGGTGGCAATGGCTCAGGCGGTATTTGGGCGATGCCATTCAAATAGTTGTAGAACCCTGCGCCTACCTTTTTGCCAACGACGCCGCCTGCCAGTCTCTGCGCCGTGATGACACTGGGTCGGTAGCGTGGTTCTTCAAAATACTGGTGATAGATGGATTCCATCACAGGGTGTGACACATCGAGTGCGGTGAGGTCAAACAACTCAAAGGGGCCAAGCTTGAACCCGATCTGGTCTTTCAGAATTCGGTCAATCGTTGCGAAATCGGCAACGCCTTCCTGAACAATGCGCAAGGCCTCGGTGCCATAGCCCCGGCCGGCGTGGTTGACGATGAAGCCTGGGGTGTCTTGCGCCCGAACCGGGGTGTGGCCCATTTGCCTTGCGAAGTCAACCAACTGATCACACACTTTCGAGCTGGTCTTGAGGCCTCCGATGACCTCCACGACCTTCATCAAAGGCACAGGATTGAAAAAGTGGAATCCGGCGAACTGCTCTGGACGTTTGAGTCTGGCGGCAATGGCCGTGACGGACAGCGACGAGGTATTCGTCGCCATGACCGCATCGGGGCGCACCAGGTTCTCAAGTTCAGCCAGGACAGACCCTTTGACGTCAAGGCGTTCGACGATGGCTTCCACGATCAGGTCGCAGGCAGCCAACGCTGAAAGTGATTCGGTGCCGACCATGCGCTCTTTCAGCGCCTGGGTAGCGGCCGCATCCAGGCGTCCTTTTTCGCACAGTTTGTCCCACTGAGTGCAGACGGCTGCTTTCGCTGCGCTGGCCGCGCCAGCTTGACTGTCAAAGAGTAAAACGGTGCTGCCCGCCTGCGCCGCAATTTGCGCAATGCCCCGACCCATGGCCCCGGTGCCCACAATGCCTACGGTTGGAAAAATGGTGTTCATAGCTCATTATCGGCCCGACTGCACGGATGTTGGTTGCAGTGCCGCCCGTGCAATTGCTGTGCGAAAATAATCGAATCTCATGAAATTGTCCTTAAAGCACAGTAGTTCCCTTTTTGGCATTGCACTGCTTTGCGTCGCCGTTGGCGGCAATGCCCTGACATTGGGACGCGCTCGGGGTGCCGTGTTTTTGGGGCAAACACTGGATATCACCATTTCCGTGCAGCAAAGTGCTGAAGAGGATGTTGGTGGGCAATGCTTTGAGGCCGACGTGTTCCATGCAGACACCAAAATTGACGCTGGCAGAGTGCGGGTCAAAGTGGAGCCAGCAGCCGGACCGCAGGCCTCTGTGGTCAGAATAACGTCGTCAGCAAGTATTGACGAACCTGTAGTCACCGTCTACCTGCGGGCGGGGTGTGCCCAGAAAACCACACGGCGATACGTTTTGCTGGCGGATCCGGCGGCAGACCTTGCTGCGCCACTGGTCATGGCGGCCAGGTTGCCATCGCCTTTGGTCGATCCCAAAGTCGGGGGAGCGTCCGTCGTGGCGCCTGGTCCTGATGCGGCGCCGTCCGGCCCAAGCGTACAGTCTTTCGCCAGGAAGCCAGGGCTGCCTATCAAAAAGCCGCCTGATGCCACACCTCCTGTCCCAGTTGCGGTAGCCGCCCAAAGGTCATTGGTTAGAAAGCAGAAGCCGGATGCTGGCGATTCAAGGGCGCGTCTCAAACTGGATCTCGCCGAATTGACTGCCGATAACGTCGTCTCGCTGCGGTTATCGCCCGAGTTGTCCTTGTCTGCTGTTGGCAATGAAAAACTCAGAGCTGAAGCAGTTGCTTTGTGGCGTGCCATCAATACCCGGCCTGAGGATGCCCTTCGCGAGGCTGGCAAAGTCGCCACGCTCGAAGGCGATGTCAAATCTTTGCGGGATCTGAGCGGAAAAAATCTGGAGAATCTGACCGATCTCCAAAAACGTTTGCAAAGGGCGGAGTCGGAGCGCTTTGCCAATGGCTTGGTATACGGCCTGCTTGCGGCGCTTGTGCTCGTCACCGCGGCGGCTGCCTATTTCTGGAATCGCCAGCGGGGCAGGGTAGCGGGTTCAGATGACTGGTGGGAGGCAGCCCAGGGCACCGCTGATCCTGGTGGGAATAGCCGGATCGGTCCCTTGGAGGTTCCCGGCACGAATAGCCGCTTCCCGGAGTCTGGCGCCCAGATTGTGTCCGCGACTGCCAAGCCGACCGGGGGTCCTTTGACGGAGGTCGATATTGATCTTAGTGTGGATGAGTCGCTGTTCGGCAGTCTCAAGGACGCGCGGGTGAAACCGGCGCTCGCTGAAGAAAGAGGGGCCGACACACTAGAAACCCAGTTGCCTTCCCTGGCCGGAACTCTGGCGTCGCGTCCAACTGAACCGCGCGACTTTTCCCCAAGCATGTCCAGTACATTGCGTGCCATCGATGCCGAGGAAGTATTTGATATCCGGCAGCAGGCTGAGTTTTTCCTTTCCCTAGGGCAGTATGACCGTGCCGTTCAGGTCCTTGAAAACCGCATCGAAGAGCATGGAGAGTCCAGCCCTTTCGTGTATCTGGACTTATTGAAGATCTTTCACACCCTGGGCCGCAAAGTGGAATTTCAAAGATTCCGGCAGGATTTCAAGCTTCTATTCAAGTGCAATGTGTCGGAATTCTCAAGGTTTACCGACGAAGGCAAGTCCATCGAAGCCTACCCGGCTGCGCTGGAGCGGGTTTCCGAGCTTTGGCCCTCGACCCAGGTGCAGGAATTCATTGAGGACTGTATTTTCCGAAATTCTGGGAATGACCAGTCGTCAGGTTTCGATCTGGCCGCATTCAGTGAACTGCTCTTCTTGCACGCGATCGCCAAACGCCTTGCGGGTGAGTCCACGGGAACTGAGGACAGCCGACACGCTGTACTTGTCAGAGACCCCGGCAAAGTCTATGCCGACCCTGTTCACATTGAGGGGCCGGCTTCAATGGTCGCCGCCGGTTTGCACAGTGTCGATTTCGAACTGGACTTACCCAGTGATGGCGGTATTTCGGAAAACAGCAGTTTGAACTCAGTCCCGGCCGGCACCCACGTGCACCTGGACGGTGACGACAATTTGATCAATTTCGAGTTGTTGCCCGAAATACGTCAGCCAAAATAGGAGTCGGCGTGGTGTTCAACAGAAGTTGAGTTAAAAGCTAACTATCGGGAAGATTTTGTGACTCTTCGTGCCTGTACTTTCGGGATTGTGTTGCTGTGTGCCAGCCTGGGTAGCTCTGCGCTTAACTTGGGGCGGGTTCGGGGCGTCGCCATTGTCGGGCAACCGCTTGACGTAACAGTTCAGGTCCAGCTTGATGGCGATGAAACACCGACTTCGCTGTGTGTGGAGGCTGATGTCTTTCATGCCGATACACGCCAGGACTCCGGGCGCGTCAGGGTAACTATTGAGCCAGGGGCGCAGCCGCTCTCTGCCAACGTCAGAATATTTTCATCAGCGGCGATCGATGAGCCTGTCGTTACGATCTACCTCAAAGCAGGTTGCGGTCAAAAAAGCACCCGAAAGTATGTCTTGCTTGCGGATTACGCCAGCGAACCGGCTGTCATCACAGCGCCAGCCGTGCTTCCCCTTGTCGCAGCCGGTGCTGGATCAACTCCCCCAACCGTTGTTGCACCTGCCTCAGGCACAGTCGGGGCTGCGGCAACCGGACCAACAAATCGTGAAGCTGGTCGGCCGACAAATATCGCTGGCAGCGAATCTCGCCCGCAAGGTGCCGTAAATGCCAGAAAACGCGTTCCGGTAATACCGGATCAGCAGATGGTGTCGCAGGCGAAGCGACCTCAGCCCCCGGAAGTCGCACCGCCTAAGCCTGTCCCCAAAGCGGGAGACGCTGACAAATCCACAGAGACCTCTAAGGAGGTTGCTTCTGGTAAATCCGGACAGTCCAGGTTGAAACTCGATCCTTTGGTTATGTTGGCTGAGCGTGTAGCGAGCCTGGAGACCTCAACGAGCGCCCCCCCCCCAGAATTGGCCAAAGACTCACAAAGACTGCAGTCCCTCGAAAGTGACGTCAAGGCCCTGCTTTTGCTCGCTGCCAAGAACGAAGCCTCACTGCTGGAAATGCGCATGCGCCTACAAAAAGTTGAAGCCGACCGGTTGCCAGCTGAATGGGTTTATTCGCTGACCGCGCTTGTCATCGCCGCACTTGGCATGGTTGTCTTCCTACTGGCTCGCCGACGGAGCAGTGCGTCGGCACCTGGTAGCAATACCTGGTGGAGTGGTTCCAAGCCAGCGCCCATTGCACCTGCTCAGTCCGCGACAGCTGAGACGATTTCAATTCCTGCCGAACTCGTGGCGGTGCCAAGCCACACCCAAGCTGAAACGCATCCACCCACCATGGGCTTGCAACCGTCAAGTTTGCGTCCGGTTCAGTCTGTCAGACCGGTTATGGATGACGACCTGGTGTCAGAGATGGATGTAAGCCTGGTTGAAATGAGTCCGTCAAATTTTGACAACCTCATGCAGTCCGGTGAGTCGCACAGCGCATTGCGCAAAGGGCCCCTGCCTGTGCCGGTTGAAGCGCGGCGATCGGGGTTGCAGCCCGTCGATCAGCGGCGAGCCATCAACTCGGAAGAATTGTTCGATATCCGCCAGCAGGCAGAATTTTTTGTCTCGCTGGGGCAGACTGACCAAGCGGTGCGCATCCTGGAAAATCGTGTAAGCGAAGACGGTGAAACCAGCCCGCTTATCTACCTGGATCTTCTCAAAATATTCCACTCTTTGGGGTTGAAAACAGATTTTCGGCAATTCCGTGAAGACTTCAATCTTCTATTCAATGGACGAGTGCCAGAGTTTGATTCTTTCAGCGAAGAAGGCAAAGGCCTTGAGGGCTACCCGCATGTGCTTGCTCATATCATTGCGCTGTGGGGTACTTCCAAGGCCCAGATGGTGATTGAGTCGTCCATTTTCCGCGACCCTTGGGATGACAAGAGTTCGCCATTTGACCTGGCAGCTTTTCGTGATTTATTGCTGCTTCATGCCATCGCGCAGACGGCAGTGCAGCCTTTGGTAGCGCGACGACCAGACAACCGAGCCTTGCCGGGCCCGCATGACGTTGCGGCCGCAGCGGGGTTGGGTTGGGTGGATCCGGCAGTGCCAAAAGCCACAGATCGACAAGGTGAGCGAGCTGCGCCAGCCGTTGATTTAAACCTGTCTGTGGTTGGCGAGCTGGATCTGGACTTGAACAGGAAAGCTCCGGTTGCAGATGTCCTGTCGAGTTCGGGTGATGGTGACCCAGATTTTCCGGTACTGATCACAGACGACGGTGCGTCACCAACCAACCGCAGCCAAGCTGGTGCCGAAATCCTTTTGGACTTTAGCCTTCCCGACCCCAGCCCCGGACCTATCAAGAAGGCGGGTCACTGAACGGCGATAAGGCCTATGACCTTAGCGACGGACCTGAAGTGCACCCGGGTTGACAATGTTGGTAGGCGTGCCCTTGATGAAGTTGATGACGTTGTCAAAGGCCGATCCAAAATAAAGCTCATAACTGTCCTGCTCGACATAGCCGATATGCGGTGTGCAGATGCAGTTTTCGAGCCGCAGCAATGCGTGACCCTGAAGAATAGGCTCCGTTTCAAACACATCAATTGCAGCAAGCCCTGGGCGCCCGCGATTGAGGGCGCTGATCAAGGCATCTGGTTCGATCAACTCTGCACGCGACGTGTTCACGATGACTGAAGTAGTCTTCATTTGAGACAAATCGTCGAGAGACACGATGCCGCGTGTCTCGTCGTTAAGTCGCAAATGCAGTGACAGCACATCGCACTGCGCAAAGAAAGCCTCACGGCTGGCAGCGGCCTGGTGGCCGTCTTGCACCGCCCGGTCGCGAGACGCTTGTCTGCCCCAAACCAGAACATCCATGCCAAAAGCCTTCCCATAGCCGGCTACGAGTTGACCGATCTTTCCGTAGCCCCAAATGCCTAAGGTCTTGCCTTTGAGAACTACGCCGAGGCAAAAGTTGGCCGGCATGGACCCCGCCTTCAATCCGGACTGCTGCCAGGCGCCATGCTTGAGATTCCCGATGTACTGCGGCAGCCGCCGCATCGCGGCCATGATCAAAGCCCAAGTCAACTCGGCCGCCGCTGTTGGAGAGCCTGTACCCTCAGCGACTGCGATGCCGCGCTCTGTACAGGCTTGCACGTCGACATGGGTTCCCACCCGACCAGTCTGCACGATCAACTTCAGCTTGGGTAGCTTTTCAATCAAGGCACGCGTGATCTGCGTACGCTCACGGATCAGAACAATGACGTCAGCATCCTTGAGCCGGATCGACAACTGCCCCAGGCCCTTGACCGTATTGGTGTAAACCTTGGCAGGAAATGCCTCTAGCCGCGAAGCGCAGGCCAGTTTGCGAACCGCGTCCTGATAGTCATCCAAAATCACAATATTCATGGCCTTATTGTGCCTTGCGATTAAGGGCGGCACTGCGAGGCGTTGCAAGGCGGGTTGTGCAAGCTTTTCTCAAGAGCGGTAGCATCGCGGCTTTAATCAACTCAAAGGAAGTCCTCCATGTCGATCACCATGTCATCTGCCTGCCTTCCGGTCTGCAACTCGATGCTAACCAACCTGAGTCATTTCCTGGACAAGGCGCAAGCGTTTGTTGAAACCAAGAAATGTGACCCAGCCGCGTTGACACAATTTCGCCTCGCGCCGGATATGTTGCCGTTCACACGTCAGGTTCAAATTGCCTGTGACGCAGCCAAAAACGGCGTCGCTCGCTTGTCAGGTGTGGAGGCACCGAAGTTTGAAGACAATGAAATCACGCTGTCTGATTTGAAGGCGCGCATCCGGAAGACGCTGGATTTCCTTGCTTCAGTGCCGCACGACAAGCTCGACGGAACAGAAACCAAAGACATCACGTTGCCGGTCGGCAAAGACGCGACGCGGACGATGGCGGGGGAGGCTTACCTGAAGCACAACATGCTTCCCAATCTTTACTTTCACGTCACGACCGCTTACGCTATGTTGAGGAACAACGGTGTTGACTTGGGCAAGCGCGATTACTTGATGGGGTCTGCATCCTGAGATGTGCTGGAGCCTGAGGCCTGATAAATTATGTCCATCAAAGTCAAAAGGCACTTTGACATTTTGTGATGTTGATCAGTGATGGCCGCCCTCGCGCGAGGCCAGTCTGTCGAGCTCAGCGCAGACATCTGCCATGCGCCCGGAGATGACCATGCGTCCCGCGCTTGCCGGTGCCTGGCCTGCCTCAACCACACGAACCATCCGCACGGCGCAAGGCGGTTTTCGCAAAGCCGGTGTGGGGGTGGCACGGCGGGTCGCTGATTGTTGTGTGGCAGGATTCAAAGGTCTGCAGCCTGTGTCAATCAAAGGCCTAGGATGGCCACGCCTTCCAATCGAGGCAACATCGCCATGACGATATTTTTGTAGCGACCCAGGACTTTGGTCTGACGCCGGTCGCACAACAGGAACTGCGTCTGTCACGAGCCAGTGAAAAAATGCCTGAAAGGGTGCCAATATCCCGGGTGTGGAAAATGCGGCAATGCTCATGGGTGACCTTTTAATTCGAAATGAATGAGAGAAGTTGGGACTGCCTGGGTCTTACATCAGCATGGTGTTACGGATCAGGCCCACAGCCAGGCCTTCAATTTCAAACGGCTCGCCCGGTTCAACCACAATGGTTTGGTAATCGGGGTTTTCAGGGTGTAACTCAATTAGGTGTTTATTGCGTTTGAACCGTTTGACGGTGACTTCGTCGCCCAGTCGTGCCACCACGATTTGGCCATTTTTCGCATCTTTTGTGGCTTGCACAGCCAGCAAGTCGCCGTCCATGATGCCCGCGTCGCGCATGGACATGCCACGCACCTTGAGCAGATAGTCGGGCTTGCGTTGAAACAGGCTGTTTTCAACGTAGTAGGTCTGGTCGACGTGCTCCTGCGCGAGAATGGGAGAACCAGCCGCGACCCGGCCAATGAGCGGCAGCGCCAACTGGGCCAAGCCGGGTAAAGGCAGAGAAAATTGTTTGTTGCGGGATTCATTGATAGAACGCAGCGCGTCGCTTTTGAGTCGAATGCCGCGCGAGGTGCCACTGACCAGTTCGATGACGCCCTTGCGAGCCAGTGCTTGCAAGTGTTCCTCGGCAGCGTTCGCCGATTTAAATCCAAGTTCGGTGGCGATTTCGGCCCGTGTGGGCGGCGCACCGGTGCGGGCAATAGCGCTCTGGATGAGATCCAGGATCTGCTGCTGGCGGGCGGTGAGTTTCACCTGAAAGCTGGGCAAGTCGATCATATTGACTCCTTGGTAACCGTCATGACGGGATACATTCGCCGGAACTATGGTGAGTTCCTTTGGATACTGGCTTAATAACCAGTAACTGTATTTTTAACCAGTTTTGAAAAGTTTGCAAGTCATGTCGCAAAAAATGAACAATAAGGTGATCGTCCTTGGCACAGGCGGCACGATTGCAGGGACGGCTTCGTCTGTGACTGACAACATTGGTTACGCCGCTGCACAAGTGGGTGTGGCGCAGTTGGTTCAAGCAGTACCGGCGCTGGCAAAGCTTGGTTGTGAGCTGATCTCTGAGCAGATCGCGCAGCTTGACAGCAAAGACATGAGTTTTGCCGTCTGGCAGGCTCTGGCGGGTCGGGTGGGGCTGTGTTTGTCACAGCCCGATGTGAAAGGCGTGGTCATTACGCATGGCACTGATACCCTGGAGGAAACGGCCTATTTCCTTCACGCTGTATTGCCCGTGGCGCAGCTGACGAGCAAGCCCGTGGTGTTGACCTGCGCAATGCGTCCTGCTACGGCGATTGCGCCAGATGGCCCCCAGAATTTGTTGGATGCTGTGGCAGTTGCCTTGACGCCGGGCGCTGCAGGTGTCGTGGCCGTCTGTGCGGGCACGGTGCACAGCGCAACGGACGTTCAAAAGATCCACACTTACCGGCTGAACGCTTTTGATTCGGGCGATGGCGGCCCGGTGGGTTATGTAGAGGAGGGCGCCATACGTTTGTTGAGAAACTGGCCTGCACCCGGCATGGAACGTCCACACTTTGCTATTGAAAATATAGCATCTCAGATGCATTGGCCACGGGTTGAAATTGTGATGAGTCATGCCGGCGCTTGCGCCGGGCTCATTGACGCACTGCTGTCCCAAAGACTATCGGGGTACAAAGCTCCGGTGCGCGGCATCGTCGTGGCGGCGACGGGCAACGGAACCATTCACCGTGAACTGGAAGCTGCACTCAAGCGAGCGCAGGCCGACGGCATTCGTGTGGTGCGTGCTACCCGCTGTGCTGAGGGCCGTATCTTGTCGGCTCCGGGCAACCCGTTTCCGGACTCTCAGGGACTTTCACCCGTGAAAGCACGGATCGCCCTGATGCTTTCGCTGATTTGATGCAGCAGACGGTCAGCTCGTCAGCGCAGCAAATGCACGGGAAGTGATGTCGTCTACGCTGCCCATACCGCTGATCGCGCGGTATTTGGGTGCGGCGGCGGGATCAGACTTGGCCCAGTCGGAGTAGTAGGCAACCAGAGGGCGTGTTTGTGCGCTGTAGACATCCAGGCGCTTCTTCACGGTTTCTTCCTTGTCGTCATCGCGCTGGATCAATGGCTCGCCGGTGACGTCATCCTTGCCTGGCACCTTGGGCGGGTTGAACTTGACGTGGTAGGTGCGTCCCGATGGGGTGTG
Organism: Rhodoferax sp.; assembly: GCA_031430225.1. GTDB lineage: Bacteria > Pseudomonadota > Gammaproteobacteria > Burkholderiales > Burkholderiaceae_C > JANYCG01. The sequence continues at coordinate 9,873 of JANPAZ010000463.1, read as the reverse complement.
CGAACGCCTGCCGCTCATGCGTTCAATAATGGCGTCAAACGGTACGTCGATTTCAAGCACGTAATCCAGGTTGACTCCAGCCGCCTTCATCGCGTCAGCCTGTGGCAGCGTACGCGGAAACCCGTCAAAGAGAAAGCCCTTGGCGCAGTCTGCCTGAGAGAGTCGTTCTTTCACCAGATTGATGATCAGCCCGTCGCTGACCAGACCGCCAGAATCCATCACCGCTTTGGCTTCAATGCCCAATGGTGTTCCCGCCTTGACTGCTGCACGCAACATATCACCTGTGGAGATTTGCGGGATGCCGTACTTCTGGCAGATGAAGGTGGCTTGCGTGCCCTTGCCGGCACCGGGTGCGCCCAACAATATGAGTCTCATGGAATTCCTCGGGTCAATTTAAAACTAGGCGACGCTGCTGGCAGCCCCATTGGAACGGGCAATCCGCAGCGCTTCATTGAGGGCAAGAATAGCACGTGAAGGCCTGCGTTTTCCTGACGGCATTTCAAGGCTTAACTGCGAATCAACTGTCTCACCCGCTCAAGGTCCTCAGGGGTGTCCACGCCCGGGCCTGGTGCGTTTGCAGTCACATGCACGGCAATGCGATGCCCATGCCATAAGGCCCGCATTTGCTCGAGTGCCTCCGTGATCTCGACCGGTGCTTGAGGCAGCTTGGGAAATGCGCGCAGGAAACCGACGCGGTAGCCATAGATTCCAATGTGCCGCAAAGGGCTGATTCCCGCCGGCACCGCAGCTTTGGCCTGGGGTGCCCACCAATCCTGGGCGGCCAGATCGCGGGCGAAAGGAATGGCGGCGCGGCTGAAATACAGAGCCAGCCCCGCCGCGTCCAGCACGACCTTGACGACATTGGGGTTTTGAAATTCTGCGAGGCTCTCAATCGGATGTGCCGCCGTGCTCATGCTGGCTTCGGACCGGGTCCCCAATAGTTTGGCCACGGCATCGACCAGGGCAGGGTCCATCAGGGGTTCGTCGCCTTGCACATTCACCACGATGTGCTCGTCAGGCAGGCCCAGAATTGTGCAGGCCTCGGCAAGGCGGTCGCTACCTGACGGATGATTTGTGCTGGTCAGCACGGCTTCAACATTGTGGGCAGCACACGCAGACATGATCTCTTCACTGTCACACGCAACGACGACCCGTGTTGACGGCTTGCCCGCCACAGCTTCAGGCGTAACCCGCTGCGCCACGCGCACCACCATGGGTATGCCACCCAGGTCGGCGAGCGGCTTGTTGGGCAAGCGGGTTGACGCTTGCCGTGCCGGAATCAGGATGGTGTAGGGAGAGTCAGCCGCCAGGCCTGCGTTCACAGCCCCAACTCCTCATCGGTCATGACCCGCGCTTCGTTTTCAAGCAAGATGGGAATGTCATCGCGCACCGGGTAGGCAAGCCGGGCGCTGCGTGAGAGCAGTTCCTGCTTCTCACGGTCATATTCCAGCGGGCCTTTAGTGACGGGGCAAACCAGCAGTTCAAGCAGTCGAGTGTCCATGTGGGAATGATAACTTTGTCAGCGTTGAATCAACGGCGGATAGAAATTCCGGCTCCAGCCTGACGACCAGGGGAACGGCCAAGGCCTGAGTTTGCCCTTGCCACAGTTTTACCGCATCTTTCTCTGTGCAAATCACTGGTAGGCCCTCGTGGAATGGGCATTTCCAGCTATTAAAATCGTAGTGATCTGGTAGGGCTACGGTGTGTGCCAGTGTCAAACCCTGGGCTCGCAGCATGGCAAAAAACTTCTCCGGCTGGGCAATGGCAGCCAGCGCGACCAGCGGCTGAGCCCGGAGTTTATCCAACGAGACAGTGCTGCCGTCAGATCGCAGGGCATGGTTTGCCAATGTGCGTTTGACCATGAAACCTCCCGGTAAAGCGGGATGCTCGGCGGTGTGTAGCAGCAGGGTTTCGACAGGTTTCCAAAGCGGCGGACCGAGCGAGCTCAACGTTGTGTGGCTGCTGATGGCGCGCCTGGGCCAGGGTTCACGCAGAGGGCCGGCGGGCAGCAAAAACCCATTGCCAATGCCCCGGTCATCAAACACACAAATCTCCAGATCGCGCTGCAAGCCATAGTGCTGCAGTCCATCGTCACACACAATCACATCGGTTTTCGGGTATTTGGCCAATAGCGCCTGCGCTGCCTCAGCCCGCTGGATGGCGACAAAAACAGGAGCGCCCGTCGCGCGGTGAATCAGGACGGGCTCGTCACCGACATCTCGCACGCCAGCGCTGGCGTGCACTTCGCGGCAGTCCCGCGTGCTGCGCCCGTAACCGCGCGAAACCACGCCGACGGTCAGGCCGCTCGCCTGCAAGTGGTGGACCAACGCCATCACCACGGGCGTCTTTCCGGTACCGCCCGCGACCACGTTGCCCACCACGATGACGCTAGCGGGCACGCGAACAGTCTCCTGAAGTCCCTTTTTGAACGCCCACCGTCGCACGGCAACGGCCAAACCATACAAAAGCGAGAGGGGCCACAGAAGCCAAGCCAGGAGACCACGGTGGACCCAGGCGCGTCGCAGCATCTCTTGAGTTGCGGCACTGAGCGATGGCGCGACGGGGTCGGGCGGCAGCGCAGCCGGCTGCGACGGCCCGTCCATCAGCTTAATTCTTTCCGGCTTGTGCCGAAGACTGCGTCGCAAAGGTGATTTGGTTCAAGCCGCTGCGTCGCGCAGCTTCCATCACGGTGACGACGGCTTGATGGCGGGCACTGGCATCGGCACTGATCACGACGACAGTCTCCTTACCGGCCTTGGCCCCTTCAGTCAGCGCACTGGACAGGGCTTCAAGACTGCGGCCCGCCACCGGGATGCGGTTAACGCCGTACACGCCTTCGCTGCTCACGGTAACCAGCAACTCCTTGGGGTAATCTCGCTGTGCGTCCGTATCTGCCACCGGCAGCTTGAGCTGCAGCTCGGTGTACTTGTTGTACGTTGTTGACAACATCAGAAAGATCAGTACCACGAGCAACACGTCAATGAATGGGATCAGATTGATCTCGGGCTCTTCCTTCGGGCGCGAACGGAAATTCATGAACTTGGACTTTCAGACGCAAAGTTGTTTCGCCGCCGGGCCACGCCAAGGCGACATGCGACCCCCTCGGGGGGCAAGGAGCCACACAAAATGGGCGACCGTGCGGGTCATCCGATTATTTCCGCAGCGTATTCAGATGGCGGACCAAGCGCTCGGAGGCCAGCTCGAGCGTCAACAAATATTCGTCAACGCGTGCACGGAAGTAGCGCCAGAAGATCAGGGAGGGAATGGCCACAATCAGGCCAAACGCAGTGTTGTAGAGCGCGACCGAGATGCCATGCGCCAGTTGCGCCGGATTGCCGCCGGTTGCGCCGCCTGCGGGCGACTGGGAGCCGAAAATTTCGATCATGCCCACGACGGTGCCAAATAGCCCCATCAACGGGGCCGCCGATGCAATGGTGGCCAATGCGCTAAGGTAACGCTCCAGGCGATGGGCAACAACCCGTCCGGCACCTTCCATGGTGGCACGCAAATCCGCCTCGCTGCATCGAGGGTTGGCGTTCAGTGCACGAAATCCGCTGGCCAGTACTTCGCCAAGGGCGGAGTTTTGCTCCAGTTGCGCCACAACATCCACCGAGGGGACCGCGGTGCGGGAAACGCTCAACGCCTCTTCCAGCAGTTTGGGCGGCGCAACCTTTGAAGTTTTCAGGCTCAGGAAGCGTTCAATGACGAGCGCCATCGCAAGAATGGAGCAGGCGACCAGTGGCCAGATGGGCCAGCCTGCGGCTTGTATGATTGAAAACAATGGAACTCTCCGCGCAGATGAAATGCTTCGCGATTATGGCCCACACAGTGAGGGATTTTTGCGCATTACCGAGTTAGCGCGGCAATCATTTCAAGTGCGACGTTCTCCCACAGAATGTGTGGATAACTTTGTGAACAACTGGGTGGGCACACGTCGCCAGCCCGCGCCAGTGCGGGCTTGTGACAAATCGATGACAAATTGGGCAGCAAAAACTCAAATGAAATCAACACTATTCAACGCATTCCCGTGCGTTTCCCGGGGTTTCTGGGTGAATTCAGCCATTCTGTTTTCTCTGTGGAGTATTCCCACTGGAAAAGCGGTGCCAGGCCGCGGTTGCATTGATGTCTGAACTGAACTTATCAGTAATGGCGCCGCGAATCTGGCAGGTTGGGGCGCTATGCCGCGCCATTTCTGATGCACTGGACGCCAGGTTCAACCCGGTTGCGGTGCGCGGCGAGATTTCGGGGTTTTCACGCGCAGCCAGCGGGCATTGTTACTTTTCACTGAAGGACGAAACGGGTCAGATTCGCTGTGCCATGTTCCGGCGTTCTGCAGGCATGCTGGATTTCGCCCCGCGGGACGGTGAACTGGTCGACCTGCGCGGGCGCCTGGACGTCTACGGGCCACGCGGGGATCTCCAATTGATCGTTGAATCGATGAGTCGGGCGGGCCAGGGCGCGCTATTTGAACAATTTCTCAAACTCAAAGCCAAACTTGAAGGGCAAGGGCTGTTTGATGCACAGAGAAAGCGAGACCTGCCGCTTATGCCGCGGGCCATTGGTTTGGTGACCTCGTTGGGTGCAGCCGCATTGCATGACGTGATCACCGCGCTGCGTCGCCGGGTGCCGCACATTCCCGTGGTGGTGGCGCCGGCTTTGGTGCAAGGTTCCGGTGCGCCGCGGGAGATCAGTCAGGCGCTATCAAAGCTATACCAGCTCACGCAGGCAGAACCTGGCCCGGGACCCGATTTAACCCCAGTGGTCGACGTGATCCTACTGGTGCGCGGCGGTGGCTCCATAGAAGATCTCTGGGCGTTCAATGACGAAAACCTGGCCATGACCATCGCGCAAAGCCCGGTGCCCGTCGTGAGTGGTGTGGGTCACGAAACGGATTTCACCATTGCTGACTTTGTCGCCGATTTGCGGGCTCCCACGCCGACCGCCGCTGCTGAACTGGTTGCGCAGCCGCGCGAGGTGTGGTTGGGGGTCGTGGCTACCGTCGAGTCTCGTCTGCGGGACGCTGTGCTGCGAAAAATCGATACGCAGAGCCAGCGGCTGGATGCCAGTGCGTCGCGATTGGGGCGACCCTCTGCTCTGGCGAACCGCCAGCGCCTCTTGCTGGGCACCACGGAACAAAGGCTTCGTTTCGCATTGCTACAGTATTTGCAGCAAAGTAATCAGGTTCTACGAGGGCATGGCACCCAAATTCCTCGAAATTTTGGGCGCGGCCTGGCCTTGAAGAAGGAACGACTGGACCGGGCGGAGCTGCGGCTCGGCCTGCTCGACCCATCGCTCGTGTTGCAACGGGGCTATGCCTGGCTGGCGGATGCCCAGGGCCATTCGATCACGAATGTCACCCAAGTCCACACCGGTCAGGCGCTACGGGCCACCCTTGCCGACGGCACGGTTGATCTGACAGTTTCCTGAACAGCTTCAAGAAAGTTTCTACAATCCGACGTCCCGACTCATTCACCCCAGAGGAAATCCATGGAACACACCCTGCCCGCACTGCCTTACGCGATTGACGCACTGGCCCCCAACTACTCCAAAGAGACGCTGGAATTTCACCATGGCAAGCACCACAACGCCTATGTGGTCAATCTCAATAACCTGCAAAAAGGTACCGAGTTTGAGTCCATGACGCTTGAAGAAATCATCAAGAAGTCCAGTGGTGGTGTCTACAACAATTCGGCACAGATCTGGAATCACACGTTTTTCTGGAACTGCATGAAGCCCGCCGGTGGTGGCGAGCCTACTGGCGCGCTGGCTGCCGCCATCAATGCCAAGTGGGGCACCTACGCCGCTTTCAAGGAAGCGTTTGTGAAGAGCGCCGTGGGCAACTTCGGCTCCGGCTGGACCTGGTTGGTCAAAAAGGCAGATGGCACGGTAGACATCGTGAACACGGGTGCAGCGGGCACGCCGCTGACCACCGCCGACAAGGCACTTCTGACGGTTGATGTGTGGGAGCACGCCTACTACATCGATTACCGCAATATGCGACCCAAGTTTGTCGAAACCTTCCTGGACAAGCTGGTTAACTGGGGATTTGCCGAGGCGAACTTCGCCTGATTTTGTTCAAAAACATGGCGAGAGTGTCTCAGCGACACCTTGCCCTGTTGACGGACTGCTTGCGTTGTCGCGTCTGGCACCCGTAGCCAAGATGTACCAAATTCGTTAGCCTGGTCGATGATTCATTTCGTCGCCTCAAACGGCTGACCACCGAGCTTGAATCCTGCCTTGAGCCCCTTTTTGGCAAACCAGCCCTGATTCATTTCGAGCACATATCGCACTGGCTTTGATGAGCAATGAGAATCGGTCGTCTGGGGCTTCATATCCGCCAGATTGACGATGGTGCCGTCATCGGCCACAAAGGCTGCCGTCAACGGGAGCAGGGTGTTCTTCATCCAGAAACATTGCTGGGTCGGCTGCTCAAATATGAACAGCATCCCTTCAGCCTGGGGCATGTCCTTGCGATGCATCAGCCCTGTCGAGCGTTGTTCCGGAGACTGCGCTACTTGTGCCGTAATCTGATGCATGCCTGCAGAGATCTTGACGCGGGGCAGATCCATTTGTGGCGCATCTTGGGCATGGGCAGTACCCGACAGCATGCTGCTGGCCAATAGAAGGGTGGCGGTGAGGTGTTTCATGGCGATATTGTGAATCAAGCAAAAAAAAGCCCGCTGATGCGGGCTTTTTTCAAAGGGTCAAGAATTACTTCTTGGCTTCTTCTTTCTTGGCAGCAGGCTTGTCAGCTTTGGCGGCTTTCTTGGCAGCAGCTTTTTCTTCTTTCATCTTCTTGGCAGCAGCAGCTTTTTCAGCTTTGGCAGCCTTGGCAGCAGCAGCTTTTTCTTCCTTCATCTTCTTGGCGTCGGCCTTTGCGTCAGCCTTGGCTTCCATCTTTGCAGCGGGAGCAGCAGCAGGTGCGGCAGCAGCAGCTGGAGCAGCAGCGGCGGCAGGTGCAGCAGCAGGCTTGGCAGCAGGAGCAGCAGCTTGCGCGAATGCGCCAACGGCGAAGAGACCAGCGATCAGGGCGGCGAGAACTTTGTTCATTTCAATTTCCTTGGAGTACGGTATTTCAAAAATTTCCCTCCTGACAAGCCAGAAGGCTCATCCGTAACGGGGGTGGTTTGGGTGCGGTTGACACAATTCTGGATTTTTTTTGAGACTAGAATTAAAAATCGGTTGATCTCAAGCACAACCCCTGACTTTTTCAGGCTTTTTCCAGCCTTCAGGCCCCGCTCAAGCGCCAGATTTCCATCAATTTTCGGAGATTCTCCACATGTATCAGCACATCAAAGTGCCTGCCCAGGGCCAGAAGATTACCGTCAACGCGGACAACTCGATCAATGTGCCAGACCAACCGATCATTCCATTTATTGAGGGGGACGGTACGGGTGTAGACATCACGCCCGTCATGTTGAAAGTGGTCGATGCGGCTGTGGCCAAAGCCTATGGCGGCGGCAGAAAGATCCACTGGATGGAGGTATACGCTGGGGAAAAGGCCACCAGAGTCTACGGACCGGATGTCTGGTTGCCCCAAGAAACACTGCAGGCTGTCAAAGACTACGTGGTCTCCATCAAGGGGCCTCTGACCACCCCCGTGGGGGGCGGTATCCGCAGCCTGAATGTGGCGCTGCGCCAGGAACTCGATCTGTACGTGTGTTTGCGGCCCATTCAGTATTTTGCAGGCGTGCCGTCTCCGGTTAAAGAGCCCCAGAAGACCAATATGGTGATATTTCGAGAAAACTCGGAAGACATTTATGCCGGGATCGAATTTGAGGCCAAATCTGATAAGGCGAAAAGGCTGATTAAATTCCTCCAGGACGAAATGGGCGTCAAGAAGATCCGTTTTCCCAATACGTCTGGCATTGGCATCAAGCCGGTTTCCATTGAGGGCACGGAACGCCTGGTGCGCAAGGCCCTGCAGTACACCATCGACCATGACAAGCCCAGTCTGACCATTGTTCACAAAGGCAACATCATGAAGTTCACCGAAGGCGGCTTCCGTGACTGGGCCTACGCCCTGGCCCAGAAAGAATTTGGCGCCGAATTGATCGATGGCGGCCCCTGGATGAAATTCAAGAATCCGAATACAGGCCGGGACATCATCGTCAAGGACGTGATTGCGGACGCTTTCCTGCAACAAATTCTGTTACGCCCTGCTGAATACAGCGTGATTGCCACACTCAACCTGAATGGCGACTACGTGTCGGACGCCTTGGCCGCGCAGGTAGGTGGTATCGGCATTGCGCCCGGTGCCAACTTGAGCGACACCATCGCCATGTTTGAAGCGACGCATGGCACGGCTCCCAAGTACGCAGGCAAAGACTATGTCAACCCTGGCTCCGAGATCCTTTCGGCCGAGATGATGCTGCGCCATATGGGTTGGAAGGAAGCTGCCAGCCTCATCATCAGTGCAATGGAGAAGTCGATCCTCAGCAAACGAGTGACCTACGATTTTGCCCGTCTGATGGACGGGGCCACGCAGGTGGGCTGCTCGGGCTTTGGCCAAGTCATGATCGACAACATGTAACCAAACTGCGCTGGCTATGCGATAGCCAGGGTCTGCAAAAACCGCCTTGCGAAAACACTTCGGGGCGGTTTATTTAAATTTGTTGCTTGAATGTCGAAAAGTTGTCTCCAATTCATGGGGGTAAGGCAGCGATTTGGCGCCCTCGATAGAATCATTTCATGGCTACCAAACTTCCCGCTAAAGCACCCGACAGGCCGAGCACGCCGCCCATTCAGCAACCCGACCAGGATGGCGGAGGCTCCGTCGTTCTTGAGAGGCGAACACAAAAGGTAAAACCGCCGCAGATGTACCAGGTGGTCATGCTTAACGATGACTACACGCCTATGGAATTTGTGGTGGTGGTGATTCAGGAATTTTTCAGCAAGGATATCGAGACCGCCACCCAGATCATGCTGAAGATCCACCTGGACGGGAAAGGGGTTTGTGGTGTCTATTCGAAAGATGTCGCCGCGACCAAGGTGGATCAGGTGCTTGAAGCGGCCAACAAGGCGGGGCACCCTTTGAAATGTGTCAGCGAGCCGGTCGAGTTTTAGGCGAATGCAGAGGCAGTGCATCGCAGGCATTGAAATCGGATTACAGTTAGTCATCAACCATAACGTCAAGCATCAAAGCAAGGCATAAGGAAATCACATGATTGCCCAGGAATTGGAAGTTAGTTTGCACATGGCGTTTGTGGAGGCGCGCCAACAGCGCCACGAGTTCATCACGGTGGAGCACCTGCTGCTTGCCTTGCTGGATAACCCCAGCGCCGCCGAGGTACTACGCGCCTGCTCAGCCAACATTGACGACCTGCGCAAGTCGTTGGCAAACTTCATCAAGGACAACACGCCCCAGGTGGCGGGGTCTGATGACGTCGATACGCAGCCCACGTTGGGATTTCAGCGCGTCATTCAGCGTGCCATCATGCACGTGCAATCCACGGGCAGCGGCAAAAAAGAAGTGACCGGTGCCAATGTGCTGGTGGCCATCTTTGGTGAAAAAGATTCGCACGCCGTGTACTACCTCCATCAGCAGGGCGTGACGCGCCTGGACGTGGTGAATTTCATTGCCCACGGCATCAAGAAAAGCGACCCACCCGAGCCTTCCAAGTCTGGTGAAACCCAGAGTGAGGGCGAGGAGGCCGGTGGTGGCGAGAAGAACGAGAAGCAATCACCGCTGGAGCAGTACACCGTCAACCTCAACCAGCTGGCCAAAGACGGCAAGATCGACCCGTTGATCGGGCGCGAGTACGAGGTGGAGCGGGTCATTCAAATCCTGTGTCGCCGCCGCAAAAACAACCCGCTGTTGGTGGGCGAAGCAGGCGTGGGCAAGACCGCGATCGCCGAGGGTCTGGCCTGGCG
>JANPAZ010000462.1:0-1522 GCA_031430225.1 Rhodoferax sp. | reverse complement strand
TATCTGGCCCGCGAAGCCGGTGGCCACAACCCCGGTGCCGGGCGAATCCGCATGGCGCTGGTGGCTGAAACGGCTGAATGCCTGGCCGCTGCACACCGTATTGTTCAATTTGTCAAATCCAAAACCTGAAAAACAGGAATCACTTTTCATGACCCAACAACTTCAGCAAATCATTGACGCCGCGTGGGAAAACCGCGCCAGCATGTCCCCCGCCGCCGCACCCAAGGAGGTCGTGGATGCCGTGGAGCACGTCATCAGCCAACTCAACAATGGCTCATTGCGCGTCGCAACGCGTGAGGGTGTTGGCCAGTGGACCGTACACCAGTGGATCAAGAAGGCCGTGTTGCTGAGTTTTCGCCTGAAAGACAACGTGATCATGAAGGCCGGCGAGCTGGGCTTTTATGACAAGGTGCAGACCAAGTTCTCTCACCTCAGCGAAGCGGAAATGAAAGCCACCGGCGTGCGCGTGGTGCCCCCTGCCGTGGCGCGACGCGGCAGCTACATCGCCAAGGGTGCGATTTTGATGCCCTCTTACGTGAACATTGGCGCGTATGTGGACGAAGGCACCATGGTCGACACCTGGGCCACGGTGGGCTCATGTGCCCAGATTGGCAAGCACGTGCATTTGAGCGGCGGCGTGGGCATTGGCGGCGTATTGGAGCCCGTGCAGGCCGGCCCCACCATCATTGAGGACAACTGTTTCATCGGTGCCCGATCCGAAGTGGTCGAAGGCGTGGTGGTTGAGGAAAACTCGGTGATCTCGATGGGCGTTTACATCGGTCAAAGCACACCCATTTACGACCGCGAGGCCGATACCGTTTCCTATGGCCGAATCCCGGCGGGTTCGGTTGTCGTGTCCGGCAATCTGCCCAAGGCCGGCGGCAAATACAGCCTGTATTGCGCTGTGATCGTCAAGCGCGTGGACGCCAAGACCCGCGCCACCACCAGCCTGAACGAACTGCTGCGCGATTGACCGGCCCGATTGACCTTCACTTGCAATCACGTTTTTTTGACAGTTTCAGGGAGTTGAACCATGGCAACCACCGGCACCCCAGGCACGATGGAGCGCATTCTGCGGCTCATGGCGGAGAAGAAGGCGTCTGACGTCTATCTGTCGGCCCACTCCCCGGCGCTGATCAAGATCAACGGCCAGTGCGTGCCCATCAATGCACAGCTGTTGCCGCCTGAGGCCCCGCGCAATCTGCTGGCCGAGGTGCTGCCTGCCGAGCGCATCACTGAGCTTGACGAAACGGGCGAACTCAACATGGGTTTTCCGATTCCGGGCGTAGGCAGGTTTCGGGTCAGCGGCATGCGCCAGCGCGGCTCTATCGCTGCGGTGGTCCGCTTCATCCCAAATTCGATTCCCCCGCTGGATTCGCTGGCCGTTCCCATGATTCTGGGCGATCTGATCATGGAGAAGCGTGGCTTGCTGCTAATGGTGGGCGCCACCGGTGCGGGCAAGAGCACCACGCTGGCCTCCATGCTCGACTTTCGCAATGAAGCCCAGTCTGGCCACATTCTC